>HF988027.1 GCA_000434635.1 Firmicutes bacterium CAG:110 | reverse complement strand
AGAAACAGGTTTCTCCCGCGCCGTCAGAACGGAGGTTTGAATTTTAATGACAACTTCGGAAATGCTGGACAGCCTGAACGCGGTCTATACGCAGATAAGAGCTGACCAAAAGAAAGAAGAATATGACGATATTCTCATTGCGGCGGAAGAATTAACGTATTTCCTCCGTAGTGAATTGGGGGTCAATCCTTTTGCTTATGGAGCAATCAAGGACGAGCCATTTGTATTTTGATAAAACGCAGTAGGAGCGGGAGGTTTGCACTTCCCGCTCCGTTTCCGTTGTCTGACAGAGATTAAATACCGCCGCCACCCACGCGCCCCGTGGTAAGCCGTCAGCGGCCTTTAGCGGTCATTTTGATTTTCGCGCCGCTCGCTTTCATTTGCGCCAGCGGGGAAAAGTTGTCGTAGTTCTTTGTTAAGTCTGCGTCGTAAATGGCACAATAGTGTTTTGTCATAGCAAGGGTGGAATGTCCAAGGAGCTTTTGGAGCGTGAACGCATCCCCGCCGCAGTCAATCAGATATTTCCGCGCGAATGTGTGGCGGAACAGGTGAATAGAAGTTTTTTGCACTCCGCGCCGCATGTTGTATCTTGCGATAGATTGCCGCAAGCCGTTCTCCGTCAGTTGTGTTCCCGTTTCCGTGCAAAAGAGATAATCCGTAGGCTCCCCGCCACGGTAACGCCCATACTCCCGCAGAATGGCAATCATGGGGCTGCAAAGGGGAATGACCTGTGCTTTTCTGTTCTTCGTGTGGCGGTAGAACACAACGCCGCCGTCCAAATCCACGTCCCGAATTTGTATCGCCCTGACCGTCGCGGCGCGGCTCCCGCAGTTTAAAAGAAAGTTGACAATCACCCAGTCCCGATATTCCGCAAAGGTCGTTTTGCGAATGTCGGGCTTTTTCAGAAGTGCGGTCAGCTCCGCATCCGAATAGGTTTCCTTTACGGTTTCCTCGGCCTTGTACAGGGGGATATTCAGACGGGTCAGCCCCTGCTCGTTGCACCAAGAGAAAAAGGATTTCAGAACCCGCGTGTAGCTGTTGATACTGTTTGGCGAAAGCCCAGCGTCCCGCATGGAAACAATCATAGCGTCCCAATCTGCCTTTTGGAGCGCGGCAATGTCCGTCCCCGTGTCTAAGTGCCGCGCCACGGCTTTCCATTGGGAAGAATAGCTTTCCAGCGTCTTTTCCGCAAGTCCTTTTGCCCTGCGGGAAAGGATGAAATCGGCAAAGGTTTCGTCCAATGTGGCGGTGAAATTCATCCTGATTTTCTTCATCGTACCTGACCTCTTGATTTTCAAAATTTCCATCAAAAATCAAGCGCACAGGTGCCTTTTGCAAATACTGCGATTTTTCCACTTTTGAAAAAGAAAAAACCTTGAAATCAGATGATTTCAAGGTTTTTCTTCACTCTTTCGAGCTTTTGGTGGAGATAAGCGGGATCGAACCGCTGACCTCTTGAATGCCATTCAAGCGCTCTCCCAGCTGAGCTATACCCCCATATTTGGTTCGCTGTTTGGACAGCTTCTGTATTATAGCATACCTGCGGAATTTGTCAATAGCTTTTTTTCATTTTTCCAACGTCCATTTTTTTCGCGGTTTTCCGCTTTCGTGGCTGGACAAAGGCTTTCACATGTGCTATCCTATATACAACGATTCTGACAGTAAGCTTTCGGGCTGCCTGAAAGGTGCGAATATGGTGTTTTGCCGCGGAAATTTCCGGGGTCTACTGCCGTTGCCGTACCGTCAGGGTGCGGCAATTTTTGTTGGGAGGTGTTTTCGTGGAAACCAGACTCGCAGTGATGAGCATCATCGTGGAAAACGGAGAAATGGTGGAAAAGCTGAACGCGTTGCTTCACGAGTACGGGGAATTTATCATCGGCCGAATGGGCATCCCCTACCGCAAGCGGGGCGTCAGCGTTATCGCCATTGCCATGGACGCGCCCCAGAATACCATTGCCGCCCTGTCCGGCAAAATCGGAGGTCTGGTCGGCGTCAGCGTCAAAACCGCTTACTCCGGCGTGATCTCCAAAGAATAATTGGGAAAGAGGTATCTACTATGAACAAAAAAGTACGTTGGATCACCGAAACCGCCGTTATGCTGGCGCTTCTCGTCGCTTTGCAGGCGCTGACCAAGGGCTTTGGCCAGTTTGTCACCGGCTCCTGCGTCAACGCTGTGCTGGCCGTTACCGTGCTGACCGCCGGAATGGGCAGCGGCATCGTCGTGGCCGTGCTCTCCCCGGTGCTCGCCTACCTGCTGGGCATCGCGCCGCAGATCCTTGTTCTTCCCGCCATCATGGTCGGCAACACCGTGTTTGTGGTCCTGCTGCGGCTGATCGCCGGTACGGACAGCAGGAAGGTCGGTCAGCAGATCGCCGCGTGGCTCATTGCCGCTCTGGGGAAGTTTGCCGTGCTGTACCTCATCGTGGTGAAGGTCGTCTGCGGCGTGATGGCGCCGTCTCTGCTGGCGGCCGGCACGCTGAAGGAGCCGATGCTGAAAGCCCTCCCTGCCACCTTCAGCTGGCCGCAGCTCATCACCGCTCTGATTGGCGGCGGCATCGCTCTGCTGATCGTTCCCGTAATTCGCAAGGCGCTGCACCGGTAAGTATTTATGCAAAGTTCAAGCGCGGACAC
>HF988026.1 GCA_000434635.1 Firmicutes bacterium CAG:110 | reverse complement strand
GCGTGCTGAGTTAAGTCGATAAGCATTAAAATTTTTTGAAAAACCTCTTCCATTTTTGCATAGAATGGTGTAAGATTATGTAAACTAATGGCGTAATGGAAGAGGGGCGCATATGGAGGAACAGATTTACAGACAGCCTCGCAGAAGCGGGAAAAAGTGGATATTGATCATTGCTGCAGTGTTTGTCCTGCTGCTGAGCGCGGTGGCCTTTGTTCTCACCGCAAACCGGCTTTCTCTTTCCGTGGAGCTGGACGGCGAACCGGAAGTGATGCTGGAATACGGCGGGCATTTTCAGGACCCGGGAGCACACCTCTGCGTCCGCGGCTCGCTGCTCTGGAAGGACGGCATGTCCCCGGAGGATGTTTCTGTCGGCATTCAGGGCAAGGTCGATGATGAAAAAACGGGGAAATATATCCTCACCTACGCGGCGGATTACCGGGGAATGCACGCCGAGGCACAGCGCATCGTGCGTGTCGTGGACACGGTATGCCCGGAAATCATCCTGGCGCCCGACACGGGCGGGACGCTGCTTCCCGGCACGCCCTATCAGGAGGCGGGCTACAGGGCCATCGACAATTATGACGGCGACATCACCGACCGGGTGGTTCGGTCGGAGGAATACGGAAAGATCATTTACGCGGTGACGGATTCCTCCGGAAATCCCGGCTACGCGGAGCGGGAGGTGCCCTATTACGACCCGATCCCGCCGGAGATCACGCTGGAGGGCGGCGCGGATATGGCCATCACCACCGGCACCTTTTATCAGGAGCCGGGGTACTCCGCGCTGGACAACGTGGATGGCGACCTGACCCAGCAGGTGCAGGTAGACGGCGAGGTGGACTGGCTGACGCCCGGAACCTACAGCGTGACCTACACCGTGACCGATGGCTATAAAAACACGACCACCGTCACAAGAACCGTGGAGGTGCAGGCAGTTCCCCGGCCCGAGGTCGTATGGCCGGAGGGAAAGGTCATTTACCTGACCTTTGACGACGGCCCCGGCCCCTATACGGAGCAGCTGCTGGACGTGCTGGACAGCTACGGCGTGAAGGCAACCTTCTTTGTCACCAACCGGGGCTACGGCGAGATGATGAAGGAGATCGTGGACAGGGGACACAGCATCGGCATTCACACCATGTCCCACGTTTATGAGCGCATTTATGCCAGTCCGGAGGCGTATTTTGCGGATCTGCTGGGGATGCAGGACGTTATTTACCGGAATACCGGCGTAAAGACGACCCTGATGCGCTTCCCCGGCGGCAGCTCCAACACCGTCAGCGCCCACAGCTACGTGGGGCTGATGAGCCTGCTGACCCGGGCGGTGCAGGACGCGGGGTTCCAGTATTTCGACTGGAACGTGGACAGCAACGATGCAGGCGGCGCGAAAAAGGCGCAGACGGTTTTCAACAACGTAACGGCAGGCGTCAGCCAGAACCGCGTCTCTGTGGTTTTGCAGCATGACATCCACGATTTCAGTGTGGATGCGGTGGAGGACATCATCGTCTGGGGACTGAATAACGGCTATTCCTTTGAACGCCTGACGGAAAACAGCCCCGGCGTTCATCACGGGGTGCTTAACTGAGGAAGGCTCTGAAAAATGTCAAAAAATAGCCCGGTTCGGCACACGCCGAACCGGGCTATCATAATTTTGGGAGTTTACTTTGCTTCATTCGGATCGTTCTGCTTCCGGGCGTTGGTGCGGCCTTCGGGGCGAATCTCCCCCACGGCCAGCAGGGAGCGCTTTGTCAGCGTGGGGCCAACCAGCTCGTAAACCAGCACGGCGAACAGCACGACGTTTCTCGCCAGCGCGCCGTCGGAGAGGGAAGCGGCAGTGATGGCCATACCCAGCGCCACACCGGCCTGGGGCAGCAGCGTGATGCCCAGGTGATCCACAATGGACTTCGGCTCCTTGGTGATGCGGCAGCTCAGGTTCGCGCCGCAATACTTGCCGGCGGAGCGGGCGATAATATAGATGATGCCGACGATCAGGGTCACCGGCTGAGACAGAACGTTGAGGTCAAGCTCCGCGCCGGAGATGACGAAGAACAGAATGTTCAGGGGCATCGTCCAGCCGTCCACACGCTCCATCAGTTCCTCGGAGGTGGGGCAGACGTTGCAGAAAATGGTGCCGGTCATCATGCACACCAGCAGCAGGGAGAATCCGCAGTGGACGGGGCCGATCTGGAATTCCAGCATACTCAGACCCACCGTCAGCATGACGAAGGCGACGGACAGGGACATACGCTTGCTGCGGGAATGGAAGAACCGCTCCACCCAGTGGAGCAGCAGCCCCATAAAGCCGCCGAGACCAACGGACAGAAGAATTTCCACGATGGGTTCGACGACCACGGCCAGCACGCTGACCTGTCCGTTGGAGAGTGCCGTTGCAATGCCGAAGGACACGGAGAACAGCAGCAGACCCACGGCGTCGTCCAGCGCGACCACCAGCATCAGCAGCCGGGTCATGGGGCCGTCCGCCTTGTACTGACGAACCACCATCAGCGTGGCGGCAGGGGCAGTGGCGGCGGCAATGGCGCCCAGGGTGATGGCGCAGGGGACGGAAATGATGTGGGGGAAGAACAGATGCAGCAGCAGAAGTATGACATCCACGACAATGGTGGTGATCACGGCCTGCAAAATGCCGATGATGATTGCCCGGGAGCCGATGGTACGCAGCTGGCTCAGACGGAACTCGTTGCCCATAGCAAAGGCAATAAAGCCCAGAGCAGTCTGGCTGACGATGCTGAGGACGTTCACTTCCTCAAGGGTGTTGAAGCCAAGTCCGGGAACGTTCAGCCGTCCAAGGAAGAACGGCCCGAGAAGCAGTCCGGCGACCAGATAGGCCGTGACAGCGGGAAGATGCAGCAACCTGGTAAGGCGGGACATGAGCAGTCCGCCGACCAGCGCTACGGCTAGACCAATCAGATAAATTTCCATAATAATATTCCTCTTTTTTAAAATTCCAACCTCGGTATCATACCATTCTGCGCAGTTCGGCGCAAGCCGAAATCCCGCCAAAGATTTGCGACTTTTCGGCAATGAATTGTGCAATATTATATATTGTATAGTTTGAAAAGGAAAAATGCCTCGCCCGTCGAAAAGGGAGAGGCAGGCCGATATGGATGGGGAGTCAGCGCTCGCTGGGGCCGCCGTCTCCTTTTTCGAAGATCAGATCGTCCAGATCGGCGTAGGGGTCGTCACAGCTGTACATGGTTTCACCTTCCTTCCGGGGC
>HF988025.1 GCA_000434635.1 Firmicutes bacterium CAG:110 | reverse complement strand
ATAGCGCTTTTGCTGTTTGAACATGACTTCTATTTTCCAACGGTGTGTATAGTTGCTCCAGGATTTCAGCATCAGTAAGCGTAAAATCAGAGCACAAAAACACTTTCAAGGTGTTACAGACCCCGAATTTTTCCTTTGGATATGTAAGCAGTACAACAGCTCTTTTAAGCTTGTTAAGCGGGCCTTCATAACGATGTACGAAATACTCCTGACCTTTCACCGTTACAAGATGAAATTGGTCTTGTTTGCGTGTTGCCGCATAGGCGCTGGCGGAAATGCGCATCCCGTCAGGGTAAAGGATCCGATTTGACTTCATTGCGCCTATTAAATGGCATTTCTTTGTGATACATTTGTTCCAAACCTGGGCATTTGTATACCAGCTGTCCATGAGTACGTAAACAGGGTGTTCCGTTTCTGAGAGTGCGTCAATTGCGTTTAAGGTCATGTCCACTTTAGAGCCATGTTCCGGACAACAGCGCTGAAGGCTGTAACAAAGTGTGTGACTGCCGGTGCTTACGATCGCAGCGTGCATTTGGAAGCAATATACCTGTTTTCCTTCCAGATAGGAATAATGCCAGCCAACACCTTCCGTTGGGCGAACCGCGTGCCTGGGTGCTTTCTTTTTGCAATAACAGTATCGTCTATGCTAAGGTATACCGGCTGTTTTGCGGATTTTGCAACGGACAAGATGGATTGGAAACTGTTCCTGCGCTGCACGGCCTCTACAGCCATGTGGTCCCATTTTCCTTTGGACAGAAAATGGCCATACGTCGTCCTATGACCAAACCCCAGCTCCGCATAATCTGTCATTTTCCCGCCATGCCCTTTCTGAGCCATAGCCAAAATCATTTCCTGGATACGTCTCTGAGGTACACTGCTCAAAAAAGCGAATCCATTTTCATGAAAACGCTTGCGAAGTTCTTCACCGACTGTTATAATATGTTCCATAGGGCACTCCTTTTTTGGTCCATGTGGTTGGTGGTTCTTCTACATTGTACCATAATTGGAGTGCCTTATGCTATTGGTTATTTTTCGGATTTGCTCATTTTGAGTTATATTATGAAAGGATCTATATAAAGGCAACAGGCTTCAAATCATCCCAAAATACTGTAGTGCGTCTCGAATTGCTTTTTCTTTTTCCGGGGGACAGGTCGGAACTTGCCTGGTATCCTCAGACTTCGGCAGATTGTAGTTCTTCCCAACATCCAGTCCGCACTTCCGTTTCACCTGAGAAATATACAGACTGGAAACCTTTAAGCCGGAGTGTTCCAAAACATACGCTTTGATCTGTGGATAGGTTGCCCCATCCTGAAA
>HF988024.1:332-1173 GCA_000434635.1 Firmicutes bacterium CAG:110 | reverse complement strand
TAATAATTAGCGATTTTGTCAATAGACAGTCTACTTAATAAGTAGTATAATCATGCCATGAAGAACAGGACAGCCCAATTTCAACACCGCTTGTTGTAAGTCCTATACCAACCACAAAGAGGCGGAGGCAGCACGGAAAGACGGCAAACAAAATCTTAGGAGGTAAACCAATGGAAGAAAAACGACTGACCCCGATCAAGGCCATCCGTGCCAAGTGCCTTGACTGTTGCTGCGGCAACTCCAACGAGGTCAAGTTATGCACCTGCACCGGATGCGCCCTGTACCCCTATCGGGAGGGACACAGCCCATTTATCCAGAAACAGGAGTGGACAGAAGAGCGTAAGGCAGCGCAAAAAGCCCGCATGGCGCAAAACATCCATTCGCCTATTCGGGAGAAATCCGCAAACTAGCCCCGGAGGTATAAACACCCCACCCAATGTAGTTTGTCCGAAAACCCACCAGCTACACGCGGGGGAAACGGCTCAGAAACGATTTTAACAACCATCCGCCACCACGAAAGGAGAAAACCATGAGCATCAACGAATTGAAAATGAAGTGCCAGGAGCTTAGAGAGCTGCAGCGGCTGATCGAGGAAGCCCAGGCAGAAGCGGAGACAATCAAAGACGCTATCAAGGCGCACATGGGCGATTCTGAGACGGCCTATGCCGGGGAGTACAAGATCACATGGAAGCCCGTCACCACTGTCAGAATCGACACCACGGCCTTGAAAAAGGCAATGCCGGAGGTCGCTCAGGCATTCACCCGGCAGACCACCGCCCGGAGGTTTACCCTTGCATAAGAAAAGCCCCTTGCATCACCGCCGGCCAAAGCACGATGCAAA
>HF988024.1:0-300 GCA_000434635.1 Firmicutes bacterium CAG:110 | reverse complement strand
GCCTAGCCCACACGATTCTACAAAACCGGAGGGGCTGAGCCTATTGTAATCCCCAGCCCCTCCAAAAGTCAAGAAAGGATTATAAAAATGCTTACAAAGAAAACCACCGAAGCCGCTTATGCGCAGTTTTTGAGCCAAACCAACTACAAGCGCCTGCCAAAGACTGCGGACGCGCTGTTTACACAGCTTGAAAAGCAGCTGCGCACAATCGACGAAACCGAAAACGACGGCTTTTTCCCGGCCATCGCCGCCGCCCTTTTCCGGATGGTAAAAGCCGTCAACCGGAACCGTGAGTTGCTG
>HF988023.1 GCA_000434635.1 Firmicutes bacterium CAG:110 | reverse complement strand
GCGATTGGATCATTAAAGCGTTTAATTAGGTTTTAGTATCAGATGGGTTCGAGTCCTGACCAGGACATAGCAACAGGGATACCCCACCAGGGTATCCCTGTTATTGGTGCCGCTGACCGGGTTCGAACCGGTACTCTGGAAACCAGAACGAGATTTTAAGTGCTATCCCTTATTCCTACAGTAGCGTAAGATAGCAACCTCAAGCTGCCAGTATTTATGACAGTATTTCGCCGAATTCATGGTATTTGATCCGCATTTTTGAGCGAAAATGTTTGGATTTCTACGGAAACCGGTTTTGAAAAAGCGTATAGTCGTTTGAAAAGATTTGATGCGGATTTTGATGAGTGGAGGGGATATTTGAGCGGATATGCACTGTCCAGGTCTACCAGACAGGGAGGAAATTTTATGCAGAGCAGAAAATACTATGAAGCCTATTGGAGCCAGTACGATGATGTTGTAACCCTGAACGAGTTTCGCAAGATGCTTGGCGGTTTGGGAGAGGTTCAGGCCAGACGGCTGCTTCAAAACAAAACTGTAAAGAGTTTCAAAATTCGTGGCGAGTACCACATTCCAAAGCAATGTGTCATCGACTATGTATTGAGCACCCATTATGCGAAGTACAGACAAATTCTGAAAGCTCAGATTCCATAATCCAATACTCTCTTCGAGGGGCGTCGTGTTTTACGACGCCCTTTTACTATTTCAACCATATTCAAGGAGACATACCCATGATTACGAGATCCCCCATCTATAATGTAGCACGATCTCTCACCAGCTCACAATATGAATTCATTGAGCGTGAGTTTGGCTA
>HF988022.1:4094-4262 GCA_000434635.1 Firmicutes bacterium CAG:110 | reverse complement strand
TTAAAGATTTTAATTGGAGTTCAGTATAAAAAACGCAGGAGCGACCGATCTTGGACGCTCCTGCGTTTTGTTACTCCGCGGGTGTTTTCTTGAGGAAACGGATGATGAACGGGATGCTGAGAAGTCCAGCTATCACATCCGCCGTAGGCTGGGCGATCTGAACTCCGG
>HF988022.1:2797-4075 GCA_000434635.1 Firmicutes bacterium CAG:110 | reverse complement strand
GAACTCCGGGCAGTCCCAGCAGGGGAACCCCAATTAGCAGCATGGGAATTGTGACCGCACCGGAACGAATGAGGGACAGAACAGAGGAAATGGTGGGCTGCTGAATGCTCTGGTAGAGCATATTCACCGGTACGGAGAAGGGGACAAACAGCATACCGATCGCCGTATATCGCAGCGCGGTGGAGCCGATGGCAATGACCGCCTCGCTTTTCTGGAAAATTCCGATGATACCTTCAGCACAGATCATGCTGATAACGGAAAAGCTGCCGATGAAGACCAGCCCGAAGCACATGGTGAACACCAGACCTTTTTTCACCCGGTCGTATTTTCTGGCCTGATAATTGAAGGATGCCACCGGCTGGAAGCCCTGCCCGATGCCGAGACCGACGCAGATCAGGAAATTGGAATACCGGTTGACCACGCTCATGGCGGCGATGGCCGCATCGCCGAAGGGCTTTGTCATGTTGTTCAGCAGTCCCATGGTCACGGAGGTCAGCCCCTGCCGGATAAGGGACGGCAGACCAACACGGCAAATTGACAGATAGATTTTAAAGTTCCGGCTGACGGCGCGGAAACGGATGGTGCTCTGCGCCATTTTCAGATACATGATGAGAAGAATGACGAAGCTGACCAGCTGGGAAGCGGCGGTGGCAAGCCCCGCACCGTAGACGCCCATCCCCAGCTTCATGACCAGAATGTAGTCGCCAAGAATGTTCAGAAGTCCGCCGGCGGTAAGCCCGATCATGGCATAAAAAGCTTTGCCCTCGTAGCGAAGGCCGTTGTTGAGGATCAGGGAACAGATAATCGTCGGCGCAGCCAGAAATACCCAGAAGCCGTAGTCCATGGCGTAGGGGGCAATGGTGTCGGTGCTGCCCAGAAAATGCACCAGCGGCCTGAGAAACGCAAGGCCAAGCACGCCGATCACCAGCCCCAGCCCAATGCCGGTGAAGAAGGAAGTGGAAATGCACATGGTGGCTTTGTCAGCGTCCCTGTCTGCCAGCGACCGGGAAACATGGGTGCCCGCGCCGTGGCCGAGCATGAAGGCCAGACCCTGCATAATGGCCTGAACGGTAAAGAGAATGCCCGTCGCGGCCTGAGCGCTCTCGCCCAGCGTGCCGACAAAATAGGTGTCCGCCATGTTGTAAATGCTGGTGATGAGCATGGAAATGGTGGTTGGAATGCCGAGATTCAGAATCAGCCGGGAAACCGGCGTTTCCGTCATTTTTCGGTAATGTGCCTCCGAATCGGTCAAGAGATATCCTTCTTTCTGCTTTTTTC
>HF988022.1:0-2742 GCA_000434635.1 Firmicutes bacterium CAG:110 | reverse complement strand
ATAACACGGATTTTTCGCTGATTCAATGGCATTTTCATCGGCTTTTAGGGCACGGGCTGGTTTTTCAGCCCGTGCCGTTTGTCAATTACTGGTTTGCCTTGGCGGCCTTCAGCGCCTGCGCCAGCTGATCGGGGCAGGAGGTGGACTTCATGCCGCACTTGACGCCCTCGATACGGGCGATGACGTCGTCAACGTCCATCCCTTCCACCAGCTTGCCGATGCCCTTCAGGTTGCCGTTGCAGCCGCCTACAAACTGAACATTCTTGACCTTGTTGTCCTCAATGTCGAAGAAAATCTTCTGGGAACAGGTGCCTTTTGTCTTGTATTCGTACATGCCGATTTCCTTTCTATACAATAATATCTGTCAGTTCTGCGCCAACCAGCTCCGCGAGGGGCTGGGGCGGAACGATCATCTGATGTCCTCTGGCGCCGGCGGAGACGGCAATCTCATCCCACAGCGTGCAGGTCTCGTCAATAAAGGTGGGGTAGTGTTTCTTCATGCCCACGGGACTGCATCCGCCACGGATATAGCCGGTCAGGCCGAGCAGCTCCTTGACGGCCACCAGCTCCATATTCTTGTCCCCGGCGGCTTTGGCGGCTTTTTTCAGATCCAGCTCACAGCAGACGGGAATGCAGAACACGTTGATGCCCGTCTTCTCGCCCCGGGCGACCAGTGTCTTGAAAACCTGTTCTTCCGGCATTCCGATGGCCTGCGCGGCATGGCCGCCGCTTAAATCCTGTTCGTCGAATTCGTAAAATGCTTCGCGGCAGGGGATTCCCGCCTGCTGAACCAGACGGACTGCGTTCGTTTTTGTAGCCATATCATCACCGTACCTTATTATACGACAAAACGCAGCCGCTTTCAAGTGTGAATTGCGAAAAACCGGTTATCCTATGGGGGAGGAGGTTACGATATGAGCGAAAACAAAGACGTGGAAATGAAAAAACAGGAGCGGGAGCAGATCGTGGAGCTTGGCTCGGACATCACGAAATCCAGCAAGGGAAGCATCTACACCCTCACCATCATCGGTCAGGTGGAGGGGCACATGATCGCCCCGGAAACGGTGAAGACCACCAAATATGAGCACGTCCTGCCGCTGCTGGCCGGGATTGAGGAAAGCGACGACGTGGACGGTCTGCTGCTGCTTCTGAACACAGTGGGCGGCGACATTGAGGCAGGACTGGCCATTGCGGAGATGATCGCTGGGATGAAAAAGCCAACGGTGTCTCTGGTGCTGGGCGGCGGACATTCCATCGGTATCCCTCTGGCAGTATGCACGAAAAAGAGCTTCATTACCCCGACAGCCAGCATGACGGTGCATCCCGTGCGGATGACGGGGCTGGTAGTCGGCGCACCCCAGACCTTCCGGTACTTTCAGCGGATTCAGGAGCAGATTGCGGATTTTGTCACATCGAACTCCCGCATCAGCCGGGAGGACTTCGAGCATTATATGATGGCGACGGGGGAGATCGCCACGGACGTGGGAACGATTCTCTACGGCAAGGAAGCGGTGGCTTCCGGCCTGATCGACAAGCTGGGCGGGCTGAATGACGCGCTGTCCACGCTGCACAGGATGATCGAGAAACAGAAAAAATAGCTTTCACCGCGCAGGCGCAGCCGATTTTGGCTGTGTCTGCGCGGACAAAAAATAAGACTGGAAATTCTCTCTGACCTATGCTATAATAAAGTGAATTATTATGTTGTAGGAGGGGCAGACTTGGACTTAAACTGGCTTGAGAGTTTCTTATACGGTCTGTTTTCCGGGCTTACGGATATTCTGCCCGTTTCCGCCGAAGCCCACCGCATTCTGATGCTGAAATGCTTCGGCATTCAGAGCAGCACGGAGCTGATGAAGCTGTTCGCGCATCTTGGCGTGTTCGGCGCGATGTATTTCAGCTGCCGCAAGCAGATCGTCCGCATTCATCGGGCGCGCCGTCTGGCGCGGGTGCCCAAACACCGCCGCCGTCGGCCGCTGGATACCCGGAGCCTGATGGATTTCAGCCTGCTCAGGACGATGCTGATTCCCGTGATTCTCGGATTTCTCCTGAACCGGTACGTGGAGCCGCTGAAAGAAAAGCTGATCTGGATCGCCGTATTGCTGTTCCTGAACGGCATTATCCTGTACATACCCCAGTTTTTCCCCACCAGCAACCGGGACAGCCGGATGCTATCCCGGGTCGAGGGACTCCTCGTAGGGTTGGGCGGCGCGCTGGGAATTTTGCCGGGCGTTTCCGCCGTGGGTTCTGCGCTGTCCGTTGCCAGCATCTGCGGCGTGGAGCGGAGCTACGGTCTGAACATGGCGCTGCTGATGAACATGTTTATTCAGGTCGGTTTGATCGTGCTGGATGTGCTGGCGCTGATATCGGTGGGGGCGGGAACGCTGTCGTTCCTGATTCTCGTCCGATATCTGGTGACTGCCGCTGTGTCTTTTGGCGCCGCGTTGCTGGGCGTGAAGCTCATGCGTCTGCTGGCCGCCAATAACGGCTATGCGCTGCTGGCGGTCTACTGCTGGGGTGTGTCGCTGTTTACCTTTATTCTGAATCTGATGGCTTAATGGGAGGAAATTATGGCTGAGAAGAAAACGGCCAGTCGGGCCGAGCAGGCGGTTTCGGGCGCGAAGAAGAAAACGTCATCCGGTTCCGCTTCCAAACCTTCCGGAAAAAAGAGTACGCCTGCCAAGAACACCAAGTATAAGACGGAATATGAGCGTGCCGTTCCGCCGCATTTTCTCATTGCGGCGG
>HF988021.1 GCA_000434635.1 Firmicutes bacterium CAG:110 | reverse complement strand
AATTAAGATTTTAATCAGGAAATAGTATCAAACTGTCGGTTCCGGCCCGGCGTATTCAGCCGGGCGCACAATTGCAAAGAGCGGACAGCCGAAACTATCCGCTCTTTCTTAGGGAAAAGGTAGAATGCGGTGCTTGTACAATATTACAGCATCACAAATTGCCGATGCAGCGGGATCTCACAGTGTGTAAAACGGTCACAATCCGTAAATATAGTTACTGATCAAAACCAACGCTGCACCGCGGGCTGCTGCATTGGGGCCATGTACGCCTCTTCGGAAAGAAAACGTCATGTTTTTAAAAGAGGCAACCGACGACACTTTTTTAGCGAGCATTTGTAAGTGCTCCTGCGTCAGATAGGGCTGCAGAAAACCGGCAAGGATAAACTCGCAATCAATAACCATGCGAATGTTGTTTATTGCCAATGCCAGATAATTCAGAAATCTGTCGAACACTTCCTGACAGTGCGAATCTGAATGCTTTAGTTTTTCAAAGAATGTGTTAACATCCATCCCGGCATCGGATTCCAGACTATTGATGGAGCAATAGCCATCCAGACACCCGTATTGACCACAGTAGCACTTCCTCCCGCCAGGAATCAACCGCATATGCTCAATGATACAGCTGTTTACACCGTCTCCGTGAAATACCTGCCTGCCGACAATCAGCGCTCCGCCCAAGTTTTGATTCAATGCAATATACACCGCGTTCTGAATATCCGGAAACTCCCATAATTCCGCATATGCAGCAACTTCTGTATCATGAAATAGTCTGCATGGCAAACGGATGTTGTTTTGAAAAACGGATCGGTCTGTACCCGTATAGCCAAGAAGGTCACCGCTAATAATGGTTTGCCCGTCTTGTGACACCAAGCCCTGAACCGCCAGACCGATGCCGAGGATGGCGTTGTCCGGATACTTCAGCTCATCTATAAATTGGTTAACTGCTTTGCCGAATGCACGATAATAGGCATCGCTGCGCTCAAAGGAAATGTAACATATTTTTTCCTTGATCGGCTGCCCATACAAATCCAAGGCGGTTATCGTGATGAATTCGCGTAATAAAGAAACGCCTATTGCAACCTTTGCTTTAGATGCGACAGAAATCACTTCTGCCTTTCTGCCGCCGGTAGATTCAAAATAACCGTTTTTCTGGATAATCCCCAACGTGTATAGTTCCTTCAAGGACTGCCCAACGGTTGGCAGACTAAGCTGAAGCAATTTAGAAATTTCCTGCTTCGATATACTCTTTTGGAAATAGATTTCCTGAAAGATTCGATTCGTATAACTGATCTCTGATTCCGTCTTGTAAAATGTATCAATTCTCATTCATAGTCTTCTTTCCGAAATGTGCAAAGCCAATTATAGCCTTCGCTCGGTTTTTACATGTTCTAATACGTGGTAATACAATTGCAGCAGGGCCAATTTATACGCTCTTGCGATCGCCGGGCAAAAACTCTCCACAACCTGATATGGGGGCAGTCTGCCCTTTTCGGAAAATGGAGCAGAAAAGTAGAGATATATTGGCTATTTTTCGCTAAAATCGCCTTAACCAAGCGAAAAAGCGGCCAATATTTCGATTAGGAACAGAATGTGGGTTTTTAATTCAGAGGTCCCCCAGTTTTTGCGTTTCTGAGCTTAAATTAACATATATTTATTATAATATAGCAAAACTATAAAAAAGTAAATGCTTTTTTTAAAAAAACAGTTTTTAAGAACAGAGTAAAATGACGGGCGTATTCTGCTCCTATGTTGCGGCAAATACCTTGTCAGCTACAGGTGCGGAGTGCTGCGCAGGAACATATCCACACACGTTTGTGCAAGGTATACAAGTTTCTTCTGCAAATCATGTAGGAAAATCATATTGACATTTTTAATGATAAATGGTATATTGCAATTAGATCTTATGGAAAATTAATTTCTAAAAGATAATTCGAATATATTGGAATGAGGCACCGTTTATTGGCACCCGCAGTGCTGTTAAACAATGCACGTCTGTGTGGCATTGCAGGCTCTGCGGCTGCTTTGCAGGCGGGTGACTACATTGCCGTCAATCCGATAAAAAGGAACGGCGTCTATAGTGCTCTTTTATTAAACCAGATGCGCATGGCTGCACGGTAGAACTGACAAATTCGGGTAAGATTAAGATTGCTCTGCATTTGACACGAAAGCGGCTGCAAAATTTTGAATTGACGAAGTGATTATTCAGTCTAAGCGCAGACCCACTGAGAAAAGGAGATAGTTCTTTATGGAAAAGGAAATGGTTCAACAGATTATGCGTGCGCCACACCAGGTCGGTTTTCGAAAGGTACCTGTGCCGGCTGTATTACCTGGGCAGGTAAAAGTTCGGATCCAGATGATTGGTATCTGCGGCAGCGATATTCACGTATTCCATGGCACACATCCTTTTACTTCTTATCCTGTTACACAAGGACATGAGGTTTCAGGAGAAATTGTTGAGGTTGGAGAAAATGTAACCAATTTAACGATCGGTCAGCGTGTAACCATCGAACCGCAGGTCGTGTGCGGCAAGTGCTATCCTTGCCGCCATGGCAAATACAATCTTTGTGAAGAATTAAAGGTTATGGGGTTTCAGACCACTGGCACCGCATCGACGTATTTTGTCGTCGATGCAGCAAAAGCAACGCCATTGCCCGAGGGTATGGACTATAAAGCTGGAGCTATGCTGGAACCGCTGGCTGTCGCGGTTCATGCTGTTCGCAGAGCGGGCAATGTAAGCGGCTTGAAGATCGCTGTTTTGGGCGCAGGGCCGATAGGTAATCTGGTTGCGCAGACTGCAAAGGGATTGGGGGCTGCGTCTGTTATGATCACCGATGTTTCTGATTATCGTTTGGCACTTGCAAAGAGCGTGGGTGTTGATTTTGCTGTTAACACGAAAAAAGAAAACTTTGGTGAGGCCCTTGTTCGATGCTTCGGGCCGGGCAAAGCAGATGTGATTTACGACTGCGCTGGAAACAATACTACCATCGGTCAAGCGATTGCTTATGCACGCAAGGGCAGCGCCATTATTCTGGTTGCGGTTTTTGCAGGTATGGCGCAGGCAGATCTGGCTGTCCTAAATGATCACGAGCTTGATCTGAATACGACAATGATGTATCGCCACGAAGACTACGTCAAAGCAATGGAATTGGTGACAAATCAGCTTGTTGCGCTTGAGCCACTTCAGAGTAAGGTGTTCCCGTTCAGTGAATACCAGCAAGCGTATGAGTTTATTGATGCCAACCGGGAAACTTCTATGAAAGTCCTGATTGATGTTCAAGATGACAGCGGTGCTGAGTTGTAATCACCATTTTATACTAAAACCTAATTAAGCGCTTTAACAATCCAATCGCGTCCGGTAATGCTGAAAAT
>HF988020.1:36554-44813 GCA_000434635.1 Firmicutes bacterium CAG:110 | reverse complement strand
AATCTTTGAAGTCCTTGACATTCTCTTATCCTCCTTTCTTTATGTAATCTGTTTTGGTATTAAAAGTATTACTCCCTCTACCAATAGGAGAAAATAGGGATACAAAGCGGAACTGTTTTTCAAAGAATCAAAAAAATATTTTTTGAAATTCTGCAACCGACTTTGATAACCTATTTTCAATTTAGGAACGCATTATTTATCGTCCTACTAAAGTATAGCCCTCTGGGGCAAGCTCAATGGCGGTGACGGTCTCACCAAAGGTGGACGCCCATGCGTCAAAGTGGAGCAGCCCTTTCTCTTTCAGTGTGCTGTATTGCAGATATTTCTGCATGGTATAAAGCTCTACCATACTGTTGGAAATGGGAGTGCCGGTGGCAAATACCACGCCTCGCCCGCCGGTCAATTCGTCCAGATAGCGGCATTTCATATAGAGGTCGCTGGACTTCTGTGCTTCCGTCTGGGAGATACCGGCCACATTGCGCATTTTTGTAAACGCGGCGAGATTCTTGAACACGTGGGCTTCATCCACAAAAATCCGGTCAACGCCCAGCTCCTCAAAGGTGATGACGTCATCCTTACGGCTCTGGTCATTGAGCCTTTCCAGCTTCTGCTGAATACTTTTCTTACTGCGCTCCAGCTGCTTCACGGAGAAATTGTCGCCGTTATTGCGCTTCAGCTCCCGAATGCCGTCCAGAATCTCTTGTTTCTGCTGCTCCAGTATGAACTTCTGCCGTTCCTGGGACATGGGGATTTTCTCAAACTGGCTGTGCCCGATGATAATGGCATCGTAGTCACCGGTAGCGATTCGGGAACAGAACCGTTTCCGGTTCTTGGTTTCAAAGTCCTTTTTGGTGGCAACCAGAATGCTGGCGGCGGGGTAGAGCTGCAAATATTCGGCAGCCCACTGCTCGGTCAGATGATTCGGCACCACAAACAGGCTTTTTTGACACAACCCCAGCCGCTTGCTCTCCTGAGCGGCGGCTACCATCTCGAACGTCTTCCCAGCCCCCACCGTGTGTGCCAGCAGGGTATTTCCACCATAAAGGATGTGGGCAATGGCATTCACCTGATGGGGCCGCAGGGTGATTTCCGGATTGATTCCCACAAAATTCAGATGGCTTCCGTCATATTCCCGTGGCCGGATACTGTTGAATCTCTCATTGTAGAGCGCCGTCAGCCGCTCCCGGCGTTTTGGATCAGCCCAGATCCAGTCCGAAAATTCCTGTTTGATCTGTTCCTGCTTTCCCTGAGCAATGGCGGTCTGCTTCGCATTCAGAACAGCGATCTTCCGACCGTCTCTGTCATACGTATAATCGAAAATCCGCACATCCCGCAGATTCAGCGTTTCCTCAACGATCCTGTAGGCGTTGATGCGCTCTGTACCAAAGGTGCTGTCGGAGCGGACGTTGGTTCTGTCCAGGCTTGGTAGATTTCGTGAAGCAGCCCAGACCCTGCTCTTTGTTCAGCCACTGGTCAACGGCGGTTTTCCCATACTCCACGGTGACGGTGTGGAAGCCCAGCTCCACAGACCAATAGGGGTCTTCGGTGGGGGATTCCAGGACAAGGTATTTTCCGGGGGCCAGATTGGAAATGCGGATGATGCCGGTTTCATTCGTGGTAAAGGGAGAGCCGGGGATTTCCGTGCCGTCTTTCTTGACGATGAACTTCCAACCGTCCAGGTGATTGCCGGTGTTGGTGGACTTCCGGATTTCCAGTGCGCCCACGGCCAGCTTGTTGTAAAAGCTGACAGTTGCGGTAGCACCGTTGGACACTGTGACTTTCTGCGGATTGTCTCCGGAACAGGTGTAGCGGGAAGAAATGCCGGCGTCGGTATGTCCAAGCTCCTTGACATAGTAAGTTCCGGCGTTCAGGCCGGTGATGCTGATTTTACCGCTGCTGTCCGTCGTGTGAGGGCCGGATACCAAAGTGGTGCAGGCGGCGTTGGAATACACGCCGAAACGCCAGCCGGATAAATTCTGGCCGTCCTCCGTGGTTTTCACCAAAGCAATGGCTCCGGGATTCGGGGCATTGATCTTGAAGTAGGCCCGCAGCGTTTCCACCTGGGGAGAATACAGCTTGACGCAGGTCTGGTAGGTGCTGCTGGCACTGTAATAGATGGACACGGTGGAGTTTTCCGCAGAGGGCAGACTCCTGGTGGCACTGAATACCGTAGAGGGAGAGATGGTGCCGGTTTTGGTGATGGTCAGGGTATTGCCGGACTTGGAGAAAGAGGCACCGTTTCCGTTGGCGAAGGAGAAGTTCCCCAGGGACAACGCACGGATTTAACTTCACGACCAGTGGTCGAGAAGTTGGACAGCGCAGAATCCGTTGGAACTGCGCAAGGCGATAGTGGGCGGCAAGTTCAGCGTTACATCCGACTCACTCATCTTATCGAGCCTCTGCTTGACCTGGTGGATTCCGGGAAAATCGCTTTCCGACCCGCTGTGGAGCTTTCCTACCTGACCGAAGGAGAACAAAACAGTCTGCTGGATTCCATCAATTCCGAGCAGTCCACCCCGTCTCTGGCGCAAGCATTGAAGATGAAGGAGTTCTCCCAAAATGGCAGGCTCAATGCCGACGTCATTCTCTCCATCATGTGCGAGCAGAAGCCCAACCAGAAGGAGAAAATCAGCTTCCAGTCCGAACGGCTGAAGCCCTTCATCCCAAAAAACTTCACCGCCAAACAGGCGGAGGACTACGTTATTAAGGCTCTGGAGTATTACCACCGGTATCAGCTCCGGCAGAAGGAGCGTGACAGATAATGGTCTCAACCTGTCGTTCCCCTCCCCCTCACACTCCCCCTTATATTGTATAACCAGCTGTACCGGCTGAAAAGAAGCGTAGACACCCGCCAGAATCGGCGGGTGATTTTTTATGGAAAGGAAAATGCAATGCGAAAAATCATGAAACGAGGGTTCTGCCTGTTTCTGGTGGCCGTGCTGCTGGCAGGGCTGGTGCCTTATGCCTTTGCGGATGAAGCAAAGCCAACGGATGTATCTGAGGATGCAGCGGAGCCAACGGAAGAGACAACAGCTCCACCCGAAACGACAGTTCCCTCAGAATCCACAGAGCCGCCGTCAGAAGCGACGGAACCGCCGGTGACAACGGAGGCTACAGAGCCGGATGCTGACCCGGTGGAAGATGACATGGAGGATGACCGGCTGTTATCTGACAGCATCTCCACTTACGCCTCTACCGTCTCCAATGTTCTTCTGTTCGATCAGGCGAGTCCCAACTACACCACGGTGCTGAAAAGCCAGATTTCCGTGACCTATCAGCCAAACGGCACGGATTCCATCAAGACGGCTTACATCAAAAACCTGGGCTGGCACTTCGCCCGATACAACAACACGCCCTATGAGGACGACCCCATCTACTGTATCGAGCCCTGCAAAAACTATGCCGCCAGCACCTCCGGCAACTACATGGACCAGGATTTGGGCGTGTCCGGCAGCGGCAGCTCCAGAGGCAGCAACGTCTGGTATGCCATGCCCAGCTCCTACCGGCAGGCCATCGCCCTGACCCTGCTGTA
The DNA here is from genome assembly GCA_000434635.1 of Firmicutes bacterium CAG:110. Lineage (GTDB taxonomy): Bacteria > Bacillota > Clostridia > Oscillospirales > Oscillospiraceae > Faecousia. The sequence goes on along the minus strand of HF988020.1, from coordinate 41,281 downwards.
CTCCAAGCAGCTGTGGAACAGCAATTACAGCGTCAAAACCACAGCCATGGCCAATAACCCCAATGTGTCCACCCGAATCGCCACCCAGTTTCTCATTTACGAGATCGTCACGGGCCTGCGGGATGCCAACACCTTTAACCGCAAAAGTTCTAATGGCTATTCCAGCGGCGATGTGTTCTACAACGCGGGTGTGGCCAATGTCTCCGGCTTTGCGGATAAGTACAACAGCATCGTTTCCAGCGTCCAAAGCGCTATGAAGGTTCCCAGCTTTACCGGCCGCTCCTCCGGCTCTGCCCCCACCATCACCATGAGCGGGAGCCAGGTAAGCGTTAAGGATTCCAATGGCGTTCTGCCTGTTCATTGCCTCTAGTCTCATTTTGTAGGAGAATGCCTTTTCGCTGGGCAGGATGGTGGTACGCTGTAAATTGCTTTCCACCATAAGGATAATGGCCTCGTCTCTGGAAAGCTCCTTGATTTCCGCTTTGACGGTGGTCAGACCCGCAAGCTCGCAGGCTTTTGTCCTGCGGTGGCCGGAGACGATTTCATACCGCCCGTCCGGCTTCTGCCGCAGCGTGACCGGGGTGATGATGCCCCGCTCCTTGATGCTCTCCACCAGCTGATCCATGTCCTCGTCCAACCGGACATGAAAGGGATGATTCGGAAACTCGTCAATCTCCGAAAGAGGTATTTCATAGATTTTCGGGAGCTGGGATTCTACCCGCTCCTTATCGTCCATGAACAGCTCATCTAGCCCCGTCAGACCGAGATCGATTTGCTTCTTTGCCAAGTTCGGCCACCTCCTTTGTCAAGCTTGTGTAAGCCTGGGCCACCCGGCTTTTGGTGTCAAAGGCGAAGATGCTTTTGCCCTCGCCGGATGCCTCGGCGGCTCGGACAGAACGGGGAATTTCCGTGGCGAATACCCGGACACTGCTGCCCAATGTGGAGCGCAGGGCTGCGATAATGTTTTTGGCATTGTTGGTGCGGCTATCCACCATGGTCATAAGGATGCCATCGATTTTCAGCTTGGGATTGATCTGCCGCCGTACTCTGCTGATGGTGTGGATGAGAAGATTCAGACCCTTTGTGGAAAGAAAGTCCGGTGCAGACGGGATAATTACGCTGTCGGCGGCAACCAGGGCATTGATGGACATCAGCCCCAAGGACGGCATACAGTCAATGAGAATGTAGTCGTAATTCTCTTTCACTCGGCTGAGAACGGATTTCAGCACCTGCTCCCGGGACATGGCATTGAACAGACTCATTTCTACGCCGGACAGCTCAATGTTCGCAGGAAGCAGATCAACTCCTTCGTCGCTGTGGAGGATGCCCTCTTCCCAGGGAACGGATTCATCCCGGATTTCGGCCTGCATGGCGGTAGCCAGCGTGGTGTCCAGATCTTCGTCAGCGTTCCGTATCCCTAAACTGATGGTCAAACTGTGCTGTGGGTCATCGTCTACCAGCAGCACTCGATTTCCGGCTTGAGCAAGGCCAACACCGAGATTGACGGTGGAAGTGGTTTTTCCAACACCTCCCTTCTGATTGACAATGGCAATGGTTTTGCAGTGATTCATTTTGTACCTCCTGATTGTTGTTTTTGCTCCACCAAAACACAGAATAGCTTCTGCGCTTTGGTCGGCGCGTTTCATTCGGCCTCGCCCCCTAAACGCGCAAAGGGAAATCATCTGACGCTCGACTGCGAATCGAGTCCATGGGCCTTCCACCCCTGCCGGGTCCTCCGCCAGCTCCGTAGAGAAGTATCATTGTCCTGTCTGGACCCTCGTCGCCTTGCCGGTGGCAACCCGGCATTGGAGGCAGCATTTCTCGCTCGGCACCTTTGCTTCAGCCTTTACGGGCTTCCTCGCTTCGTACCCCTCACGGGGCAGGTGGTCACGGCGTACTGTCCTCCTGGCTCCTGTCCAGAAGAATGTATCAGATGAATGATTATGAAGTTTTCAAGATTCAGCGGAGAGAACCTTGGAAGTCCCTCCATATACTAGGCGGCGGGAAAGCCGAATTTTAAACCAACTCTCCAAAAAACTTGCAAATAAGAAAAAGAAGATGCTTTGATACATATGGCATATTATCCGCAAATGACTTAACTGGTATCCATACAAACAAAAAGAGCGCACACTTTCCGGATCCGGAAGTGTACGCTCTTTTGTGAGCAATGGACAGGAAGCGCGCATGAAAGGGGGACGAATAATACTGCAAAATGCGGTCGAAAAAAGTGAATAATTTATCAAATACTTTACTGTGATAAAGCGAAATCGGGATGTAAAAACGACAGATGAACTTTTTCACACGCTACAACGCAATTTGAAAGCACTTCAACATAGTTTTTTGAATTTTTAGAAAGAAAAACGTCGTAGTTTAATAGGTAACGGGGACATCAAGGTCGCTGGCAGCCTGCATCTTAAACTTGTCCATCGCTTCCCGAGCCTGGGGAATGTTGATCTGATTGTTGCTCTTCATACCGTTTTCTCTCCTTTTTGCTTTCTCGCGGTTTTGTTCCGCAACCATAGCTTTGCCAATATTTTTTGGAGTATTAGCGTGAATTTCCGGAAGGAAATACAGAAAATGACAGATTTTATTGACACCCCCTTCAGATTCTGCACAGATTTTCCCGCGCGGTTGCATTCAATCGGGATTTGTGATATAGTAAGGCAAAATGGATAAAGACGTGGGTGATATTTATGAAAATCATGATTATCGGCGACGGAAAAATCGGCAGTGTCCTTGCTGAGCAGCTGTCGAAGGAAAAGCATGAAGTGACGCTGGTGGATCGCTCCGGGGTCAGGCTGGATCAGTCCAACAACGAGCTGGACGTGATGGTCGTGGAGGGCGACGGCGCTTCCCGGGAGGTTCAGCTGGAGGCAGGAGCGGATCAGGCAGACCTCGTCATTGCCTGTACCGGCGCGGACGAGCTGAACCTGCTGTGCTGCCTCATCGGCAAGAAGCTGGGCGCGCGGCACACCATCGCCCGGGTTCGCAACCCCATGTACGTGGAGGAACTGAACCTCATCAAGGACGATCTGGGGCTCAGTATGGCCATCAACCCCGAGGAAGCCTGCGCCACGGAAATGGCCCGGGTACTGCGGTTCCCCTCGGCCATCAAGATCGACACCTTTGCCAGAGGTCATGTGGAAATTCTCAAAACCGGCGTGACGGCGGGTTCCCCGCTGGACGGCATGGCGCTGAAGGACATCGGAAAGTTCCGGGCCAACGTGCTGATCTGCGCGGTGGAGCGGGGCGAGCGGGACGTCATTATCCCCTCCGGTGAGTTCCAGCTGAAGGCCGGAGACCGGATCTCCGTGGTGGCAAGTCCGCAGGAGGCGCAGCGGTTTTTCCGGCAGGTCGGCGTGGCGAAGACCCGGGTGCGGCAGGTCATGCTGATCGGCGGCGGACGGATGGGCTATTATCTTGCCCGGCAGCTGCTGGCGACCGGCATGGACGTGAAGATCATCGAATCGGACGCGAAGCGCTGCGAGGAGCTGAGCCAGCTTCTCCCGGAAGCGACGATCCTCCACGGCGACGGCACGGATCAGCACCTGTTACAGGAGGAAGGCATCGAGCACATGGATGCCATTGCGGCGCTGACGGGCATTGACGAGGAAAACATCATCATTTCCCTGTTTGCCGGGAGGACGACCCGTGCCAAGGTCATTACCAAGGTCAACCGCAGCTCCTATGAGCCGCTGGTGGGCAGCCTGTCTCTGGATTCCGTGTTCTATCCCCGGAATATCTGTGCGGACAACGTGGTGCGCTACGTCCGGGCCATGCAGAATTCCGACGCTTATGCCAGCATGGAGACGCTGTGCAAGATCGTCAGCAATAAGGTCGAAGCGATGGAGTTCCGGGTCACGGCCAGCGCCGATTTCTGCGGCATCCCATTGCAGGATCTGCACCTGAAGGACGGCCTGCTGATCGGCTGCATCTCCCGGGGCGGCAAGACCATTACCCCCCGCGGCAGCGACACCATCGAGGTGGGGGACAGTGTGATCGTGGTCGCAGCCCACAGCGGACTGAGAAGCCTCAACGATATTTTCACCACCCGGCGGTAAGGGGGAACGGACATGAATTATCCCTTGCTTCGCTATCTTTTCGGCATGATCCTGCTGATCGTGGCGGCGTTTCTGGTGCTGCCGCTGGCGGTCGCCGTGATCTACGGGGAAAGCTCCGGCATCTACTTTTTGTACACCATGATCGCGGCGGGACTGCTTGGCTTCCTGCTGACCCGGTTCAAGCCCGCCAAGCGGGACATGTACGCCCGGGAAGGATTCGTCTTTACGGCGCTGGCATGGGTGGTCATTTCCCTGATCGGCGCGGCGCCCTTTACCCTGTCCGGGCAGATCCCCAGCTACTTAGACGCCGTGTTTGAGACGGTTTCCGGCTTTACCACCACCGGCGCCAGCATCCTGACCGATGTGGAGGCGCTGGACAACGGGATGCTCTTCTGGCGCAGCTTCACCCACTGGTTAGGGGGCATGGGCATTCTGGTGTTCATGCTGTCGCTGGTGAATATGGGCGGACAGGCCAACCACCTGCTCCGGGCGGAAAGCCCCGGCCCCACCGTGAGCAAGATGGTGCCCAATATGCGCAAATCCGCCGCCATTCTTTACGGCATTTACATCGTCATGACGGCGGTGGAGGTGGTGCTGCTGCTTATCGGGGGAATGCCCCTGTTTGACAGCCTGTGTACCGCCTTCGGCACCGCCGGCACCGGCGGC
>HF988020.1:15040-36545 GCA_000434635.1 Firmicutes bacterium CAG:110 | reverse complement strand
GGCACCGCCGGCACCGGCGGCTTCGGCATCAAGAACAGCTCCATGGGCTACTATAACAGCTACTATCTTCAGGGCGTGGTCTCCGTGTTCATGGCGCTGTTCGGCGTGAACTTCAACGTTTACTTTTTCCTGCTGATGAAAAAATATGCCATGGCCTGGCGGAATACCGAGGTGCGGGCGTATTTTGCCATCATCGCCGGGAGCACGCTGATTATTACCCTTAACATTCTGGGGATGTTCCCCACGGCGTTTGACGCATTCCACCACGCTTTTTTCGCCGTCTCGTCCGTCATTACCACCACGGGCTTCAGCACAACGGATTTTGACCTGTGGCCCCAGCTCAGCCGGTGTATTCTGGTGCTGCTGATGATCGTGGGTGCCTGTGCGGGGTCTACCGGCGGCGGCGTGAAGGTTTCCCGGCTGGTGATTCTGTGCAAAGCCCTTGGCTCCGAGCTGCGCAAGCTGCTTCATCCCCGCTCCGTGCGGGTGCTGACGGTGGACGGAAAGCCCGTCAGCCGGGAGACGGTGCAGGGCGTTCAGAGCTACATGACCCTGTATTTTCTGGTGACGCTGGTGTCCGTGCTGCTGGTGGCGCTGGACAATCTGGATTTTGTCACCACGTTTACCGCCGTGTTGGCGACGCTGAATAACATCGGCCCCGGCCTGGGGCTGGTCGGCCCCACGGGCTGCTTCGCGGCCTTTTCGCCGCTGGCGAAGATCGTCCTGACGGCGGATATGCTGTTCGGGCGGCTGGAGCTGTTCCCCATGCTGATCCTGCTCATGCCCTCGACATGGCGGAAATATTGATGAAAAACGGCGAATGGATCGTATCGGTACCGATACGATCCATTTCTTGTGCGCCCCCTGGCTCTCCCTCCGGGAGAGCTGTCACCGCAGGTGACTGAGAGGGCTTTGTGTTTGCGTGGGGGTCGTCATGCCCTCGAAATTATTTCAGCTTCTTGCCTTCCTGAAAAGCGTCGCCCAGCTTTTCGCCAAGGGGATAGTAGCCGTTGCCGCAGGGGTCGAAGGTGATGGGGTGGAACTTATTCAGGTCGATCTTGCCGTCGGTGAGAATGGATTCCTCGGCGCTGACGTTTTCGATCCGGCCAATGAGCAGTCCGGTGCCCTCGTCGTAGCTGACGAAGGAACATTCCAGCGTCATGGGCAGTTCGTCGATGATGGGAGCGTCCACGAGATGGCTCTTGCTGGTGTGCCAGCCTGCACGGGCGACCTTATCGGGAACCTTATCGCCGGACACGATGCCCACGTAGTCCGCAGCCACCATGTTTTCCGCGTCCGCCATGGAGACGGTGAAGGCTTTCCGGGCGAAGATGTTCCGGGTGGTCTTGTGGTCCGCAAGACAGATGCCGATGAGATTCGTGTCCACGATGCCGCCCCATGCGGCGTTCATGGCGTTGGGCGTGCCGTCCTCGCCGTAGGTGCCGATGATCAGTACCGGCATGGGGTACAGCATGGGCTTGGAACCAAAATCTTTACGCATATCATTTCCTCCTTATATATCGGGGATGGTTCCCCGGTCGATACGTTATCCGGCGGCACGCTCCAACAGCAGGCTCAGGCCGTAAATCACGACCAAATGGGCGGGGTAATACCAGTAAAACAGCGGGCCGATATTCCATGTGCCTTTTTTGCCGTTGTACAGCGCCAGAAGGGGAACGCTCAGAAGCCCCCACCACTGCGCCCCGCCGTAATGCAACCCCAACAGGCTGACACCGATGGTAAACAGCGCCAGTTTTTCCCATTTTCCCCTGCCGAAATACACCAGTACCGGCAGCATTACGCCCCACAGACCGTAATCTACGTCAAAATCCGTGTGAATTAAAATCCGGGGCAGTTCCACGGTGATGAAAACCGCGGCCGCAAGGGCGGCGGCAGCCAGCAGCACTGACGACGGCGTCCGGCGGCGAACAGCGCTATCCAGCGCGTAAATCAGGCAGACGGACAGGGAAAAGGTCACGAAAATGCACTGGTAGAGTGAGCGCATGGCGGCAAAATAGGCGATCTGGCACAGTGCGGCCATGCCCAGAAGTCTCCCCAGATACCGTCCCCGGTCATGGGTATAGCGGCAGCCCTCGGCGATCATATAGGCGAAAAGCGGCGCGGCCAGCCGCCCGATGATCCGCAGAATGATGAATTGGGGCAGCAGCTGCAATCCCACATGGTCGCAGGTCATGGCGAACAAGGCCAGAAGCTTCAGTTGATTCCCGGTCAGCCCGGCAAATTTTTTCGTTTGTATCTGCATAGGCACTCCTGTGTGACATTCCGGATAAAAATATGATACCACGTTTTCGCCGGAATTGTCAATCCGGGCGGCAAAAAAGCGCCCCGGCCGGGCGCGGAAAGAAATGAAATGACCCTTGACTGCCATGCCTTGTGATCGGCACGTTTTTTTGCAGCCAAGGGTCATTCCTGCTCGCTCTTATTATCTAACATCTGTTGGTTAACCTCTCTTTCTGCGGATTGACGGGCGTATGCGATCCGTTTTTCTGTTCCGATACCTTATCCATTCTCTGTCTGTCTCTTCCGCGAGACGCGCTTATAAGTCGGAATCGCCGGGGACCTCCCTGCCCGCCTGCATTGGCTCCGTTCTGATTCAGAGCCTTCAAGGATTTACCTGTACATCGGTATCACCTCTTTGTATTTATAAGATAGCATAAATATATCTGCTGTTCAAGACGGAAAATTAGACAATATTACCAACTCGCAGCTGTGGAAAACACAGAATTCCCTTCGACACGGGCGGCTGCGGATTGACAAAGGGAGGGAAGGCTGTTATAATAATTCTGTTCGGCGGCTGTGCGGCCGCTGTTTTTCGTGGTATTTTTTCAGCCGGCGTTCCCGGCTGAGCAAGCGCATACAAAGGAGAAACACAATGAAATACGACTTTACTTCCATTCTGGATCGCCGGGGAAAGGACGCCGTCGCCATTGACGCCGTGGGCGCGCCCGGTTCTCCCTATCCCGCGCCCCGGGAGGGATTCGACGTGATCCCCATGTGGGTGGCGGATATGAATTTCCCCGTGGTTCCCACCGTTCAACAGACCATGATCGAACGGGTGGAGCATCCGGCCTTCGGCTACTTTGACCCTCCCGCGGAATATTACGATTCCATTATCCGCTGGCAGGAGCGCCATAACGGCGTTACCGGGCTGAAGAGCGAACACATCGGCTACGAAAACGGCGTGCTGGGCGGCGTGATCTCCGCGCTGAACGTTCTGTGCTCCAAAGGGGACAACGTGCTGCTCCACAGCCCGACCTACATCGGCTTTACCCACAGTCTGACGGACAATGGCTATCACATTGTCCACTCTCCGCTGACAAAGGACGAGCAGGGTGTCTGGCGGATGGATTTTGCCGACATGGAAAAGAAGATCGTGGAAAATCACATCCACGCCGCCATTTTCTGTTCCCCACACAACCCCTGCGGCCGGGTCTGGGAGCGTTGGGAGATCGAGCAGGCCATGGCGCTGTACAAAAAGTACGACGTCATGGTGGTTTCCGACGAGATCTGGAGCGACATCCTGCTGACCGGATATTGCCACATCCCCACCCAGTCCGTCAGCGAGGACGCGAAAATGCGCACCGTGGCGCTGTACGCCCCCTCCAAGACCTTCAATCTGGCGGGACTGGTGGGCAGCTACCATATTATCTACAATTCCTGGCTCCGGGATCGCTGCGACAAGGAGGGGTCCCTCAGTCACTACAACGCCATGAACGTCATGAGCATGCACGCCCTGCTGGGCGCTTACAGGCCCGAGGGCTATGAGTGGGTGGAGGAGCTGCGGCAGGTCATCACCGGCAACGTGGATTTTGCCTGTGATTACATCGCGAATCACTTTAACGGCGTGGATGTCAGCCGCCCTCAGGGGACATATATGCTGTTCCTGGACTGCGAAAAATGGCTGGCAGCCCACGGCAAGACCATGGACGAGCTGCTTGCCGCCGGATGGGACGTGGGCGTGATCTGGCAGGACGGACGGGCGTTCCACGGTCAGACCCACATCCGCATGAACCTCGCGCTGCCCCTGAGCCGGGTGCGGGAGGCTTTCCGGCGGCTGGATACCTACGTTTTTAACGCTTGACACGATACTCCGGGGCGGATTTCCGTCCCGGAATTTTCGCTTCCGGGAACAGAATTTGCCACTTTACATAGATTTTACAAAGTGCTTATTGTAATTCTTACGGTTTTATCGTACCATCAATAGTGAGATAGAATAAGTATTGGGGGAATCCGAGTGATTTACTGCGTAGAGGACGACGACAGCATCCGGGAGCTGATGCTGTATGCCCTGCGGGCGTCCAGCTTCGAGGCGGAGGGCTTCCGGGACAGTGTGGGACTGTTCGACGCGCTGAGCCACGCCCAGCCCCAGCTCATTATGCTGGATATCATGCTGCCCGGAATGGACGGCATTGAAATTCTCAAAGCCCTCCGGGGCAATCCCACCACCGCCCGCATCCCGGTCATCATTGCTTCCGCCCGTGGGACGGAGTATGACAAGGTGGTGGGGCTGGATCTGGGGGCTGACGATTACCTCGCCAAGCCCTTCGGCATGATGGAGATGGTGTCCCGCATCCGGGCGGTTTTGCGCCGGGCTGCCCCTGCGGCTGCTCCCGGACTGCTGCAAATGGGGAATCTGCGGATGGACTCCGCGTCCCATACAGTCTACGCCGGGGATACCCGGGTGGAGCTGACGCTGAAGGAATTTGAGTTACTGAAGCTCTTTCTGGAGCATCCCGGCCGGGTCTTTACCCGGGATCAGCTGCTGGAGCGGATCTGGAGCACGGACTACGTGGGGGAGACCCGAACGGTGGACGTACACATCGGCACCCTGCGCACGAAGCTGGGGCAGTGCGGCGAATACATCCGCACCGTCCGGGGCGTTGGCTACCGGATGGAGGCGTAGGCCATGACGAAGCGGGTTTTTCGCTCGATTTTTCTGGCGTCCCTGGCGGTGCTGCTGGCAGCGGTGGTGCTGATCCTGGGGGCGCTGTACACCTACTTTTCCGACGTTCAGGCGGAGCAGCTGCGATTGCAGACGGCTTTGGTCGCCCACGCGCTGGAAACGGAAGGGGTTTCCTATTTTGACGGCCTGGACACCTCCGACCGCCGGGTCACCTGGATCGCCGCCGACGGCACGGTGCTTTATGACAGCCGTTCCGATTCCGGCGTGATGGAGAATCATCTGGAGCGGGAAGAGGTAAAGGCCGCGCTGGCCACCGGTTCCGGCACCAGCTTCCGCTATTCCGACACGCTGATGGAGCGGTATATTTACACGGCGCAGCGCTTAAGCGACGGCACGGTGCTTCGCCTTTCCGCGGCGCAGAACACGGTGCCCCATCTGGTGCTGGGGGTGGTGAAGCCGATCATTCTGGTCATCGGTATTGCCGTCGCCCTGTCGGCGCTTCTTGCCGGGCAGCTGACGAAAAACATTGTCGCCCCTCTGAACGAGCTGAATCTGGACGACCCCATGTCCAACCGGGAGTACGTCGAAATCCAGCCCCTTCTGCGGCGGCTGGACTCCCAGCAGGTACAGCTCCGAGCGCAGTCGCAGGAACTGCGGCAGAAGCAGAAGGAATTCAACACCGTCACCCGTTCCTTAAGCGAGGGACTGGTGCTGATGAACAGCAGCGGCACGGTGCTGAGCATCAACCCCGCTGCCACGCGGCTGCTGGAGATCACCCCCAACTGCTTAGGGGCGGATTTTGGCGTCGCCAACCGGAACGCGGCCATTTCCGCACTGGTGGAAAAAGCCCTCACCGGGGAAAAGGCGGAGGAAAATGTCGCCCTGACCGGCGGGGAATATCTCGCCGCCGCAAGTCCGGTCAAATCCGACGGGGCGGTTTCCGGCGTGGTGCTGCTGCTGTTTGACGTGACCCAGAAGCAGAAGGCGGAAGCCCTTCGCCGGGAATTCACCGCCAACGTTTCCCATGAGCTGAAAACCCCGCTCCATGCCATTTCCGGCTACGCCGAGCTGATGAAGGACGGGCTGGTTCCCCCGGAGGACACCCGGCACTTTGCGGAGAAAATCTACAGCGAAGCCCAGCGCATGATCGATCTGGTGGAGGATACCCTGCGCCTGTCCCGGCTGGACGAGGGCGCGGCGGATATGCAGTGGGCGCCCATCGATCTGTACGAAACGGCGAAGTCCGCCATGCAGGAGCTGACCGCCCCGGCGGAGCTGAAAAACGTCAGCATCCGGCTGGAAGGGACGAAAACCGTGATTCAGGGGATTCCTCAGCTGGTTTCCGGGATCGTGTTCAACCTCATGGACAACGCCGTCAAGTACAATAAGGACGGCGGGCTGGTCATTGTGCGGCTCGGGCAGGAAGGAAATCAGGCCGTTCTCACGGTGACGGACACCGGCATCGGCATCAGCCCGGAGCATCAGGAGCGGGTATTCGAGCGGTTTTACCGGGTGGACAAGAGCCATTCCAAGGAGATTGGCGGCACCGGTCTGGGACTGTCCATCGTCAAGCACGCGGCGCTGATCCTGGGCGCGGCCATCGAGCTGGACAGCACCGTCGGCAAGGGGACGATCGTCACGGTGCGGTTCCCCATGGAGAAAAAGTAGAATGAATGGGAGGGGCGCGGCCCCTCCCATATTTTCTGCCGGATTTACGCAGATTTTACATTTTTCTGATAATGGATTTGACCTTGTGCTGATAAAATTGAAATATGAAATAATTTAAGATGTGAGAGGTCGAAATCCATGGATATTTTCAACGTTCTGACCATGATCGGCGGGTTGTGCCTGTTCCTGTTCGGCATGAACCTGATGGGGGACGCGCTGGAACGGCGGGCGGGTTCCTCATTGCGGGTGCTTCTGGGGAAGCTCACCACCAACCGGATGCTGGGCTTCCTGACGGGTCTGGCCGTCACGGGCGTCATTCAGTCCTCCTCTGCTACCACGGTCATGGTGGTCGGCTTTGTCAACTCCGGGCTTCTGACGCTGGGACAGGCCATCAACGTCATTATGGGCGCGAACGTTGGCACCACCGTCACCGCATGGATATTGAGTCTCAGCGGCATTGAAAGCGGGAACGTCTTCGTCCGGCTGCTGAAGCCCAGCTCTTTTACCCCCATTCTTGCGCTGGTGGGCATTGTGTACTACATGTTCATGAAGGACGGCAAGAAGAAGGACACCGGCATGATCTTTCTGGGCTTTGCCACATTGATGTTCGGCATGGAGACCATGTCCGGCGCGGTCAGCGGTCTCAAAAACGTGCCGGAATTTCAGAAGATGTTCCTGATGTTCACGAACCCTGTTCTGGGCGTTCTCGTGGGCGCGGTGCTCACCGGAATCATCCAGTCCTCCTCGGCCTCCGTGGGCATTTTGCAGGCGCTGTCCTCCACCGGCTCCGTGACCTATGCCGCCGCCATTCCCATTATCATGGGTCAGAACATCGGCACCTGCGTCACCGCGCTGCTGTCCAGCGTGGGCACCACCAAAAACGCCCGGCGGGCGGCGGTGGTGCATCTGATGTTCAACATCATCGGCACCATTGTGTGCCTGACCCTCTTTGTGCTGGCGGACGCCCTGTTCTCCCCTGCCATTCTGGGAGAAAGCGCTTCTTATCTGGGCATCGCCATCTGCCACACGGTCTTCAACGTCATCTGCACAACCCTGATGCTGCCCGCGGCAGGTCTGCTGGAAAAGCTGGTGTGCAGGATCGTCCCCGACGGGAAGCAGCCGGAAGCGGTCTGTGAGCTGGACGAACGTCTGCTGACCACTCCCTCCATCGCGCTGGAGCGCTGCCGTGTGGTCACCAATGAAATGGCTGACGTGGCCGCCGTGACCCTGCGGGATGCCGCCGCCGCCCTCCAGAACTACACGCCGGAGCTTGCGCAGGCTGTGCGGGAGGGGGAGAGCAAAACCGACCATTATGAGGATATCCTTGGCACCTATCTTGTCAAGCTCAGCGCCCTGAAGATCAGCGAAAACGACAGCAGCGAGGCCGCCATGCTGCTCAAAGCCCTCAGCGATTTTGAGCGCATCGGAGACCACGCTCTGAACATTTTGGAGTCCGCCGAGGAGCTGAAAGGTAAGAATCTGTCTCTTTCCGACGCCGCCTGCCATGAGCTGAACGTTCTGCTGCGGGCTGTGGAGGAGATCGTGGACATGACCTTCCGGGCGTTCCGGGACGACGATCTGGAAAAAGCCTACCGGGTGGAGCCGCTGGAGCAGGTCATTGACGATCTGAAGGAGAAAATGCGCATCCACCACATTCTGCGGATGCAGCAGGGCAGCTGCAGCATTGAGTCCGGATTTGTCTGGTCGGATCTGCTGACCGCGCTGGAACGGGTGGGCGACCACTGCTCCAACATCGCCGGGTGCATCATCGACCTGCACCACCACAACATGAACACCCACGAGGCCATCCGCTCCGCCCGGATGGAGAACGAGAATTTTGACGATGAATACAAGGCATATGCGGTAAAATACAGTCTAAAGTAAGCAGAAAAGTGTGAAAAGCGCCCGGCAGGAAATGGATTCCTGTCGGGCGTTTTGCTGTCTTATTTCTTCCACTTTTCGATCAGACTGATGATCTGCCCCGTAAGCTTGGCGTTGTCTTTGTTGGTATTCCCGCGGCGGGTCTTGACCAGCGCGAGAAGCGCTTCCGCCGCCGCGACCATATCCTCGTAGATTTGCTTCGCCCGCTGGGTGCCCTTGAAGACGGCCGCCCGGTCGATCTTCACGCCCTCGGTGTAGGTCGTGAGCTTGCCGGTGATCAGGTCGTATTCCGTGCCGCTGTAGGGAGCGTCGGCGTGGTAGCCCATGGATTTCAGGGTCGCGCAGAAGGCTTTGCAGCTGCTGTCGTCGCCGTGGTTCACGAACACCATCTTGGGCTTTTCCCGGAAGCCTGCCAGCCAGTTCAGCAGTCCCTCTTTGTCCGCGTGGCCGGAGGTGCCGTGGAGCATGGCGATCTCCGCGTTCACCGCGATGTCTTCGCCGAAGAGCTTCACGGACTTCGCGCCGTTTTCCAGCTTCCAGCCGAGAGACCCCTCCGCCTGATAGCCGACAAACAGAATGACGCATTCCTTGCGCCACAGGTTGTGTTTCAGATGGTGGCGGATTCTGCCCGCCTCGCACATGCCGCTGGCGGAGAGAATGACCTTGGGCTGGGGGTCGGTATTGATGAGCTTGGATTCGTCGGAGGAAACGGCCAGCTTCAATCCGTCAAACCAGATGGGGTTGACGCCCTGTTTCAGAATGGCCCGGGTCTCGTCGTCAAAGTCCGTGGGGTCGCATTGCAGGAAAATTCCCGTCGCTTCCACGGCCAGCGGGGAGTCCACGTACACCGGGAAATGGTCGTGTCCCGTCACCAGACCCCGCTGCTTGATCTCCCGGATGGCATAGAGCATTTCCTGCGTCCGCCCCACGGCAAAGGCGGGGATGACCAGATTGCCGCCCCGGTCCAGCGCCCGCTGGATGCAGGCGGCCAGCTCGCCCACCACGTCGCCCCGCTCCTTGGGATGCAGGCGGTCGCCGTAGGTGGATTCGATGACCAGATATTCCGTCTCCGCAACAGGCTGGGGGTCGCGGAGCAGGGGCTGATTGACGTTGCCCACGTCGCCGCTGAACACGATCTTCCGGGTCTGCTGCCCCTCCGTCAGCCACATTTCGATGGCGGCGGAACCCAGCAGATGGCCGATGTCCGTCATGCGGATGATAATGCCCTCCGCGGCCTGGACGGCGGCGTTATACTGGCAGGGGCGGAGCAGCCGGAGAGCCGCNNNGGGGCGGAGCAGCCGGAGAGCCGCCGCCGCGTCGTTGGTGTCGTATACCGGCTCCACGGCCCGTTCCCCGGCGCGCTCGGCCTTGCGGGTGCGCCACTGGGCTTCCGATTCCTGAATGTGCGCCGAGTCCATGAGCATGATGCGGCATAGATTGCAGGTGGCCTCCGTGGCGTAGATCTGCCCCCGGAAACCGTCCTTGCACAGCTTGGGGAGCATTCCGGAATGGTCGATATGGGCGTGGGTCAGGAACACCGCTTCAATGGCATTCGCCGGAACGGGCAGCGGGACGTTCTGGAAAATGTCCTCCCCCTGCTCCATGCCGCAGTCCACCAGATAGTACCGGCCGCTTACCTCCAGCAGCGTACAGCTGCCGGTGACTTCATGGGTCGCACCGATGAATTGAACTTTCATGTCTGCACCTCCAAGATTGACGTGACGCCCCGGAAAAACCGGCGGGTTCTTTGACCATACTATACCACAATTCGCCGCCCAGCGCAAGGTTCTGACATTTTGGGATACACAAACACGCCCGACTCTTTGCAGAATCGGGCGTGTTTTGGGGTTTAATACTCGGTGGGCTTGATGTGCCAGATCTCCTCGGCGTACTGACGGATGGTGCGGTCGGAGGAGAACTTGGCGGCGGAGGCCACGTTCATCAGGCACTTGCGGCCGAAGGCAATGCGGTCGGCATAGTCCCGGTTGGCCTGGAGCTTGGTGCCCAGATAGGAAGCGTAGTCCAGCAGCAGGAAGTAATGGTCGGCCTGATGCCAGTCGGTGCCGTCCAGCAGAGAATGGAACAGCTCCTTCTGGGCGTCGTCCGTGGGGACGGTGCCGTCCACCAGGGTGTTGATGGCGCGGCGCAGGTCGGCGTTGGAGTCGTAAATGCCCCGGGCGTGGTAGGTGGGCTTGGCGGCGTTGATCTCATCCACGGTGTGGCCGAAGATATACTCGTTCTCCCGGCCGGCCTCCTGGGCGATCTCCACATTGGCGCCGTCCAGCGTACCCAGGGTCACGGCGCCGTTGAGCATCAGCTTCATGTTGCCGGTGCCGGAAGCCTCCGTGCCGGCAGGGGAAATCTGCTCGGAAATATCGGCGGCGGGGATGATATGCTCGGCGTAGGAGCAGTTGTAGTTCTGAACGAATACCACCTTCAGCTTATCCGCCACGGCGGGGTCGCTGTTGATCAGCTTCGCGACCCGGTTGATATAGCGGATGATGGCCTTTGCCCGGGCGTAGCCGGGGGCGGACTTGGCGCCAAAGAGGTAAACCGTGGGATGGAAGTCCGGCAGGCGGCCTTCCTTCAGCCGGAAGTAGATGTCCACGATGGACAGAATGTTCATCAGCTGGCGCTTGTACTCGTGCAGACGCTTGACCTGCACGTCGAAGATGAAGTCGGGGTTCAGCGTCACGCCCTCGTGTTTGGCGATGACGGCGCACAGCTGCTCCTTCTTCAGGTGCTTGATATCGTTGAACTCCACCACGGTCTCGTCGTAGATCTGATCTTTCAGCTCACCGATGAGGTCGAGGTTCTTCAGGAAGTCGCCGCCCACCTTTTCCCGCAGCATGGCGGTCAGCTCGGGGTTGCACAGACCCAGCCAGCGGCGGGGGGTGATGCCGTTGGTCTTATTCTGGAACCGCTCGGGGAAGGCGTAGTACCAGTCCTTGAAGCAGTCGTCCTTCAGAATCTGGGTGTGGATCTCCGCCACGCCGTTGATATAGGAGCCGACGTAAATGGACAGGTTCGCCATGTGGGCGGTGTTGTCTTTCACAATGAACAGACCCGGATGCTCCCACTTGAGCTTCTGGTCAATGCGGCAGATGATGTCCACGATCTCGGGAACCACGCTGCGCATCAGATCCAGCGGCCACTTTTCCAGTGCCTCGCCCATGACGGTGTGGTTGGTGTAGGAGAAGGTCTTCTGAGCGACATTGAAGGCGTCGTCAAAGCTCATGCCCTCCAGCATCAGCAGGCGGATCAGCTCGGGGATGGACATGGCGGGATGGGTGTCGTTGAGCTGCACCGCGTAGAACTCGGCGAAGCGGCTCAGATCATCGCCATGGGCAATTTTGAAGGTGCGCAGCATATCCTGCAGGGACGCAGAGGACAGCACATACTGCTGCTTGATGCGCAGGCGCTTGCCCTCCCATGTGGAGTCGTTGGGGTACAGGACGCGGGTGATGTCCTCGGCCTTGTTCTTGGCGTCCAGCGCCCGCAGATAGTCCTGATTGTTGAAGGCGTTGAAGTCCAGCTCCTCCTCGGCCTCGCACTGCCACAGGCGCAGTGTGCCCACGTTCTCGGTGCCGTAGCCGATGACGGGAACGTCGTAGGGAACGGCCAGAACGGTATGGTCGGGGAACTTGACCTTCACGGTGTGGTTATAGCGGCGGAAGGACCAGGGGTCGCCGAACTTTGTCCAGTCGTCGGCGTTCTCCACCTGACTGCCGTCGGCGTCAAAGCTCTGCTTGAACAGACCGAACTTGTAGCGCAGGCCGTAGCCGGACAGGGGAATATCGGTGGAAGCAGCGCTGTCCAGGAAGCAGGCCGCCAGACGGCCAAGACCGCCGTTGCCCAGAGCGTCGTCCTCGATGTCCTCGAGAATCGCCAGATCGACCCCGTGCTCGGCAAACAGCTCCTTCATCTCGTCCAGAATTCCCAGATTAAACAGGTTGGAATACACCAGACGGCCGATCAGGTACTCGGCAGAGATGTAATACGCCTTGCGATTGGGCATACGAGTCTTCTTGGAATGGCTCCAATCGTCGGAAATGGCCATCATAACAGCCTGACCCAGCGCTTCATGCAGCTCCTGAGGGGTCGCCTCCTGCAAAGAAACGTCGTAGGTGTACTTGAGCTGTGCCTCCGTCCATTTCAGGATGTTCAGACAGTTGTTGTTCATGTTAGCTCTCCATTCTTAAAGCGGGTGCGCCGCCATGGCTTATTGATACGGTTCCTTCTAGACAGACCTTTGATAGTATATCATATTCCGATCAGCATGTCCAGTTGAAACCGCCCCGAAAACGGCAAACAGGAAACTTTTTGCCGGTATCCGTCTGAGCGTGGGTTCTCCGGAGGAACTCCGGGGGAACTCCGGGGGAAGACACCCCTGCGGCGGTGGAAAAACGGCAGTTTCGGAAAATTGAAACGTTTCCAATTCTTGCAGATTCCTATTTAGAATAATACTATTTTCCCATTTTGTCAAGTAAAACCGGATGTAATATCAGACATAACATTTTTTTTGCCGGGTTTTATGGATTCTGCCCGTTTTGGAAGGCCCCTATACCCCGCCCCCCGGCAATGTTAAAGGCACGTTCACATTTCGTCTATTTACTTTTCCCCGGAAGGATGGTATAATGAAAAACCATAGCGGAAAGGAGGCGGTTGTTTGAGCCGGTTTTTTTATGAATTAAAGGATTTTTGGAAAAAAGGCGACATATTTCTGCTGATCCTGTGCCTGATCGTGTCCGGTTTTGGCTGCGTTTTTATTGCCAGCGCCACTTCCGCCGACAAGTTTGGCGGCAATCTCAAATATATTATCATTCAGCTGGCGGCTACCGGTCTGGGCGTCATGATGTACGCGCTGGTGTCATCCGTCGATCTGGACTTTCTTTCGGAACACCGGATGGTGATGGTGGCTTTCAACTGCGCGCTGCTCCTCATGCTGATAAGCCCTCTGGGAACCGACCACGACTCCGGCAACCGAAGCTGGATCGACCTGGGCTTCATCAGCGTTCAGCCCGCCGAGATCTGTAAGATCACCTATGTCGTTATTATGGCGTCGGTCATGTCGGCGCACCAGAACCGGATATCCAGCCTGCCGTCTATTATGCACATGTGCCTTCACCTGGGACTGCTGGTGGGACTGAACATGGTGCTGTCCGGCGACGCGGGCGTTTCCCTGATCTTTGTGTTTATCTTCATCGGTATGGCCTTCGGCGGCGGCGTCAGCCTGTGGTGGTTCGTCCTGGCCATCGGCCTGATCGTGGCAGCGTTCCCGATCCTGTGGCAGTTCCTCGGCGAGTACCAGCAGAACCGGTTTCTGATTCTGGTTGACGACACCATCGACCCCATGGGCATCAACGAGCGCTATCACTCCATGATGAACCTGCGCTCCCTCACCGGCGGCGGCCTGACGGGGCAGGGGCTGTTCAACGGCAACCGTACCCAGAGCGGCAGCCTGTTCGCCGGGCACACGGACTATATCTTCTCGTCCATGGGCGAGGAGCTGGGCTTCGTGGGGTGTCTGGCCATTATGATCATGGAAATGGCCATCATCGCCCGGTGCATCTATGTGGGCTTGCACTGTCAGGATTATATGCGCCGGCTGGTATGCTACGGCGCCGCGTCGGCGCTGATGTTCCAGGTGATGATCAACACCGGCATGTGCATCGGCGTTATGCCCGTTATCGGCCTGACCCTCCCGCTGATCAGCTACGGCGGCTCCTCGGTGGTTTCGATCTACGCCATGCTCGGCCTTGTCTCCGGCGCCCACGCGCGACCGCAAAGTCTGAGCCATGAACGATACGTGCAGCCATACAGGTAAACAAGCCTCATGCGCCCCGTCCTTTTCAGGGCGGGGCGCAAAAAAGAAAAAAGGAAATTCCGGAAAAAGTGGTTGACTTTCCGGAAAAACGTGGTATAATAAGCTCTGCTTCGGTATGGAGGCATAGCTCAGCTGGTTAGAGCGCATGCTTCACACGCATGAGGTCACAGGTTCGAGTCCTGTTGTCTCCACCAGGTATTATATAGAGGATTTGTGTAACGGTAGCACACCGGACTCTGACTCCGTTTGCGGGGGTTCGAATCCCTCATCCTCTGCCAGGTCCACTGTAGTCGCAAGATTACAGTGGATTTTTTTGCATCAAGGGCGCTCCGCTTTCATCGGAGCGCCCTTGATGCTTTATTTGATTGCCGCGCTGTTGTTCAGCAGCAGCGTGCTGTAGAGGAACAGCACGTCCTGACCGTGGAAGTCCAGGAACCTGCCCAGATAGTCGCTTCGGATGTACCGAAGGTCTACCAGCGTCACCTTGGCGTAGTCGTTTACCAACAGCGGAACCATGCTGCTTCCGAAGGAATCCCGGAATACGATCAGCTCCCGGCCGGTGGCCGCGTTGGGGTTTTCGATGGTCAGCAGGCTCCGGGCACCGGAGAGATACACGTCGTACAGATCTCTGCTGTCCAGCTTGGTCATGTCGTAGACAGCGGCGGTCTCCCCCGTTTCGTAGTCGTACACCCGGCAGTCGTCCAGCAGGTCGCTTTTCAGCAGGTACATGGTGTCCGGCTGCATGGGCAGCGCTGCCTGACCGTAGTACACGCCGTAGAAGGGCTTTTCCAGCGGGGTGACGGTGTAATCCTCCTGCCGGGGAGAAGACACCCCCAGTGCCTGACACAGCGTCTGCGCCGCCGGGAGCAGCCGCTCCTGCCGCCAATGGGTGTCGGTGCGGTAATAGTCCTGAATGGACAGACTGTCCGTCAGGCGGATGGGAGCCGCCCACGGCATCCCGTCCTCCACCATGGTAAAGAGCCGGTCATAGTCCATGGACAGCTGCCCGACAGACTGCGCCAGATAGTAGCCCTTGTCCGGGACGATGGCAAGGTAAATTCTGGAATCGGTGGAGGAAAGATAGGTTTCGTATACGCTGCTGAACCGCTCCAGTGCGTGGCTGACCGAGGCTTCGCTCAGGGGATATTCCTGTGCCGCAGCATAGCCTTGGGAGATATAAATGCCGCTTTTGTCGCTTTGCCGCAGGACGAAGCGGTGGAACAGGGATTTCGCCTCGCGGAAAGTATCCCGCAGGGGGAACTGATCCAGACTGGCGTCCTCAAAATCCGTCATGAAGCTGCCGTCCAGCAGCGTCTTTGCCTGAATGGCAGGCTTCTGTGCCAATTGGCGGCGCTCCGCGACGGAGATGTCCCGGCTGGGCGCCAGCCATGCCCACGCAGCCAGCACCGCCCAGACAGCCGCAACAATGATTGCGCAAATTCGATTCTTCATACCTTCGCCCCCTTAAAACCGGAAATACAGGAACGGGCTGAAGGAGCCATCCACCAGATAGGCCGTGCAGACGATCAGCAGCGCCAGCATTGCCGCGGCTTCCAGCACGACCCCCGCCTTCGTTCCGTCCATGCGCCGCGCCGCGTTTTTCACCACCGGCGTGGAGCCGAGAATGCCCAGCACGAACAGGACGGCATAGCTTTTCAGGTAGTACAGCGCTTCGGCGGAGGTCAGGCTCAGGCTGCCGAAGCCGAACAGTCCGGCAAAGTCCTGCCCCGCCTGCGCAAGACTGTCCGCGTTGAACAGCACAAAGCTGAGGATTACCGCCAGCAGCACATAGCCATGGCGCAGGACGCCCGGCAGCCTTTGCAGGACGGGAATCCACTTTTCCGCCAGCAGAAGCGCGGCAAACAGCAGCCCCCACAGCACGAAATTCCACGCCGCGCCGTGCCACAGCCCCGTAAGCATCCACACGGTGAGGATGTTCAGAACCCACCGCCAGCGGCTGACCCGGCTGCCGCCCATGGGGATATATACATAGTCCCGGAACCAGCTGCCAAGGCTGATATGCCACCGCCGCCAGAACTCCGTGACGCTTCCCGAGAGGTAGGGGTAGTTGAAATTCTCCACAAAATGGAACCCCAGCACCCGCCCAAGACCGATGGCCATGTCGGAATAGCCGGAAAAATCGAAGTAAATGTTCAGGGTGAAGGCCACGGCGTACATCCAGTAAAACAGGACGGACGTTTCCCCGCTCTGACGGAACAGCCGGATCAGCAGGGCAAAGTTATCCGCAAGGATGACCTTTTTCCCCAGCCCTACCAGAAACCGCCGCAGACCCACCGCCGCGTTTTCCCAGCTGTGCTCCCGGTGCTCCAGCTCCCGTGCGATGTCCGCATAGCGGACGATGGGGCCTGCAATCAGCTGGGGGAACAGGGCGACATACGCGCCGAAGTTGATGAGGTTCTTCTGTGCCGGGACGCTGCCGCGATAAACGTCGATGGTGTAGCTCAGGCACTGGAAGGTGTAAAAGCTGATGCCGACGGGCAGCGCAAGATGAAGCAGCGGAATTTTCAGGCCGGTGACGGCGTTCAGACTGCCGATGAAGAAGTCTGCGTACTTGAAAACCCCCAGCAGCCCCACGCTGATGACGATGGACGCCAGCAGCCAGCGCTTTTTCCGCTTCCGGGAGCGTTCGATGCCCAGACCGCAGACATAACACAGCAGGATGGTGAACACCATCAGGGGCAGCAGCCGCAGCTCCCCCCAGCCGTAAAAAATCAGGCTGGCAAGGAGCAGAACGGCGTTTTTCCCCTTCCGGGGCGTGAGAAAATACACCGCCAGCACCGCCGGGAGGAAATAATATAGGAAGGGAATGCTTGAAAAAACCATAGGCGTGTTCGCTCCTGAGAACTCTTATAAAAATGGCAGCGATGGAATCGCTGCCATTTTGGAAACCTTAAATCACAAATTCGGGTTCGCCGACGACCTTGCCGAAGGCGTCCACAAAGGACTGGGCGGTGAGGTCGTAGCTGGTGTCCAGCATAATGAGCATCACCACGTCACGGTAGCCGGTGACCAGCATGTCGTCCGCTTCCACGCAGACCCACTTGCGGGGGTTGATGCCGGACTTCATGGCTTCGGCGACGGACTTGATGTCCTCACCCGGCGCGACCCGCACCATGACCATGGAAAAGGCGATGGAGCCGATCATCGGCTCGAACACCGCGGCCTCCGTCAGCACGCCGGCGTTATCCAGACCAGTGCTGCTCTTGATGGCCCACTGCCCTTCCTCGCTGGTGTCGGTGAGGTCGATGGTCTCGACGCCGCCGTCGAACTCCACCGGCTGCTGGGCAACGATTTCGTTCAGCAGCTCCTCCATGGTTCCCTCCACCTGATCGGGGGAGGTGGTTTCCGTGGGCTTGGATCCGGCACAGCCGGAAAGCAGGGACAGCGCCATGGCTGCCGCCAGAATTGCAGTTAAAAATCTTTTCATGTTTCATTTCCTCCTAAAATTATTTCGGGTAAATCGTCTCTTCCAATAAGCATGCCCCAAAAACAGCAGGAGCATACCGGCGGCCGCGCCGCAGCTGTCAATGCACACGTCCCGGATGCCGGGGCTGCGGCCGGGGACGAAGGCCTGGATGGTCTCGTCGATGCAGGCAGCGGCCACGCCCAGGGCGAACGCCGGAAGCCGCTTTTTTCCCAGCATCCCGAACAGCCACCCAAGCAGCAGTCCCAACGCGCCGAATTCGGCAAAATGGGCGCACTTTCGCAGCAGGCCGTCGCCACCGGAGGGAACCGCTTCGCCGGGGGTGAACACGCCGTCCAGCAGCGCCTTCAGCGTGCCGCTGATCTGTCCGGAGACTTCCGCCGGGAGCAGGGAATTGCCCCAGATAAAGACCAGATTGCAAAGCAGAAGCACAGTACACAGCGTCATGCGGCGCTTTGTGCGCTTCACGCCAGAACCCCCAGATGCTCCAGCAGGATCTTCACGCCCAGCAGAATCAGAATGACGCCGCCGGCAAACTCGGCCTTTTTCTCATACCGGCTGCCGAACACGTTGCCGATCTTCACGCCCAGAGCGGACAGCAGGCAGGTGCAGATACCGATAAACGCCGCCGCCAGCCAGATGTTCACGCTGCCGACCATGGCAAGGGAAATGCCGACGGCCAGCGCGTCTATGGAAGTCGCCACGGCCATGAGAAACATGGTCTTGACGGACAGGTCGGCGTCCTTTTCCGGGTCGTCGCCGGATTCGTCTTCCTTCTCCAGCGCTTCCTTCAGCATGTTGATGCCGATGATGACCAGCAGACCGAAGGCGACCCAGTGGTCGAACGCTTCAATGGCTTCGGCAAACAGCGAGCCAAGGAAAAAGCCGGTCACGGGCATCAGCATCTGGAAGCCGCCGAACCAGAGTCCGCAGGTCGCCTCCGCCTTCAGCGTTGCCTTTTTCATGGCAAGGCCCTTGCATACGGACACTGCGAAAGCGTCCATACTCAGTCCCACCGCCAGCAAGAACAGTTCTCCGATTCCCATAAAAAATCCTCCGTACTGAATACAAGTCAGCACAGAGAAACGAAGAGACTGTGCCGGCCTGCAAAAGTCTCGTCATTTCAGGCTGAACCGGGGCCTCACCAGTATGTCGATTCAGTCCCGCGTTGTGCGCCGACTACTCCCTCTTCACGGCGCATTATAACAAAGATTCCTCCGCTCGTCAAGGCGAAGCGGAGGAATACACAGTTATTTTACAAATGGCTCATTGCCCATTCCACAATCAGCACCGCGGCGCTGCTGCTGAGGGCGACCACGATCAGACTCTTGCCCCGGTAGGCCAGAATCACCGCTACCACCAGCGCCGCCGCGCCGCTTAAGATAGAAGCGGTGCTGCTGAGGATGGAGGGGAACGTCATGGCCGTCAGGCAGCAATAGGGAACGTAGTACAAAAACGAGCGCAAAAAACGGCTCTTGATGGGCTTGCGGAAAATCGTCATGGGCAGGACGCGGATAAGATAGGTCGTCAGCGCCATGGCGAGGATGTACAGATAAATGTTCATGCCGCTTCCCTCTCTTCCTCCACCGGGAACAGCGCGGCGCAGATGGCGGCGGCTGCCACGGTGCAGACCACGATGGACAGTCCCGGGGAAACGATTTTCAGCCCCGGCGTCCAGGAAAACAGGCTGCTGAAGATCAGCGCCAGCACCACCGCGACAAAAATGTCCCGGTTCTTCTTCGCGGGGGGCACCACGATGGCGATGAACATGCCGTAGAGCATGACCCCCAGCGCCGTCCGGATGGAGAGCGGCAGGATCGACCCGGCCAGTGCGCCGCACAGCGTCCCCAGCGTCCAGCCGATAAAGGGCAGCGTCCCCAGCCCCAGCAGGAACGGCACCGTCAGGGGTGCTTCCCGCGCCATGGCCAGGGCGAAAATTTCATCCGTATTGAAAAACGCGATCAGAAGCCGGGGCAGCAGGCCGATCTTCTCGCCCATCCGCTGGCTCAGCGCCAGACTCATCAGGGCGTAGCGGCTGTTGATGACCAGCTGGGTCAGCACCATTTCCCACAATGTGGCGGCGGCGACGATGAGGGTAAGCCCCGCAAACTGCCCTGCGCTGGTCAGATTCGTGGCGGAGATCAGCACCGCGTCCAGCGTTTTCAAGCCCTGCGACACGGCCATGGCGCCGAAACCGAAGCTCACCGAAAAATATCCCATCCCCACAGGCAATCCACGGTTGACGCCCACGCGGTATTCATTGTTGTTCATAAATAACACTTCTCTATGTCTCTTTTTTCCGGCAAACGCCGCCGGATGGTTAGCTGCGGACTCCCTGATATTCCATCAGCTCCAGAACGTCCTGTCCCCGCTTGGTCAGCGCCATGCTGCCCCGGACGGGGCTGGCATCATAGGCGGGGGTATGGTAATCTTTCAGGGGCTTGTCATAGTCAAGGGAAATCAGGCCCTTTTTCTCCAGACATTGCAGCAGAAGCTCTTTTCCCGGCTCCTCCGGGAAAACCGGCGTTTCCTTTTCCTGAATCACCGGCAGAAAGGCGCACTCGCCCAGCCGGTGCAGAAAGCTGATCTCTTCTTCCGTAAGCTCCAGCTCCAGACCGCATCCGGAACAGCCGCCGCTGCATCCGCCGCAGGATTCACATTTGCTCATATTGGTGTCCTCCCGTTTCTTTCAGGGTATCATAGCAGATGGGCGGCAAAATGTCAAATTGTCCGCACGCTCGACGTGCCCCTTGCGCTTTTTTCAAAATTAGG
The DNA here is from genome assembly GCA_000434635.1 of Firmicutes bacterium CAG:110. GTDB lineage: Bacteria > Bacillota > Clostridia > Oscillospirales > Oscillospiraceae > Faecousia. The sequence goes on along the minus strand of HF988020.1, from coordinate 16,028 downwards.
GTATACTATAGGCACAGAAAAATACCAAGGAGGAATTGTTATGTCCGTCATGCACATTACGAAGGCCAATTACGACGAGCTGGTGAAAAACAGCGATAAGCCCGTGCTGCTGGATTTCTGGGCGCCATGGTGCGGCCCGTGCCGGATGGTCGGCCCCATTGTGGAGGAGATCGCCCAGGAGCGGGAGGATATCGCCGTGGGCAAGATCAACGTGGACGAGGAAGTGGAGCTTGCCATGGAATTCGGCGTCGCCAGCATCCCCACGCTGGTGGTCGTGGAACGCGGCAAGGTCATGAACAAGGCCATCGGCTACATGCCGAAGGCGGAGATTGAGGAACTGCTGGGATAAAAACTGCCCCAAAAGGCTCGCTGGTCTTTTGGGGCAAAGGGGCTTTGCTATTAAGACCCGTTTGCGCTATACTGAACATCAATTCAACGAATCGGGGCTTATAAAGGAGGAAATAGCAAAATGCAGAAGCTAGAAATCGAAGATAGGAAAGACCTTGTCGAACATATAAAGCAAATCCCAGTTCAAAATATTATCAGCATGGAAGTGGAAACAGACAGTGGTTCATACCTGGAAGGAATTGGTTGGGATTTCTTGAAGTATGTATATAACAGAGAAAAAATTACGAAGAATGAAAGCCCCGCTTGGATAGACTATACAATAGTCTATAAGGATTCCATTTCTCCTGATAGCCTTGTTCTTGACTTTGATGATATACAAAAAAAGGGGATACATGGCTCAAAATCCGTAGTTACCGTCATCTATGATGAAGAAAGATGAGCATAAATTTCGGTTTACTGGTCTTATTTTCGTTAACCTTTTTGCTCTCTGGGCGCAATTTCTTTTGCTTTAGAAAATACCCTTAACAACTCTCGTCTTAGGTACACGCCCTGACGCAAAATGATTTAACTCTATTTGTCGCCCGCGGGCGGCTTTCCACTGCGAGGTTTTTTGACAGACTAAGGCGGCGCTTTCAAGCGC
>HF988020.1:11941-15024 GCA_000434635.1 Firmicutes bacterium CAG:110 | reverse complement strand
CGCTTTCAAGCGCCGCCTGGATTTTTACTTTTTGTGCTGGTAATAGTACTGCTTGATGGCTTGGAACGACTCGTCGCTGATGACGTGCTCGATCCGGCACGCATCGTCGGTGGCGGTCTTTTCGTCCACACCCAGACGGATCAGCAGCTCCGAGAGCACCGTGTGGCGCTCGTAGATGGTTTCCGCCAGCTTTTTCCCGGAATCCGTCAGCGTGATCGCGCCGTCTTTTTCCATGAGGATATACCCGCCCTCCCGGAGAATGCCCATCGCGCGGGAAACGCTGGGCTTGGAATACCCCAGATATTCGCTGACGTCAATGGAGCGGACATACCCGCTTTTCTTCGCCAAAACCAGTATAGCCTCAAGATACATTTCACCCGATTCCCGGACAGTCATTCGGCTCATCTCCTTTTTATAAGGATATCACACTTTCCCGCTGAATGCAAGCGGCGGATTTCCGGGAAAAGGGAAGTCCCATGGGACGTTCGGGGTGAATTGTGAAATGTTCACAAATTTCCGTTGGTTTTTTCTACGTTTTGCCGAGGTGCTTCTGCGGATTTTCGGTTGATGGCCAGCAGGACGGCGCCAAAATACTTGCGCTTGCGGAGGAACTCCGCAAGGCTGCTGCCGTAATTGTCCGCGCCGGTGGAGTTGCGGTAGGTGTTGTAGCCGATGAAGCCTTTCTCCGTGTGGTGCAGCGCTGCGAAATGGGCGCCCAGGCGGCATTTGCTCCGCCAGTGGTAGAACAGGATGCAGGCGTCCGCGTTTTTGGCCGCTTCGTCAAAGCGGCGGACGTCCACGACGATCTTCACCGGGAAGCCCCATTTCCGGAAGCACACGGCAGGCCCCCAGAAGGAGGTGCCGGTATTGCCGTGGATCAGGGGCAGCTGCCATTCGTAATAGCGGATCAGCGCCGGGATGTCCGTTTTGTACCCCAGAATTTGCAGGGCATTCCAGGTGGCGACCCATCCGCAGCCCACGTCCGACGAGGCGCGCAGGCCGTAGCGGTACTGCTCCTTGGGGATATCGTGCTGGTTGTAGATAAAATCGTTCATAGCTGATGCTCCGTGACCGGGTGCTCCGCAATGTAATCGTCCAGAATGCCCGCCGCAGTCATGACCATATGGGCGCAGGGGCGGGTCTTGTAAAATTCCGCCGTGCGGGGCGTGGGGTTGGGGTCGGAGGGCGGGTTGCTCAGAATTTCCCGACAGATAATGCTGCCGATCTTCTCCCGGAACTGCCCCGCAAGGTTCTGCACCAGCCGGTAATGGGCTTTTTTGTTCACGTCGTTCTCGCCGGGGTCGTCATAGCCGTACAGAAGCCCCGCCACCATCAGCATCCCGCTGACCGCACCGCAGACCTCCCGCATCCGCCCCATGCCGCCGCCGAAGGAGGACGCCAGCTTCGCCGCGAAGCCCTTTTCAAGCCCCGTTACGTCGCTGAAGGCTTCCAGCACCGCCTGAGCGCAGTTGCAGTCGGATAAAAAGAGTTCTGCCGCCAATTCCCTGTGATCCATCGCTGTTTCCTCCGTATATTTGATAAAACCAGTTTACCGGGAGAAGGGGCAAATGTCAAGCCGGGATTCGCGCACAGATGGGCGACATGTGCCGGATTCGCCGAAATGGAATGGTAGGGTTCGCTTCTGATTTGGAAGATTATACAAAAAACGCGGATGCACCGAAAAAGCTATTGACAATCGGAAACCGCGATGCTAGGATACACTCAAAATTGAATCGCTTGATAGAGGCGCGGTACTCATCAGTACCCTCCGGCAAGGTCGTGCAGCCGCCGAAGGAGAAAGGGATCACCGCCGAAGTATGGGAAATCTGCCCGGGTTTTTCATGCTGGGTCGTCAGAGAACATCTGCCGGACTGTCACAAAAATCTTTGTGAAGCGCTATCATTGGCTGTTCGGATTATCCTTTTCTTGTTTGGGTTTTCCGCATTTCCATGGACCGCTTTCCAAAGCGGTTCATTTTTTATTCCAAAATGCGAAAACGCAAAAAGAAAGGTTGATCTCAAAATGAAGAAGCTCGTATCCGTTATCCTGTCCGTACTTATGGTTCTGTCCATGACCGCCTGTGGAAGCTCTGCTTCCGATGCCCCTGCCGCTTCCGCCGCACCCACTGCGGCCAGTTCCGTGGTTCTCTCCGGCGTGGAGGACGGCGTGCTCACCGTGGGCATGGAGTGTGCCTACGCCCCCTACAACTGGACCCAGATGGACGACTCCAACGGCGCTGTTCCCATCGCCAACAACCCCGGCGCTTATGCCAACGGCTATGACGTCATGATCGCCAAGAAGATCTGTGAGGCCAACGGCTGGGAGCTGGAGATCATGGCCATCGGCTGGGACGGCCTGGTTCCCGCGCTGAACGCCGGTCAGCTGGACGCCGTCATTGCCGGTCAGTCCATGACCGAGACGCGGCTTCAGGAAGTGGACATGGCAGGCCCTTACTTCTACGCTTCCATCGTCTGCGTCACCCGGAAGGATAGCCCCTTGGCCTCCGCCACCGGCATTTCCCAGCTTTCCGGCTCCTGTACCGCTCAGACCGGCACCATCTGGTATGACACCTGCCTGCCCCAGATCGAGGGCGCCCAGCTGATGCCCGCTTCCGAAACGGCTCCGGCCATGGTCATGGCCGTCACCTCCGGCACTGTGGATTACATCTGCACCGATATGCCCACCGCTATGGGCGCCTGCGCCACCTACGACAATCTGGTGATTCTGGACTTCTCCGGCAGCGAGGACAATTTTAAGGTAGACGCCGGTGAGATCAACATCGGCATCTCCGTGGTCAAGGGCAACACCACCCTGCTGGACGCCATGAATGCGGTCCTCAGCGGAATGACCGTGGAGGACATGAACCAGATCATGAACGAGGCGATTGCCGTTCAGCCCGCGATCTGAGGTGCCTCATGGATAAGCTTGCAAAACTCACGACCGACATCGGAAAGCTCTGGGAGACGTACTCCGGCGCTTATTTTACCGGTATCCGGAACACGCTGGTTCTGGCGGTGGTCGCGACCCTGATCGGCTGCGTGATCGGCCTGCTGTGCGGCATTCTCAACACCATTCCCTACACC
>HF988020.1:10448-11913 GCA_000434635.1 Firmicutes bacterium CAG:110 | reverse complement strand
AGGACCCACCGGTCAAGCGCTTCTTCCTGAAGCTGCTGCGGGCGCTGATCCGCATTTATGTGGAGGTGTTCCGGGGAACGCCCATGGTCTTACAGGCGGTGTTCATCTTCTACGGCCTGCCCTACTTCACCGACGGCGCGGTGGCCTTCAAGGGAATGGGCGGCATCTGGGTGGCAGCCATCATCGTGGTGTCCATCAACACCGGCGCGTACATGGCCGAGTCCGTCCGGGGCGGCATCATCTCCATTGACCCCGGCCAGACCGAGGGCGCGAAGGCCATCGGCATGACCCATGTGCAGACCATGGTGAACGTCATCATGCCTCAGGCGCTGCGGAACATCATCCCCCAGATCGGCAACAACTTTATTATCAACATCAAGGACACCTCCGTGATGTTCGTTATCGGCTTCGTGGAGTTTTTTGCCACCCATCGGAACATTGTGGGCGTCAATCTGCTGTATTTTCCCTCAGCCGTGATCGAGATGGCGGGGTATCTGATGCTGACGCTGGCGGCGTCTTTCCTGCTGCGTTGGCTTGAAAAGCGGCTGGACGGCAGCGACAATTACGAGCTGGTCAGTACGGACTCTTTGGCCATGAGCGCCGGTACCTATTCCCACCCCAGCCGCAAGACGCCCTTCGACGAGCGCAGCGGCGAGTTTGGTTCCGGAAGACCGAAAGGAGATTACTAATATGGAAGACGTGATTTTACAGGTCAACCACCTTTCCAAGTCTTTTGGAAGCCACGAGGTGCTCCGGGACATTGACTTTACCGTAGCCAAAGGCGACGTGACCTCCATCATCGGCGCTTCCGGCTCCGGAAAAAGCACGCTGCTTCGGTGCATCAACCTGCTGGAAACGCCCACCTCCGGCGAGGTCTGCTACCACGGCAAGAACGTGGCTGGGCGGGGCGTCAACGCGCCGGCCTACCGCGCCCATGTGGGTATGGTGTTTCAGTCCTTCAATCTGTTCAACAATATGACGGTGCTGGAAAACTGCATGGTCGGTCAGGTGAAGGTGCTGAAGCGGAGCCGGGAGGAAGCCCGGGCTCACGCGATGACCTATCTGGAAAAGGTGGGCATGGCGCCCTACATCAACGCCAAGCCCCGGCAGATCTCCGGCGGCCAGAAGCAGCGGGTAGCCATTGCCCGGGCGCTGGCTATGGATCCGGAGGTGCTGCTGTTCGACGAACCCACCTCCGCGCTGGACCCGGAGATGGTGGGCGAGGTGCTGAACGTCATGCGGTCTCTTGCGCGGGAAGGGATGACCATGCTGGTGGTGACCCACGAGATGGCCTTCGCCCGGGACGTGAGCAATCATGTGGTGTTTATGAGTCAGGGCGTCATCTGTGAGGAAGGCGTACCCTCCGAAGTGTTTGGAAACCCGCAGAAGCAGGAAACAAAGGATTTCCTCGCCCGATTCCGCAGCGCCTGATACTGAAAAGAGTTACCGCCGGGGCAATTGCCCC
>HF988020.1:2181-10413 GCA_000434635.1 Firmicutes bacterium CAG:110 | reverse complement strand
GGTATTTTTTTGTGTTCTTGCGGCCGGATCACGATTACAGTACGCAATGTACGTTTTGCAGGTAGAAAACCGCGGAGTAGGTGGCATTGCCCTGCACCATCGGGCAAGCAGTAATGGCATCAAAGTTCTTGTAACCGTCGAGTTTTATGTCAAAATATCCATTTGGCTCTGTGTAATTGATATCCTGTACAAATTCCCAGTTGCCGTTGTGCCTGACATAGATTTTCCACTTTCCATTCACCTTTGCACCATGCAAGCCGCCTGCCTCCAGATAGAACCGGAAGGAATCGCAGTCTTCTACTTCAAAGGATAATTCCAGAACAGAACTACGTCCGTTATTCCCGTAATGGTAGTACTCATCTGACCATTCTCCCCCAATTTCATCAATAGTAATTCCTTCTATTATACCGTCGCGGCCTGCATGTAAAGTAGTCCCATAATAGTCCACGTCTTCATTCTCAGCCAGTGCGCCGTCTTCGTCGAAGTAGTACAGCGCGTTGTCGATTTCCTGAAGATCTACATACTTTTCACCATCCTGAATGTAATAGCGCTTTCCGTTTATGGTGTGCCAGCCGTCCGTGAGGGCCTCTGTTTCCGTCGGGGCGGGAGGCTCGGTGTACGTGACTTTTTCGGTGGGGGCGGCTTCGGTAGCGGCAGGTTCTGTAGTCGCGATCGCTTTCAGCTCGTTCTGGGCATCGGTGCGGTTATGGAACGCGCGCACTGCAAGCAGAACTACGACCACAAGGGCGACGGCTGCCAGAATGATGGGAAGTCTGGACTGCCAGGAATTGTTTTTTCCGCTGTTATTCGCCGCTGGAGGGTTCTGCCACTGGGTGGGCTGCTGAGGAGCCTGCCATTGAGTGTCCTGCTGCTGGGGGTTCTGCCATTGGGCGGGTTGCTGCTGGATGGGCTGCGGTTGGGGTTCCTGCTGCTGGGGCTGCTGGACGGGCTGCTGAGGCTGCTGCCACTGAGGGGACTGCTGGGGCTGCTTCTGTTCTGCTCCGCAATAGGGGCAGAATTTCACGGTTTCCGCGATTTCTTTGCCGCAGTTGTAACAATACATGTTCCTCTCTCCTTTATTTTTTAATATATAACAACTATAACGCTTTGACCGGGCAATATCAACGAATTTGCATAGTATTCCTTGATAGCGACCTTACGATCCATGGCAAGATCTCAGCTGATACAGGTGATGCACAAGCTTGCGTACAACCTCCCAGCCGGGAAAACGGACGTCTGGATATCCTGAATTCGTGCTGGATTCCTCCAATCTTCGGCGGATTGCTAAGTTAGGCAAGCCCACCAGATATTATTTTTCCATAAGTGACCATGTATCTACAATTCTTGTTCCATCAACATCCCAACCAACAGCACGCACTTTTCCGTAACTGTCCACACAGATTGTATATCCCCAGCTTGCAACGCTGATACACTGGACATCTTGGAAAGACTCGATATCTCCATCATCCAGATATGCCCACGTTGATCTGTTTGTCACAATCGTTCCGTCCTCACGTATGCCAACCACGTAATCACAGCCATCTCCACCCTCATAAGACGCCAGAATTGCAACAATGTTATCCCAGCCAGATACCTCCGGGGTGGGGATCTCCAAAACACTATTGAATGTGCTATTCCCTTCATACTTCTGACCAGCTACAAGAATGTGACCATCTGAAGTAAGTCCGTAAACGGCATATCTGGCAGCGGCGACATCAACAATCCCAACCCAGTCAGAAACATTGCATTGTCCGAACTCGTTGTTTCCACATGCGACCACGGTTCCATCGCTTCGTAATCCCACAGTGTGAGTGGCTCCGGCTGCAACGTCTACAATATCTTCCCAACCGGAAACATCGCACTCTCCGTACCGATTTGTTCCTTCCGCAACGACTTTTCCGGATGAAGTCAGCCCAACAATATGGTGGTCCTTCTCCCAAAATTCCTCGAAATAATCAATTTGCACAATGTCTTTCCAGTTTCGGACATTTAAAGTTGAATCTGAGCAGACTACCGTCCCATCACTGCGCAATCCGGCAACAGTATCTCCACATGCTGAGAGCGAGCACATTCCCGTCCAACTCGAAACATATGGTTTAGGGTTTCCCGCTGCAATGCACGATCCGTCAGGCTTTATGCCAACTGCAAAATGGTCGCCAGCGGCCACAACATTTTTCCTTCCATATTCCTCCGCAAGACTTTGTAAGGTTGCTGGAGACGGAATAGAAACAGGCATTTCGGTAGTCGGGGCGGCGGTTGCGGCAACGGTTGGAACAGTGGTTGGAGCTGTGGTCGGGGTAGTCGCTGCAAATGCGGCTGTATTGGTGTCATCGGCGGGTTTGTTGGTGTTTGCCCATATCAGCGCACCGCACAGCACGACGGCAATGACCGACGCCGCGGCAATCCAGAGCTTTTTCCCGGATTTCTTACCCGCTTCCGGTTTGGGTTCCGTTTTGGCCTGAGGTGCGGGTTCCGGTGTCGGCTGGGGGGCCGGTTTGGCCTCCTGCTCTGGTTGAGGTTCCGGTCTGGCTTCCTGCACCGGCTGAGGTGCTGGCGCGGGTTCCGGTTTTACCGCTGTGCTGTACAGTCCCTTTTCCAGTTCCTCCATGCTCTGCATCCGGTTTTTGGCGGATATCACCATGGCCTTTTGCAGCGCTTCCAGCGCCTGCGCCGACAACGCTTTCAGGCCGGGTTCGTCCCACGAGATGGTGTCCTCCACCACCCGGTCGGTGGCGACGGGCGGCAGTTTTCCGGTCAAAGTGTAATAGACCGTGGCGGCCATGGCGTAGACGTCCGTCCATGGGCCGGAGCTGCCCCGCTGGGTATACTGCTCAAAGGGGCTGAAGCCGCCCTTGGCGACCTGCATGGAGGACGCGCCATTGTTGACGCTCAAGTCCTTCGCCGCGCCCAAGTCCAGAATTTTTACCCTGCCGTCCGGCGTCAGCATCAGGTTGTCCGGGCTGATGTCCCGGTGGACAAGGCCAGCCTGATGCACCTGCTCCATGGCCTGAATGGCGGGAAGGAAAATGCCTTTTGCCTGTTCCCAAGGCAGCGGGCCGGTCTTTTCCAGCCGCGCTTTCAACGTCTCGCCTTCCACGAAGTCCATGACGATGTAGGCTGTCTCGTTTTCCTGAAAAAGATCCCGCACCCGTACCACGTTGGGGATATCGTCCACTTTGGACATTTTCCGTGCTTCTTTCAGGAATATCTGTGTGCCGTTCTGTTTCGCCTGCTGGGACTGCACACTGGTGTACCACGTCAGTCCCCGGGAGCCGGGATTCCGGCTGACCTGACCGGAAGGGTAATATTCCTTGATGGCGACCTTCCGTTCCAGCGCGATATCCCAGCCGACATAGGTGATGCCGAAGCCGCCCTGCCCCAGCACCCGGCCGACCAGATATTTCCCCGCGAGGATCGTTCCCATGGGCAGGGCGTACTCGATTCCTTTGACGCTCCGCGGGTCGAAGCCGCAGTGGGGGCAGGGATAGCCCTGAATTTCCTCCATGCAGCCAAAACAACGGTTGAATTTCATATTTCTCTCTCCTTTTTGCGCGGCTTCCTTCCCCTTGGCGTTTAGGGGCCGGGGAAGACCCGCTCCGTGTCTTCATAAACGGGAGGAAGGTCAGTCCGCTATCTCGACCCATATTGCAGGGCGAACGGACAGATACCCATTTCCGACAGCATTTGTGTAGCGGGTGCCATCGAAATTTACAAAAGATGCCTGCGTTTCGTTTTCTCCCGGAGACCGCAGCCACCACCACGCGGCATCCGTAACGCCATCGTCGAGAGTCCGGGTATCCGCCCCCATGGAAACAGCATAGTTTGTCGGCGTGCAGATACGGGCGTCGCGGTCATCAAAGTACCGATCTGTATCGTTATAGCTGAGCAGGAAGACCATATCCTCCGTATTATTGCATCCCTTGGTGTGCCATTCGCTATTGTTCTGCGATGCGCCGTTGTCAACTTCTGTCACGAGGATCGACGCTTTTTCCTCTGCGGTAAACGCGGCGTCAAAGAACGTGCTGTTCAGCCAGCTGCGCAGGGTGCACGCTTCCCAAGTGGTTTTTCCGTAAGCACTGTTATACGGCTGGGAATCCAGCGCATAGCGGCTCAGCAGCAGCGCCCTGTCCTCCTGAACGTCCAGCACCAGCCATTCAATCGCCTCGGCGCCGTTGCTGCGATTGCCATCCTGCTCGTAATGGCCAAAGCTGACGATATCATTTACGTTCACGGCCGGTTTCTTTGCCTGAGTTTCTTCGGGCACGGTAGATGCCGTTGGCTTCGTCGGGTTGGAGCTTGGAGCGGTTGGTTTCGTATACGCTATAGTCGGTTCAACATGGCTTACAGTGGGTTCCGCCTGTACTACGGTTTTGGTAGGCGCAGGCTGCGGCTCAGGCTTTGCTTTTACAAAAAGAGTTACCAATACCGCCGTCATCGCGCAAAGGGCGACAGCCAGACCAATCACCACAGCATTTGCTTTTTTCTGCGAACCGGAATGGTTTGCCCCCGGCCTGGATGCATGGGCGGATTTGGACTGGCACTGGCTCAGAAGCTCTGCCATGGTCTGCGTTCTTTCTCTGGCATTGAGCTTCATTGCATTTTGCAGGGCCGCAATTACATGATTCGGAACGCCGCCGGTTTCCAGCAATGCCCAGTTTACGGGTTCTCCCTGCATACGATCTACAGCGGTGGGGGGAACGACGCCGGTCAGGCTGTGGTACATGGTTGCGGCCATGGCGTAAACATCCGTCCATGAGCCGGACCCGCCCTGCTGGGCGTACTGCTCCGGAGGGCTGAAGCCGCCTTTCACGACCATCGCCGAGGACGCACCTTTATTGATTGCCAGATCCTTTGCCGCGCCCAGATCGAGGATCATTACCCTGCCGTCCGGCGTCAGCATCAGGTTGTCCGGGCTGATGTCACGGTGGACAAGACCGGCCTGATGTACCTGCTCCATGGCCTGAATGGCGGGGAGGAAAATGTCTTTCGCCTGCTTCCATGTCAGAGGGCCGGTCTTATCCAGCCGTGCTTTCAGCGTTTCGCCTTCCACGAAGTCCATGACGATATAGGCCGTCTCGTTTTCCTGAAAAATATCTCGCACCCGCACCACATTGGTGAGATTGTCCACCTTGGACATTTTTCGGGCCTCTTTCAGGAACATCTGCATACCGTTCTGCCTTGCCTGCCGGGACTGCTCGTTGGTATACCATGTCAAATCCCGGGAGCCGGGATTCCGGCTGACCTGACCGGAGGGGTAGTATTCCTTGATGGCGACCTTCCGCTCCATGGCAAGGTCCCAGCCGATATAGGTGATGCCGAAGCCGCCCTGACCCAGCATTTTTCCTACGATGTATCTGCCGTTCAAAATCGCCCCATAGGGAAGCACATAATTGGGTGCGGCGGCCTGCGCGGGGTCAAAGCCGCAGACGGGGCAGGGGTAGCCGTGAATTTCCTCCATACAGCCAAAACAGCGGTCAAATTTCATGTTTCTCTCCTCTTTCAGTGGCCTGACGTTCGGTTCCGTGTTCCCGGTGATAACCACTATAATAAAATAATATCATCGCTTGATGATGTTGTCTACTGCCTATTTGATAATTTTATTATAGCAAGTTTACGAAATTTGCGGTTGCGCGGCACGCGACAATTTTGAAAAAATTTTGCCCGGCTCTGGGAGAAAGAGCCGGGCGGGGTGATTGTTAACGATTGCGGAATTCCTTAAGAATCTTGCTGTCGGAGCAGATGATATCGGGCAGATTGTCACAGCCATAGAACATATCGCTCATGTATGCCACGTTGGAGGTATCGAAACCGGTCAAATCCAAACTGGTCAGATCTTCACAGATGCAGAACATAGCGGCCATGTTCGTTACGTGGGAAGTATCGAAGCCCGATAAATCCAGACCGGTGAGACGTTCGCAGTTTGCAAACATGGCGCCCATATCTATCACGTTGGAGGTGTCGAAACTGGATACATCCAGACTGGTCAGATTCGCACAGTTTTGGAACATCACACGCATATCTGTCACGCTGGAAGTATCGAAGCCGGGTAAATCCAAACTGGTCAGACTCGCACAGTTTTGGAACATCATACGCATGTCTGTCACGCTGGAAGTATCGAAGCCGGATAAATCCAAATCGGTGAGACTGCTGCAACCGTTAAACATGCCTCTCATCCGTGTTACGTCGGAAGTGTCAAAGCAGTTCCCGAAATTGATTGTCTTCATATTTACAAAATCTTGAAACAACCAGGCTGCATCGGGGTTTGGCGCGATTGCGCCGTCAGCGGCCACGTACAGATTGCCGTTATCCATCCAGGCCAGCACGCTCCTGTCCCCGGCTTCTGACACGTCCCATGCACTGCTGGGGGCGTTTTGCAGTGAGCTTTGGAAGGTTAGGGTATTTACGTCTTTGCGCAAATACTGACTCTGCCCCCAAAACGGGGTAGCAGAGATGTCGTCTTCATAGACAAAGTCTGCAGCCGCCATGGTATGGACTTCCATGGGAATAGTAGGAACTGTTTCTGTCGGCGCCGGTTCCGTGGCGGCGGCCTGCGCAGCCGGGGCTTTCACGGAGGGGCTGGACTTTTTCCCGCCGCTGCCGATGGAAATGGCGAGGGCTATCACCGCGACCACCGCCGCAACGCCGGGGATCAGCCATTTGGAAAGTGGTCGCTTCGGTTCCGCATCGTGCCGGGGCGGTTGGGTGGGCTGCGCTTCCGGGTTTATCGGTGGGGTCTTCTGGACTACCGGTTCCGTCTCCATCGGTTTGGGCGGGGCTGCTTTCGTCTCGACCGGCTTGGGCGGTTCCACTTCCGGAATAACTTTGGGCGGTTCCGCTTTCGCCTCCCCCTGCGGGTGGGTTAGCATTTGCAGGAGCGTGTCCATGCTCTGCGGACGATCCTGCGGGCGCATATGCATACAGTCCGCCAGAATGCCAAACTGCGCCTGCGTCAGCAGCGGCTGACAGGCCAGTGTATCGTCTATGGTGCGGTCCGTCGCGGGGGGCGGGAGAATGCCGGTGCAGCAATAATAGATGGTGGCGGCCATGGCGTAAATGTCCGTCCACGGGCCGACCTTTCCGCTCTTGCTGTACTGCTCAATGGGGCTGAATCCGTGCTTGGCCACCATCTGGGAGGACTGGACGCTGCCGTCATTTCCCTGAATGTCCAAATCCTTCGCCGCGCCCAGATCCAGCAAAATCAGCTTGCCGTCCGGCCGCACCATGATGTTGTCCGGGCTGATGTCCCGGTGGATAATGCCGTGCTCATGGACCTCCGACAGCGCCTGCATGATCGGGGTCATGAGTTTGACGCAGCTGTCAAAGTCCATGGGGCCGTTCTTCTGCAATTTTTTCAGGAGGGTCTCGCCCTCGATGAAGTCCATGACGATGTAGGCCGTTTCGTTCTGGATGAAAACCGATTTCACCCCCACGACGCCGGGAATGCCCCCAAGCTTTGCCATTTTCCGGGCTTCCTTCAGGAAACTGTCGAAGCCTTTCTGAGTGCCGGTTTTTCCCATCATGGCGCTGCTCCACACCACGGTGGAGTGTCCCTCCCGGCTGACCATACCGGTGCTCATGGGATAGTATTCCTTGATGGCGACCTTCTGCTCCAGCAGCAGGTCAAAGCCGATGTAGGTGATGCCAAAACCGCCCTGACCCAGCATTTCGCCCACGAGGTACTTTCCCTCCAGAATCGTTCCCGGTTTCAGGGCGAAGGACTCCGCGTTCGCGCTGCCGTAGGCGCGTCCGCATTCCGGGCAGACGGTTTCTCCCACCGTCAGCGGGTGCATACATTTCATGCATCTGCGTACTTCCATATTCCATTCCTCTTTCTTTCGGGGGCTTCCCCGCCGATTTTTGGAACCATTACAGTAAAATAATATCACCGTTTGATGCTATTGTCCACTGCTTATTTGGCGATTTTAGTATAGCAGATTCCTTCAACTTATGGTCGCGCGGCGTGCGACAATTTTGAAAAAAGTTGCGTGCCGCGCACCTCACACCGGGGAGTTATGGTGTATGATGACCATAGTTCCACTGCCCCGTTATCGATGCGCGGAAATGTGCCGGTTTTTGATGACACCGGGTGTTTGCTGTGATACAATGGCAGTAATGATTGTTTTGGATATGTCTGAGAACGGAACGATCAACGGATATCCGTGGGAGGATTTTCTCGACCAATACCGCAGCGCCTGAAAGGAATAACAGTTTTCGCCGCCGGGGCAAAATGCC
>HF988020.1:0-2147 GCA_000434635.1 Firmicutes bacterium CAG:110 | reverse complement strand
GGCGGTATTTTGTTGGAAAAAGGACGGGCAATGGGGAATACAGTGGCAGTGGAGGTGGCGAACATGTTGGCAGCGGCCTGGCTGATGCTCAGTTCATTATTTTATTCATTGCAGCTGTCCTCGGGCAGCTTTCCCCGCCCGCTGACGGAGGAAGAGGAACGGTACTATCTGGACTTGGCAGGGAAGGGGGATCTGGAAGCGAGGAATGTTCTCATAGAACGGAATCTGCGGCTGGTGGCGCACATTATGAAGAACTGATGAAGCCCGCAGCAACCCCGTGTGGCGGACGGATGGGGTGTACCTGTCTGTGTACTGTGACCACAACGCAAAAATTTACTGGAATGTGGTGCTAAGATGAATATAAATGGCCCCAGCAGGCGAAGGTTGCTTGCTGGGGCTTGTCTATGGGTGGAGGACAGAAGGCTAGGAGCTTACCACCTGAATATTTGAAAAGTAGGATTTTGGGGCCGATATATTTATTGAAAAGTCTTGAAAATAAGCCGAAAAGATATTGAAAAGTTGGTTCACAAAGAAAGAGAAGTCCGCTGGCTAGAGGGAGTAGAACGAATAGCGATTGGAAAGTGCAATGGGAAAAGAATAGGGCGGTTATCGGATAAAAGCCCATCTATGTCATATTGCACAGAAATAAAAAGAAGTTCTAGGTGAAAAAGACGAATGTTCGTTTCAACTGATGATTTCGGTTGCCTGTCTGGCGCAAAGGTGCTAAGCTAAAAACATAACACGGACATCCTGCGGGAAGAACAACAGCGCAATAGATAAGGAGTAGAATATGACGTTAGAAAAACAGGATGCGGAGCTTTTTTATCAGCTTTGGTTCCCTTTGCTGGATTTCGTAAATCAAAAATACCGGGTATGTCCCGGCGTGGGAACTATTGACCGGAGCCGAGGCATCGATGCTGCTGAAGCGAAGAAGATTGCAGATTATTTGTGGTCCCACACAGAGGTGCTTCAGGAATACATTGCCTATGCAAAGCTGCCGGAGGAGCAGGCCCAAATTGTGGCGGGGTGGGCGCAGTGCAAGCCGGGAAAGTACATTGTGGAACGGCATTTAAAAAAGGGAACCGTGTTCATTTCAGAGGATGACCAGACGGTCTATATGGTCAAAGGGCTGTTTTCCACCTGGGAGGAGATGATGGGAAAAGGTCCGGTACTGCTGGATGCCGTGTTGATCCCCTTTAAGGATATGATTATTTCGGATGGATTAGTCAGGGCCTATCCGTTCCACTTCGGACGTGGTTACAGCGAAGCGTTTAAGGATATCTACAGGAAGGCCAAGGAGGACAATACGATTCGTTTTTCCTTAAGCGGCGGCGAACCGGAACGTCGTCCCAACAAGGAAAAAGAAATCGGCACGGTGGAAAGCTATGTGATCAAGGTGTCTCTGGGACGTAGCTGTTACCGGTACATTCAAATCGGCAAGCAGAAAACCCTTGGCGCATTGAGTGAAGCGATTTTGAGTGCTTTCGAATTTGACGATGACCATTGCCATGCGTTCTTTATGGATGACCGGTATTGGAGCAATTTAGGTGCCTATTATTCCGACGATATGGATGAGGGCTGCCGGTTATCCTACAAGATGCCACTTGGACGACTTGGACTGGAAAAAGGCGATAAATTTAAGTACTTGTTTGATTTTGGAGATGAATGGCGTTTCCAGTGCAGAGTGATGCAGGAATTGGTGGGGAAAACGAAGTATTTTCGTGTGATCAAAGCGGTTGGAGACCCGCCGGCGCAGTACCCGGGCTGGGATGACGAGGAGCTTTAACCAGGAGCTGCGGGATAGCCTGACGTTTGTAATGCAGAACCATCGTGGATAAGACATTTGAAAAGGAAACATCCCCGGCAGGCGTGATATGCTCCCTTTATGAGAGACAGTGAAATAAAAACACTGTCAATCACGAAGGGAGCATTGTTCATGTCAAGAAACGGTTTGCAATCAGTGTGCGTTCCACGATGCTCCTTGAAATAGTTCGTAATGCTTGAAAAATGAGGCAACGGGAGTTCAGTATGAGGGTGAGCGTTCATGCAATCATCGTGAAGAAAGATGATTCCTGATGGACTTTGCAAAGGAATTACAACAACAAAGAAATCCCCATAGCGGCAATCCTCCTAAAATGAGTAATAAC
>HF988019.1 GCA_000434635.1 Firmicutes bacterium CAG:110 | reverse complement strand
TTCCTGCCGTGGCTGCTGTTGAAATTTATGCAGATATATGGTATAGTGAAGCCCGACAAGAAGGGAGAGTACGACATGAAGAAAATAACATGTATGCTGCTTGTGGGATTGCTTATTTTTGCATTATGCGCGTGTTCACAGAATAAGCAGTCTGCAATGTATATAAAGCCAAGCGATTTTTCGGAGGAAACCCAGGATGTTCTCAGCCTGTTTGATGATGAAATCCAGTTCTTCGACATTTCGTTTGATGAAACTGCGAAATCCTATGCAGTATCGATTTGGGCCTATCGTGACGGCGAATGGTTCGAAGACGGAACAACGGCTGGAAACATTGACCATGTAACCGGGAGAATAGCCGTGAGACTGACGGAAACCGGCTGTGATTTATATACCATCGATGAAAACGGCCATGTTAAGTATAGCTTCCCGACTGTAGACACGCCATTTGACGAATCCACAGGAATTGGCGGGACAAGAATTGACCGGGAGGTGCCGATTGCGCTGAATAAAGAAATCCCTCTTTGGGTCAAAATCGGGACAACCGCGAACAGTATGCGCGTTACGGATGTAACGGACGATTTCAGAAATGCTGAGTGCAATGCGGGAATCGCCGTTACCCTTACGGTATCTGATGTAGAGGTGGACGCAAAATGAGTACAAAGAAAGCCATCGGCGATTCATTTGATGCAATATTCATTTTACTTATTTCGCAGCTCATCGCCCAGGGCATTGCAACCGCGTTTGGCCTGATAAAAGTCCCGTCCGGAGTCTGCAATATAATTGCGGGGGCTTTATATGCCGGATTGGCGTATGCTTTCCTGAAAATCTTTGCCGCCAAAATTGTGAAGCTGCCTATGGCGGAGCTGGGGATGCCGGAATTTGCCGTTAAAAAGAGATGGATTCTGACGGCTGTATTATTGCCGTCCCTGGTCAAAGGAATCTATCTTCTGGCGTTCAGCGGTCAATACGTTTCGTCCAATATGAGCGGAACGCAAATTTTCAATACATTAAGCGCGGGCATTGCGTTTACCGGAATTGCGGCTGGATTTGTTGAAGAAATGGTATTCAGAGGTGTTATTCTGAATGTATTAAAGAAAAAGTGGAATATTCAGGCGGCGGTTATTGTCCCCTCGATATTATTTGGTTTTGTGCATATTCTGGGGATGAATTTTTCGGTAGGCAGTTGCTTGCTGGTCATTCTTGCCGGTACGATGGTCGGTGTTATGTTTTCCTTGATTGCAATCGAAAGCGGCTCCGTCTGGAACAGCGGAGTGGTACATGCCGTCTGGAATATTGTGATAATCGGCGGAGGACTGGCCATCGGGGAAAAAGCGGATGCATATTCCGTAATGACGTACGTTCTTGACTCTAAATTATTTGCAGTTACGGGCGGCGAATTTGGCGTTGAGGCATCCGCCATTTCACTGGTGGGATACATAATTGTGGCCGGTATGGCGTTTGCCATGATCCGGTCAGAAAAGAAAGTAGATCGGGTGCTTTAATGTGAAACCGAACGCCCCGGGCATCTGCCCG
>HF988018.1 GCA_000434635.1 Firmicutes bacterium CAG:110 | reverse complement strand
ATAAAAACAAGATCACGCATGACAAGCTGAGAAGAAACGCCTGTACGTCTGTCTATGTACTCAAGCGTTTTGTCCAGCGTCGGTGACTCCTTTTGCTCCGGGCGGCTGTCCCAAATACCTTTGAGGATTTCATAAGCCCGATCCGTCAACGGTATTGTGCGGTAGCTGTGCTGCGTTTTCGGAGGACCCGCACGCCAATACTGTTCACCGTGTCGAAACTCCAATGTTTTGTTGACCGTGAGCGTGCGCTTTTCAAAGTCAATCGCGTCCCACGTCAGTCCGATCATCTCTCCGGTACGCAAGCCGGTTTCAAGAATCAGCGCGTACTGATTGTAGTTGCGGGAGCGTTTCGCTGTTTCAAGAAACACGCGCTGCTCGTCACGGGTGAGGAACTTAATATCGTCTGTTGCACGAACCGGCTTTGTAAACCGCACACCGTCCATTGGGTGCTTGGCAATCATCATTTTGCCCATAACAGGCTGAATATTGTGGACATACCGCTCCCGACAATTGCGGAGCGTATCAGGGGCTAAATCACCCACAATATTCTCAATCCAGAAATCAAACCATTGATCCACCGTCGTATCGGTGGCTACGAAAACATCCTCGTGCGCATCGGCGTATTTTGATTCTTCAATCCAGTTGCGAGCTTCGGGGAGCTTCGGAAGATACTTCTCATGCCGCTTTCCTGTTTTATCTACGAACCGTGCGTAATATAAACCGTCCTTTCTCTGGCAGATACCCTTACCACATTCTTTGCCTTTTAGATTCTTACCCATAGATTGTATCCTTTCCGCGCTTGCGAAAAAGGACGCACTACTACAAATAAATTATAGCATATAACGTCCTTTTTCTCAAGCCGTTGCGTGAAAAAACTCTCCGCCTATTTGTGAATTTTTCGGAACCTCTTATATCACCAGTTTCTCACTGATGAATTGTTCAAACTCCTTTCGCTTGACCAGTTTCTTTGCGCCGACGAAAAGCACGAACGGGCAGTTGGGCGTTCTCAGCATACTGTCGATCTTGTTGATGCCGATGTTGCTGTATTCTGCCGCCTCCTTGGTGGTCAGTGTCATTTTCAGATGGATCGGAACGGTGCCGGTGCAATTTTCCACGTAAAAACTCCTTTCTTGGGTTTATCAGCCGAGCAGA
>HF988017.1 GCA_000434635.1 Firmicutes bacterium CAG:110 | reverse complement strand
CCCAGCTATGGCCGGGCAGCACTTTTTATATTATTGCTTATTTCACCGGAGAAGAGCTTCTCAGCGTTACGTCGTGATATCCGCCCTCAACGATGGATACGGAGGATACCAGCGTCAGCTTGGCGTTCTGCTGGAGGTCGGGGATGTTCGTCACGCCTACGTTGCACATGGTGGACTTGACCTTGTACAGGGACGCTTCCACGTTATCACGCAGGGGACCGGCATAGGTGACGTAGGAATCAACGCCTTCCTCAAAGCTGAGCTTGGCGGAGCCGCCCAGATCGTAGCGCTGCCAGTTCCGGGCGCGGTTGGAGCCTTCGCCCCAGTATTCCTTCATGTACGCGCCGTTGACCATAACCTTGTTCGTGGGGCTTTCGTCGAAGCGGGCGAAGTAACGGCCCAGCATCAGGAAGTCCGCGCCCATGGCCAGCGCCAGCGTCATGTGGTAATCATGGACAATGCCGCCGTCGGAGCAGATGGGCACGTAGATGCCCGTCTCCTTGAAATACTCGTCACGGGCTGCGGCGACCTCGATCAGTGCCGTTGCCTGACCACGGCCAATGCCCTTGGTTTCACGGGTAATGCAGATGGAACCGCCGCCGATGCCGACCTTCACAAAGTCAGCCCCGGCTTCCGCCAGAAAACGGAATCCGTCCTTGTCCACCACGTTGCCGGCACCGATCTTCACGGTGTCGCCGTAGGTGTCCCTCACCCATTTGATGGTCTTTTCCTGCCAGCAGGTGTAGCCCTCAGAGGAGTCGATCACCAGCACGTCCGCACCGGCCTCCAGCAGGGCGGGAATGCGGGTGGCGTAGTCACGGGTGTTGATGCCCGCGCCTACCAGATAGCGCTTCTTGCTGTCCAGCAGCTCCAGAGGATTGTCCTTGTGGGAGGAGTAGTCCTTCCGGAACACGAAATACAGCAGGTGGTCATTTTCGTCCACGATGGGCAGGCTGTTGAGCTTGTGCTCCCAGATGATGTCGTTGGCTTCCTTCAGCGTGGTTTCCGCGGGAGCGGTGACCAGCTTCTGACGGGGGGTCATGAAGTTCTTGACCTTGTCGGTGGGATCCATACGGCTGACGCGGTAGTCACGGCTGGTGACGATGCCCAGCAGCTTACCGTTGGCGGTGCCGTCCTCGGTGATGGCCACGGTGGAGAAGCCGTTGCGCTGCTTCAGCGCCAGCACGTCGGCCAGAGTGGCTTCCGGGGTCAGATTGGAGGCAGAAGTGACGAAACCGGCCTTATAGCCCTTTACCCGCGCCACCATGGCTGCCTGATTCTCGATGGACTGAGAACCGAAAATGAAGCTGATGCCGCCTTCCTTTGCCAGTGCGATGGCAAGGGTGTCGTTGGAGACGGACTGCATGACGGCGGACGTCAGCGGCACATTCAGGGAAATCGCCGGTTCCTCCGCGCCCTTGCGGTACTTGACGAGGGGCGTTTTCAGACTGACATTATTGGGAATGCAGTCTTCCGAGGTGTAGCCGGGAATCAGAAGATACTCGCTGAAGGTGTGGCTGGGTTCCGGGTAGTAATACGCCATTGGTATGACCTCCTATAGTAAAATAGATTGCTTGAATGTATAACTGCACCGCGCAATCCCAAAAAGCAACTGCGCGGTGTTGTCTTACAAAGTTTTTCTGTCCCCCGCGTCCAGAACCTCCACCACTTCCTTGCCGGAGGAGCTGAGGTTCTTGAAATTGCCGAGGATCTCGCTCACGGGGTGGACGATGGCGAAAGTGTGGGGAAACTTGTGGACGATCTGGCTGACCAGCGCCACCTGCGTCTTATTGACCACGCACAGCAGAACACTGGTATCCTTGCCGGAATACATGCCCTTGGCGGGTATGAATGTTGCGGTGTGGTGAAGCTTACTGATCAGCTCCTTGGAAACCTCCTGGGGGGAATTGGTGATGATCTCGAAGCAGATGGCCTCCCGGCCGGACTTCATCAGCCGGTCGCCCACCGTGGTGGACATGAAGGTATAGAGAATGCACAAAATCACCGGCTCCATCTGGCAGCCATAGACAAAGTAGCTGACAATGGCAATGGCGGAGTTAATGGCGAAGCTCATGCCGAAAAACGTGTGATTGGGGCGGTGCTTGTGGACAATGGCGGAAACGAAATCCGTACCGCCGGTATAGGCGCTTGCCTTGATGAGAATGGAGTACACAAAGCCCTGGATTACGCCCGCGACCATGGGGCCGAGAATTTTGCTGGTGCCATTTTCCGTGACGTAGGCGAAGGCAGACAGGTCCACCTTTTCCAGAATCAGCAGTCCCAGAGAGAACGTGACCACGTAGACCATGCTGCGGATGGCCATGGGCTTGCTGACCTCAAAATAACACCAGATTGCCAGAGGGATATTGATAAACAGGCTCAGATAACCCACGCTGACGCCGGTGACGTACTGGATCATGGTACAGATACCGTTGATACCGGAGGGGGCGAACTGGTTGGGGAAAACAAACAGCTCGTAATTGACAGACGCCAGCAGCGCAATGAAGGCAATGACTAGATATGTCCAGACCTTTTTCATACAGAACTCCTCTGAATCCTACGGCCATTGCCGGGTTCTTAATTTTCGATTCTAGCATAGATTTGTCCACGGGTCAAGGTATAATTCGACGAAATTCGCCTTTCTTGGAAAAACAGGATGGGCGGTTTTTCCGCTTTGGGCGGCGGGTCGGACACACTTTGTCCGATTCTGTTATCTTTCGGTGTCCCTTTCGGGAATTGATTGTATTTCAACAAAAAAGCCTTGTTTTTTCTGTGGAAATGTGATAAAATTTAGGTTGAGAGATTATGCGCAAAAATCGAGCGTTTTCTACTGTTTTTACCTTAAATGAGTTAGAAAGGAGCTGCCCTATGTATTCATCTGCCTATGTGTGGGCAAAGGTTCTGAGCCATATGGAAGAGCGGCTGGGGGCTGTCACCGTTTCGGCATGGTTCGACGACGCCGAGGTGGTGGAGTTGAACGAGAACAATCTGATTCTGTACTCCCCCTCGGATTTCCGCCGGGAGATTATCCGCCGCCGCTGCACCGATTACATTCAGGACGCGCTGAAGGAAGTGTTCAATTCCGACGCGAAGCTGATGGTCTTCGGTGACGAAGAGCTGGACGCCTTCAAACAGAAGGGGAAAAGCGTTTCTTCCATGGACTTCAATCCCCAGTTTACCTTTGACAACTTCGTTGTCGGCCCCTCCAACCGTTTCGCTCACAGCGCAGCCATCGCCGTTTCCAAAACGCCGGGACAGGTGTACAATCCCCTGTTCCTTTATGGCCCTCCCGGCGTGGGCAAGACCCACTTGCTGTACGCCATCGCCAACGGCATCCGCAAGGAAAATCCCAACGCCAACATCGTCTACATCAAGGGCGATCAATTTACCAACGAGCTGATTGCCGCCATTCAGAACGGCAAGAATATTGAATTCCGCAGCAAATACCGGGAAGCCGACCTGTTTCTGATTGATGACGTGCAGTTCATCGCCGGTAAGGAATCCACCCAGGAAGAATTCTTCCATACCTTCAATAAGCTCTACGAGGAACATAAGCAGATCGTCATGACCTCCGACCGCAAGCCCAGCGATATGCTGACGCTGGAGGACCGGCTGAAGACCCGGTTTGAGTGGGGCCTGCTGGCGGATATCCAGCCGCCGGATTATGAGACCCGTATGGCCATTCTGAAAAACAAGGCAAAAAATCTGGGACTGAACCTTTCCGACGATGTGTGCAACTATATTGCCATCAACGTCACCAACAACGTCCGGCAGATTGAAGGTACTGTCAAGAAGATTCTGGCTTACCGGGATCTGAATAACATGCCGCTGGATCTTCCCAACATTTCCCGGGCCATCGACGATATGTTCAAGAGCGAAGGCAACGCCCTGCCCACCCCCAGCCTGATCATCAGTCAGGTGTGCAAGTTCTATTCCATTGACGAGGTGCTTCTCCGGGGCACCCAGAAAAACAAGGGTACCGCCGAAGCCCGGCAGATCGCCATGTATCTGATCCGCAAGCTCACCAACCTGAGTCTGCCGGACATCGGCAAAGAATTCGCCCGGGATCACTCGACGGTATTGTACGCCATCCGGAAAGTCGAAGTCGCGCTGAAAAACGGAGACACCACCATGCAGAACAATATCCGGGACATCACCGCGAACATCAATTCCTGCCTGTAAATTTTCTCCACAAGCCCTGTGGAATGTGGAAAACAAGATTGTGGATAAGTTGCACCCGGTTTGGGTCTTCACAGGCCCTGTGGAAAAGGGATGGATCATCCACATTGGGCTGTGGATAAAAAAGACTTGCGGCACTAAATAAAAAGGGACTTTTCCACATAAGTTTGTACTACCACTGTTATTACTACCTGAACTTATTGATAGAGAAATATATCTGATAAAATCAGAAAGAAAGGATTTTGACTATGCGTTTTACCTGTGAAAAAAACATGCTGGTCACGGGACTGAACATTGCGGGTCGTACCGTCGCCCAGAAGAGCAGTCTGTCCGTCATCGAAGGAATCCTCTGCAAGGCCGGACAGGGACTGAGCCTGACCGGTTATAATATGGAAACCGCCATTACCTATGAAATCGACGCGGACGTGTCCGACATGGGTCAGTGCATCCTCCCGGCGAAGCTGTTCGGCGATATCATCCGCCGTCTGCCGGAGGGACCGGTGACCGTGGTGGTGGACGAGAACTACAAAGTCTCCATCCGGGCAGGGTACGCTTCCTTTACCATTTCCGCCGAGTCCGCCGAGGATTATCCGGAGCTGCCGGACGTGGGCGACGGCCGGGAAATCTATATCCCGCAGAACAAGCTGAAGGAGCTGATTTCCGGCACCATTTTCGCTGTCAGCGAAAATCAGGGGCGTCCCATTCACACCGGTGTGAAATTTGAGGTAACGAATGACTCCATCACCGCCGTGGCCGTGGACGGGTTCAGGCTTGCCCGGCGCACCTTCCACCCGGAGGAGGGCACTGGACGGGAGCTGAATTTCGTGGTTCCCGCAGCGGGACTCAAGGAAGTGGAGAAAATCCTTACGGACGTGGAGGATAACGCGGCCTTTACGCTGGGTACGAAGCACATTCTGTTTCAGGTGGGAAACGCCACGCTGGTATGCCGCCTGCTGGAAGGCGAATTTCTGGACTGGCGGCGGGTGGTGCCTTCCAACTGCCCCATCAAAATGGTGGCAAATGTTGGTGATCTGGCGTCTTCCGTGGAACGCGTCGGTCTGATCGTGTCCGAAAAGTACAAAAGTCCTGTGCGCTGCGTGTTCGGCAATCAGGAGCTGCTGATGCGCACCAGCACCACCATCGGCGCGGCGGAGGATCGCTGCTCTCTGGCCGGGGACGGTCAGGAGCTGGAAATCGGCTTCAACGTCCGGTATCTGGCGGAAGCCCTGCGTGTGATTCCCTCGGAGGAGGTCACGCTGGAGCTGACCAACGGGTTAAGTCCCATTGTTCTGACCCCCGTGGATGAGAAGGAAGACTTTGCCTATATGGTGCTGCCCGTCCGGATCAAGAACGGCTGAGCGAAGGAGTCGGCTTATGAAGGTAGTCGTCAAAAAGAAGGATAACGCCATTCCCGTGGCGATCACCACGGAATATATCAAGTTACAGGACGCCATGAAGCTGGCGAACGCCGCGGAAACCGGCGGCGAAGCAAAGCTGATGATTCAGGAGGGGCAGATTCTGGTCAACGGCGAGATCTGCCAGATGCGGGGCAAGAAACTGCGCCCCGGCGACCGGTTCGTCTGCAACTCTCAGGCGTACCAGATCATCACCCATGAATCTGAATGAGCTGAAGCTCCGGTCTTTCCGAAATTATCAGGAAATAGCGGCACAGTTTGACCCCGGCGTCAACCTGATCGTGGGAGACAACGCCCAGGGAAAAACCAACCTGCTGGAAGCCATCAGCTATCTTGGCAGCGGGAAAAGCTTCCGGGCGCAGAAAACCTCGGAAATGGTGCGGTTTTGTGAAGATTTCGGGGAAATCGACGGTTCTGTATTCTCTCAGGAGCGGCAGCAGAGCATCCGATGGATTCTGTTTCCCGGCTCCCGTCCCCGGCAGCTGTGGCTGAACGGGGCGAAGAAGAAAACCGCCGGGGAGATCGCCGGGGTGCTGCCTACGGTGCTGTTCTGCCCGGAAGATCTGATGATACTGAAAATGGGAGCGAGCCAGCGGAGGCGGTTCGGCGATCTGGCGCTGTGCGCCCTCCGGCCGAATTACGACGCGGCATTAACGGAGTACAACCGGATTCTGGAGCAGAAAAGCCGCATTCTGAAAGATCATTTCGAAAATCCCGGTATTCTGGAAATTCTGCCGGAATACAATACCCGGTTGTGTCAGGTCGGCGCGCTGCTGATCTCCTACCGGGCACGGTTTTACGACAGTCTGGGCAAGGCCGCGGCCAATTACCACAGCCAGTTTTCCGGTGGAGCGGAGAATTTTACCCTCAGCTATAAGACCGTCTCCACGGTCATTGACCCCTTCGCCCCTGTCCCGGAACTGACACAAAACCTTTTAGACCATCTGCAAAGCCACAGCCGGGCGGAGTTGGAAACCGCGCAGTGCCTGACAGGCCCCCACAAGGACGATTTTACCGTGAGCCTGTCCGGCATCGACCTGAAAGCCTACGGTTCTCAGGGGCAGACCCGGACGGCGGCCATCAGCTTGAAGCTTGCCCAGCGGGAGCTGATGGCGCGGGAATGGGGCGAAGAGCCGGTTCTGCTGCTGGACGACGTGCTGTCCGAGCTTGACCCCGGGCGGCAGGACTTTGTATTAAATAAGATCGTCTCCGGACAGGTGTTCATCACCTGCTGCGAACCGGGACGGTTTACCAAATTGGGAAGAACGATTCAGGTAGAAAACGGAAGCATAGTAGATTAAGAGCATATCACGCAGGAGGGCATATATGTCTGACGAAACGAAAGTAACACAGGAATACGGCGCGGAGCAGATTCAGGTTCTGGAGGGTCTGGAAGCGGTGCGGAAAAGACCCGGTATGTATATCGGCTCTACCTCCTCCTCCGGTCTGCACCACCTCGTCTATGAGATCGTGGATAACGCCATTGACGAAGCACTGGCCGGATACTGCAAGCATATTACCGTGACCATCAATCCCGGCAACTCCATTACCGTCACCGACGACGGCCGTGGTATCCCCGTGGACATTCAGCCACAGACCGGACGCCCGGCTCTGGAGGTCGTGTATACCGTGCTCCACGCCGGCGGCAAGTTCGGCGGCGGCGGTTATAAGGTCTCCGGCGGCCTGCACGGCGTGGGCGCGTCCGTCGTCAACGCTCTGAGCGAGTGGCTGCGGGTGCGGGTTCACAAAAACGGCAGCATCTACGAAATGAAATTTGCCCGGGGCAGCATCACCCAGGAAATGCGCATCGTCGGCAAGACCGACAAGACCGGCACGGAGGTCACCTTCCAGCCCGACCCGGAGATGTTCGACAGTCTTGTCTATGACTACGAAGTCCTTCACGAGCGGATGCGGGAGGAAGCCTTCCTGAATGCGGGTCTTACCATCACCATCACCGACGACCGGGACGATGAAAAGCAGATCAGCGAGACCATGTGCTACGAGGGCGGCATCCGGGAGTTTGCAATTTGGTGCAACCGGAACAAGACGCCCCTGTGCGAGGACGTTATCTATATGAGCGGCAGCAAGGGCGACGCTTCCGCCGAGATCGCCGTGCAGTATAACGACGGCTACAATGAATTTCTGCTGTCCTTCGCCAACGACGTGCGCACGCCGGAGGGCGGTATGCACGAGACCGGCTTCAAGACCGCGCTGACCCGTGTTCTCAACGCCTACGGCGTGAAAAACGGCATCATCAAGGGCGACGACAAGGTTTCCGGCGAGGATTGCCGGGAGGGCATCACCGCCATTATTTCCGTGAAGCTCACCGACGCCCAGTTCGAGGGTCAGACCAAGGCCAAGCTGGGCAACGCCTATATCCGTACTCTGGTCGATCAGGTAGTGAACGACCAGCTGACCACCTATTTTGAGGAACACCCCGCCGTTGCCAAGGCCGTGCTGGACAAGGCCATGATGGCCAACCGCGCCCGGGAGGCCGCCCGGAAAGCCCGTGAATCCATCCGCCGCAAGACGGGACTGGAATCCGGCCAGATGCCCGACAAGCTTCAGGACTGCAACGAGCGGGACGCCAGTCTCTGCGAGATCTACATCGTGGAGGGCGACAGCGCAGCCGGTTCCGCCATTCAGGGTCGGGACTCCCGATTCCAAGCCATTCTCGCCATGTGGGGCAAGATGCTCAACGTGGAAAAAGCCCGGGCGGATAAGATCTACGGCAACGACAAGCTGTATCCCCTGATCGTGGCGCTGGGCGCGGGCATCGGGGACGAATTCGACATTGAAAAGCTCCGGTATCACAAGGTCATCATCATGGCCGATGCCGATGTGGACGGCGCTCATATCCGCACGCTGCTGCTGACCTTCTTCTTCCGGTATATGCGGCCGCTGATTGAGCACGGCTACGTCTACTCCGCTGTGCCGCCCCTGTACAAGCTGACGAGGGGCAAGAGCGTGAAGGTCGCCTATTCCGACGACGAGCGGGACGCAATCTCCTCTCAGATGCGCAGCGACAACCCCAACGCCAAGATCGACATTTCCCGGTTCAAGGGCCTTGGCGAAATGGACCCCCACGAGCTGTGGGAAACCACCATGGACCCGGAAAAGCGTTCCCTGCGCCGTATTACGCTGGAGGACGCCCGCCGCGCCGACGAGATATTCACCGTTCTCATGGGCGAACAGGTGGAGCCGAGAAAAGACTGGATCGAGCGGAATGCGAGATACGCAGTCAACATTGACATTTAGTTTTGCAGCAACCCTGAACTGGAGGTGCGTTTATGGGACATAACCGCAGTTATAAACCCGAGGATATCCGCTTCCCCGACCAGGTGATCACCCAGTCCAACCTGGTGGACGAAATGGAGAAATCCTATATTGAATATGCCATGTCCGTCATCGTCGGGCGGGCATTGCCGGACGTCCGGGACGGACTGAAGCCCGTTCACCGCCGGATTTTGTACACCATGTACGAAAGCGGCCTGACTTCCGACAAGCCCTTCAAGAAGTCGGCCACCTGTGTGGGCGACGTGCTGGGCAAATACCATCCCCACGGCGACGCGTCGGTTTACGACGCCATGGTGCGTCTTGCCCAGGACTTTTCCATGCGCTATCTGCTGGTGGATGGCCACGGAAACTTCGGCTCCGTGGACGGCGACCCCCCGGCGGCTTACCGTTACACCGAAGCCCGCTTAAGCAAAATTTCCAACGAAATGCTCCGGGACATCGACAAGGACACCGTGGACTGGGATCCCAACTTTGACGAGACCCGCAAAGAGCCTCGTGTACTCCCCTCCCGGTTCCCTAACCTGCTGGTCAACGGTTCCTCCGGTATCGCTGTCGGCATGGCCACCAACATTCCGCCCCACAACTTAGCGGAGGTCATTGACGCCTGCGTGTGCGTGCTGGATGACCCGGAAGCGACCCTGGCCGATCTGATGGAGCATATCTCCGGCCCCGACTTCCCTACCGGCGGCATCATCATGGGACGCAGCGGCATTCGCGCGGCCTACGCCACCGGCCGGGGCAAGGTGGTCGTCCGCGCCCGGACGGAGTTTGAGGAGCATGGCAAGGACCGGATGCGGATCATCGTCACCGAGCTTCCCTATCAGGTCAACAAGCGTCAGCTCATCAAGAACATTGCCGAGCAGGTGAAGGACAAGCGCCTGGACGGCATTTCCGACCTCCGGGACGAGACCGACCGCAACGGTATGCGCATTGTCATCGAGCTGAAAAAGGACGCCAACCCCCAGGTCGTGCTGAACAATCTGTTCAAGCAGACGGCCTTGCAGTCCAGCTTCGGCATTATCATGCTGGCGCTGGTGGACAACCAGAAGCAGCCGAAAATTCTCTCCCTGCGGCAGATCATCGACGAGTACCTGAAGCACCAGGAAGAAGTCCTCACCCGGCGCACCCGGTATGACCTGAAAAAAGCCCAGGAGCGGGCGCATTTGCTGGAAGGTCTGCTCATTGCCCAGGATAACATCGACGAGGTCATCCACATCATCCGCTCGGCTTACGACGACGCCAAGCAGCGTCTGATGGATCGCTTCAAACTGGACGACGTTCAGGCACAGGCCATTCTGGACATGCGGCTGAAAGCCCTGCAAGGTCTTGACCGGGAGAAGCTCCAGAGCGAATACGACGAGCTGGAAGAAAAGATCAAGTATTATCTGGAACTGCTGGCGGACGAGAACAAACTCAAGGCTGTCCTTCGCGGCGAGATGATCGAGATCCGGGACAAGTTCGGCGACAAGCGGAAGACCGAGATTCAGGAAATCGAGGACGAAATCGACATCGAAGACCTGATCGAGGAGGAGACCTGTGCCTTCACGCTGTCCAACCAGGGCTACATCAAGAGAATGCCCGTGGACACCTACCGCACCCAGAGCCGTGGCGGCCGGGGCGTCAACGCCCAGAACCTGAAGGAAGAGGATTATGTCAAGAGCCTGACCATTGCGTCTACCCACGACCACATGCTCTTCTTCACCGATCAGGGACGGGTGCATCACCGCAAGGGTTACCAGATTCCCGAGGCAGGCCGCACTGCCCGGGGCACTGCCATTGTCAATGTGCTGCCCCTGAATCCCGGCGAATCCGTCACCGCTATGGTAATTACACGGGAGTTTGACGAAAATGAGTTTCTGATGATGGTCACCCGGAAGGGCACCGTCAAGCGTATCCCCTTCGTCTCCCTGAAAACCAACCGCAAGGCGGGCATCCGCGCCATCACCCTGGACGAGGACGACCACCTGATTAACGTCATCCGCACAAACGGCGACGACGACATCGTGCTTGCCACGGCCTTTGGCTACGCCATCTGCTTTAACGAGAACGACGTGCGGTGCATGGGTCGTGACGCGGCAGGCGTTCGCGGTATTATGTTAACCGACGGGGACTATGTGGTCGGCGCGGAAAAGGCCGAGGAGGGCAAGACCCTGCTCACCGTCACCCAGAACGGCTACGGCAAGCGCACCGCTCTGACGGAGTACCTGCGCACCGGCCCCAACGGGGAAAAGCAGGCCCAGAGCCGGGGCGGCAAGGGTCTTAAGAACTACAACATCACCCCCAAGACCGGCAATGTGGCCGGCTGCCGTGTGGTGAGCGAGAGTGACGATGTTATGCTCATCGAAAACGGCGGCGTCATCATCCGCATTCCCGCGTCCTCTATCAACGTCTACAAGCGGGACGTTCAGGGCGTCATCGTCATGCGCATTGACGACGGCAATCAGGTGGTCTCTTTGGAGCGTGTCGAGAAGATGGACGAGGAAGAATCCGGAGAACAGGCATGAAAACCGTGACCCTGTACACTGACGGCGCCTGTTCCGGCAATCCCGGCCCCGGCGGCTGGGGTGCCATTCTGGAATACAACGGCGTGGAAAAGGAGCTTTCCGGCGGGGAAGACAGCACCACCAACAACCGCATGGAGCTGACGGCGGTGATCCGGGGCTTGCAGGCGCTGAAAGAACCCTGCACCGTGGAGCTGTACAGCGACAGCAAGTACGTCATCGACGCGCTGGAGAAAGGCTGGGCGTGGGGCTGGAAAAAGCGGGGCTGGGTCAAATCCGACAAAAAGCCCGCCCTGAATTCCGACCTCTGGGAAATCTTACTGACCCTGACGCAGAAGCACGACGTGCATTACCACTGGGTCAAGGGACACGCGGAGAACCCGAAGAACAACCGCTGCGACGAGCTGGCAGTCAGCGAGTGGAAAAAGCGTAAATGAAAGATCATCGGGCGGCAAAATTGCCGCCCGATGTTACCATAGGAGGAAAATATGTTTTTATTCATCGGCAACGACATGGCTGTCCGGGACAGGAGCATCATCGGCATTTTTGATCTGGACAACACTTCCACCTCCAAGCGCACCCGGGAGTTTCTGAACCGGGCGGAGCGGGAGGGTGAGGTCATCCCCTGCGACGATCTGCCCAAGTCCTTCATCCTGACGGCGGAATACGGCTTTTCCCGTGTACATCTGACGGCTCTCAACGCTGCAACGCTGGAAAAACGGTTAAAGTAAAGATTTTAACACAAAAAATGTGCATCTCCATTGGAGATGCACATTTTTTCCAACTTTTTTACTTGGTACCGAAAATCCGGTCGCCGGCGTCGCCCAGACCGGGGACAATGTAGGCGTGCTCGTTGAGCTTCTCATCAACGGCGGCAAGGAAGATTTCCACGTCGGGGTGGGCTTCCTGAACGGCCTTGATGCCCTCGGGGCAGCCGATAATGTTCATCATGATGATGTTCCGGCAGCCGTGCTTTTTCAGAAAATCGATGGCCGCGACGGCGCTTCCGCCAGTGGCCAGCATGGGATCGACCACGTAAACCACCCGGTTGGAGATGTCCTCCGGCAGCTTGCAGTAGTATTCCACGGGCTTGTGGGTCTCAGGGTCGCGGTACAGGCCGATGTGACCGATTTTTGCGGAGGGGATCAGTTCCACCATGTTGTCCACCATGCCGAGGCCGGCGCGAAGGACGGGGACGATGGCCAGCTTCTTGCCGGACAGCATCCGGCACTTGGCAGTGGCGACGGGGGTCTGCACCTCTACCTCCCGGGTGGGCAGGTTGCGGGTGGCCTCATAGCACATCAGACCGGCAATTTCGCCGACCAGCTCGCGGAATTCCTTAACGGAGGTCTTCTTGTTGCGCAGAATGGCCAGCTTATGCTGGATCAGGGGATGATCGAGGACGTGTACGTTTGCCATGATATTTCTCCTTCTATTTACAGGGTTGAATGAATCGGCCCCGGATTTATGAATTTTGCTGTTCCCGCTCGAGACGTTCCCGTTCCGCCTGACTCAGGCGCAGATAGTTGGGGGTCAGAGCGGCGCCGTCGCCGGTCTCTCCGGCGGCTTGTTTTTGCGCGGCCAGAAGGGCGACGCCTGCGGCGCGCTGATGCATCCGGTGTTCCGGAGGCATAATGAGGTTGGGGATATCCCCGGAAAGGGTTTTGTAAGTAAGGACGCTGCCGTCCCCCACCAGAAACACAGGTTCCGTCAGGTGTGCAAGTTCCTGCTTCAGCTGCGCCAAGGCAATGGCGCGGTCTTCGGTGATCCTTTTGAGACTGCCGTGGTTGACATAAAACAGCGCATTATACACCTGACTCCGCCGGGCGTCCATTACGGGACATACGTAGCCCTGATATTCGCCCAGGGAAAGCGCCATGGCTTCCAACGTGCTGACGCCGTAGCAGGGCACTTCCCTGCCCCATGCGAAACCCTTTGCGGCGGCGACGCCGATGCGCACACCGGTAAAGGAGCCGGGGCCTGCGGCCACGGCCACCGCGTTTACGTCGTTAACAGTTTTGCCGCATTGATGCAGCAGATTTTCCGCCATGACCATCAGGGTCTGGCTGTGGGTCAGGCCGGTGTTCTGGTAGCTTTCCGCCAGAAGTTTTCCGTCCTCCAGCAGCGCCGCGGAGGCGGCTTTCGCGCTGGTTTCAAAGGCTAAGATCAGCAAGAAAATCCCCTCCCGAAATGGTGATTCGCCGGGTGTTCTCCCCCAGAACGTCGATGGTGACGCTGACCGCGCCCTCCATGGCCTCGGTCACATTCTCGCTCCACTCCACGGCGCACACGCCGCCCCGGTCGAGATAGTCCTCCCAGCCGATGTCGAACAGATCGTCGGCGGAGGAAAGCCGGTACATATCAAAATGAAACAGGGGGAGCCGCCCGCCAAGATATTCGTTGACGATGGTGTAGGTCGGGCTGGTGACGGCTTCCGTGAAGCCAAGCCCACGGGCAAGTCCCCGGGTGAAGGCGGTCTTCCCCGCCCCAAGGTCGCCCCGGTAGGCAAGAACCGTCCCGGCGGGGATGATCTTCCCTACCGCCGCGCCGATTTTTTCCGTTTCCTCCGGGGAGTTTGTGATAAATTCCATGTGAATCTTCCTTATTGATGGGCGTTTTTCAGCTTCTCCGCCTGATCGGCGGTGGCGAGGGCGTTGATGATCTCGTCTAAGTCACCGTCCATGATCGCGTCAATGCGGTACAGGGTCAGTCCAACCCGATGGTCGGTGACCCGACCCTGGGGAAAATTGTAGGTGCGGATGCGCTCGTTGCGCATTCCCGTTCCCACCTGACTGCGGCGCAGACCGGTGACTTCGCTGTCCAGACGCTCCTGCTCCATTTCGTAGAGCTTGCTGGCCAGCATCCGCATACATTTCTCCCGGTTCTGGATCTGGCTCCGCTCCTCCTGACAGGCGACCACGATGCCCGTGGGCTTGTGGATCAGCCGCACGGCGGAGGAGGTTTTATTGATGTGCTGACCGCCCGCGCCGCTGGAACGGTAGACCTGCATTTCGATGTCGGCGGGGTTGATCTGCACGTCCACTTCCTCCATCTCCGGCAGAACCGCGACGGTTGCGGTGGAGGTGTGGACACGGCCGCCGGATTCCGTCTCGGGGACCCGCTGCACACGGTGGACGCCGGACTCATATTTGAGCCTTGAGTATGCGCCCCGGCCGCTGACGATGAAGTCCGCTTCCTTGACGCCTCCAAGCTCCGTTTCGTTCAGGTTCATCAGCTCAATGCTCCAGCCCATTTTCGCGGCGTACATGGAGTACATCCGGAACAGACTGTGGGCAAACAGGGCGCTTTCCTCGCCGCCGACGCCGCCGCGGATTTCCATAATGACGTTCTTTTCGTCATTGGGGTCTTTGGGAAGGAGCAAAATCTGGATTTTTTCGGCAAGGGCCTCCTTCTGCGCCTTGGCGGCGGCGTAGGTTTCCTGACAAAGCTCCTTCATTTCCGGGTCCGCCATCAGCTCCTGAGCGTCCGCCATGTCCTGCTGTGCCTGATTGTAGGCGTGAAAGGCTTCCACAATGGGCTCCAGATCGTTTTTTTCCCGGAGCAGCTTCGCCGCCTTCTGGGGGTCGGCGTAAAAATCCGGCTGCTCGGACTTGGCGGAAAGTTCTTCGTATTTATTGCAGATGGCCTGTAGTTTATCCAGCATATAGCTACTCCATTAAATTTATAATATCGGCAATTCTGGCAGCCGGATACGCATTTTCGACTTTTTTCCAGACATACATCCACCTGGTAAGGGAATGTTATTAGGGAAGCTCTGATGGAATCGGCGAGAGCCGACAGCGAGAGATTTTTCTCTAGCCGAAAGTTTCGAAAGTGGAGGAATACTGTATGTATTTCCCGCTTTTGAAACTGCGCGGATAGAGGAAAAGATCCGCTGCTCGGCCGAAGACGATTTCATCAGAGGTTCCCTACAGGACGGAACACATTTAAGACGCAGCTGGCGGTGTCCGTCAGGGACCTGGTTTCCCGCAGGCGCTGAGCGCCGTCTTTGCCAATGCGGAAAACGTGGGGCGTCATGGAAAGAAGATTTTCCACCTGCTCCCCTTCCACGGTGAAGGTGAACCGGATGGGGACGGATTTCACAAGGGTGAAGCCCGGCACGTCCGGGACGGTGTCCTTGGGCTTTTCGATAAGATGGTCGTAAATGATGGATTTCAGTCCAAGCAGATGGTCTTCCGCCGCCAGAACCTGAAAAAAGTATCCCTCCGGCTGCAGAACACGCTTGAATTCCTCCGGCATGGTCAGGGCAAACAGACTGGTGAGCAAACGGCATGAGTGGTCGGCCACGGGAATGTGGGACGCGGTGGCACAGAGCCACAGGCCGTTCTTGTATTTTCCGGCGGCACAGCGGACAGCCTCCCGGGAGATGTCCATTCCCGTGAGGTGCATTCCAAGCGCCCCGGCCAGCCGTGCGGAGTAATATCCTTCCCCGCAGCCTACGTCCAGAAGCTCGCCGGACGGTCTTATCTCATTTGAGTTAACCGTTAACTCTTTCGCAACAGCGATCAGGGCTTCGGCGATGGGGGCGTAGTACCCCGCTTCCAGAAAGGCGCGGCGGGAAAGCACCTGCTCGCGGGTGTCCCCCGGGTGCAGGGAGTGCTTCTGCTGAACCGTCAGCAGATTCACATAGCCCTGCCGGGCAATGTCGAAGCAGTGATGCCCGGAGCAGACGAGGGATTTGTCAAACGTATTCAGTTTGCTTCCGCAAATTGGGCAAATCAAATCCATTCCGCAACCCCCCACCCTATAGTATACCGCATTTTTGCCGCTACGTCAAATCAAAATTGTGGATATGGGGGCGTTGGGACGGAACATAAAAAATGACGGAGGTGGTATGATGCGGCGGTTTCTGGCGGTTCTTGCGGTGCTGAGTCTGCTCGTGATTCCCGTAGACGCGGCGGAAACGACAAAATATGTGGCGCTGACCTTTGACGACGGGCCGTCCGGGCGGTATACCCGCCGGCTTCTGGACGGGCTGTGGGAGCGGGAGGTGAAGGCCACGTTTCTGCTGTGCGGCTACCGGATCAAGGATTACCCGGACATCACCCAGCGGATTTTCGACGAAGGTCACGAGATCGGCTACCACGGCTACACCCACAAAAACATGAAGGAAATGAGCCGCCGCACGGTGGCGTCCGAAATCATGGACACGCAGGCGCTGCTGCCCGAGGGGTGCGAGCCGGTGTTTCTCCGGCCGCCGGGAGGCTGCTGCAGCGATGCCGTTCGGCAGGTGGCCGAGGCGCGGCAGCTGGCAATCCTCAGCTGGTCGGTAGACCCCCGGGACTGGGCGACCTCCGACACGGCGGCGGTGGAGCGGGCTGTGCTGAAAAACGTGAAGGACGGGGATATCGTCCTGCTCCACGATATGACGGTCAGCTCGGTGCAGGCGGCGCTGGACATTGTGGACGTACTGAAAGATCAGGGCTACGAAATTGTCACGGTTTCGGAGCTGGTGAAGCTCCGGGGTGTGAACCTGAAGCCGGGAAAGACCTATGCCAGCTTCCCGGCGGAGATGAAATAAAAGGAACACCCCTTGGCTCTCCCTTTGGGAGAGCTGT
>HF988016.1 GCA_000434635.1 Firmicutes bacterium CAG:110 | reverse complement strand
ATTCCATCACGTCAGAAATTTCGCATTCCAGCAGGATGCACAGCTCGTTGATGGTATTGGTGGATACGTTTTCCCCGTGCTTCATGGCATAGTAATTCGACTGGGGAAAACCCATTTTGAACAGTCTGTATGACGTAATACCCTTT
This sequence comes from Firmicutes bacterium CAG:110, assembly GCA_000434635.1. Lineage (GTDB taxonomy): Bacteria > Bacillota > Clostridia > Oscillospirales > Oscillospiraceae > Faecousia. Next base: position 1,153 of record HF988016.1, on the reverse strand, counting down.
TCCTTCATCGTCCTGAACAGGGGCTCATAGCTGATCACAATACCACCTCCCTTGATTTGTGAGATTCAGAGGACGCAGTGCAGCTTCACTTTTGTTTCGGATCGAATTTCATTATGTCAGAGACTTCGCATTCCAGCAACGTACAGAGCTGGTCAATGGTGTTTGTCGAAACGCTCTTTCCATCCTTCATCGCGTAATAGGTGCTTCGTGCAAAGCCCATTTTCTCAAGGCGGTATGAGGAAATATTCTTCTTTTTCAACGTCCGAAACAGCGGTTCATAGCTGATCAATTTCCTCACCCCCTGAGCGGATTTTCCGATAAATAAAGTATATCCGCAAAATTGGGGCTTGCCGTATGTCAAAATATTCGTACATAATATAGGGGGGTGATGTATTATGCACGGTGAGGAAAAGGATTATCAAGAAGTTCTAACACCCAGTTATCACGGCGAGCTATGCAGGCACAACGGGGAGAATCCCGACTACGAAATCGCGTGCGACGAATGTGACTATTATTTAATGTGTTTTCCCGACTGGAAGGCAGCATCTTCCGGGCGGCACATTCCTAAGCAAGATTAACTACAGAAATCCTCCGGCGCGTCCGCGTGGCCGAACAGAAAACAGGAACACATCGTCTCACCTTCATTCTGTATTAAAAATACATCTGTACTTTTATGTCATTCTAACATGACGATTCTGTATTTACAATACAGATGTGCATAATACAGAGGGGTGAGTAATGGATGTCCATTGACTATACAGACGTTGGTCAGAGAATAAAACGGCTCAGAATGGAAAAAGGGCTCACCCAGGAACGGTTATCGGAGGCCATCGGCGTCGGCCCCAGTCACATGAGCCACATAGAATCGGGGTCGACCGTTCCCAGCCTGGAGGTATTTATCGCCATTCTGAACGCGCTGGACTGTTCCGCCGACGAGCTGCTCTGCCGGGAGACGAAGGCGGGGAAGCCCCTGCTGAACAGCTGGCTCACGGAGATTATTGCGGATTGCGACCCGACGGAGACGAAAATTCTGTCGGATATCGTGATTGCGGCAAAGCAGACGCTGCGGAAAAACAGAATGAACGACTAAGGAACCTCCGAATAAATCGTCTGCGGCTGTGAGCGGAAAATCTCTCGCTCACAGCTCTTGCCG
>HF988015.1:4441-15515 GCA_000434635.1 Firmicutes bacterium CAG:110 | reverse complement strand
AGTATCTGCGCCGCCGGGGTCTCTCTTTTACTTTTTCACCAAATCGGCCAGCGTCACGCTGTCTAAGTACCCGCTGATGCGTTTGTCCAGCTCGCTCCAGACCGGCAGCGTCGGACAGCTCGCCGCCCGGGGACAGGGCTTCGCGCCGCACTCTAAGCAGGCTACCGGCGCAAGCGATCCTTCCGTCAGCCGCAGGATCTCGCCCAGCGTGTATTCTCCCGGCTCCCGGCTCAGGCGGTAGCCGCCGCCCTTGCCCTGAATGCCGTCCACGATGTGGTTCTTCGTCAGCACGGGCAGGATCTTCTCCATGTATTTCAGGGAGATTTCCTGCCGGGCGGCTACGTCCTTCATGGGGACGAAGCCCTCCGACCGATGCTCCGCCAGATCCGCCAGTACCCGCAGAGCATAGCGGCCACGGGTCGATATCATCATGGCGTCAATCCGCGAACAACGGCGTGGACAGATACCGGTCGCCGGTATCCGGCAGGAGGACGACAATGGTCTTGCCCTCGTTTTCCGGCCGCTTGGCCAGCTCGATGGCCGCCCATGCCGCCGCGCCGGAGGAAATGCCTACCAGCACGCCCTCCGCCTTGCCGATCTGCTTGCCTACAGCAAAGGCGTCTTCGTTGGCCACAGGGATGATCTCGTCGTAAACGCCGGTGTCCAGCACCTTGGGAACAAAGCCCGCGCCGATGCCCTGAATCTTATGAGCGCCCGCCGTACCCTTGGACAGCACAGGAGAGGTCGCAGGCTCCACGGCCACCACCTTGACCTCCGGCTTCTTGGACTTGAGGTACTCGCCCACGCCGGTGATGGTGCCGCCGGTGCCCACGCCCGCCACGAAGATGTCCACCTCGCCGTCGGTGTCGGCGTAGATTTCGGGGCCGGTGGTCTCAAAATGCGCCTTGGGGTTGGCCGGGTTGACAAACTGGCCGGGGATGAAGCTGCCCGGAATCGAGGCCGCCAGCTCATCGGCCTTGGCAATGGCGCCCTTCATGCCCTTGGCGCCCTCGGACAACACCAGCTCCGCGCCATAAGCCTTCATCAGCTGGCGGCGCTCCACGCTCATGGTGTCCGGCATGACGATGATGATACGATAGCCCCGGGCAGCCGCCACGGCGGCAAGGCCGATGCCCGTATTGCCGGAGGTCGGCTCGATGATGACGGAGCCGGGCTTCAGCAGACCCTTTTCCTCGGCGTCGTCGATCATGGCCTTGGCCACCCGGTCTTTCACGGAACCGGCGGGGTTCAAATACTCCAGCTTTGCCAGCACCTTCGCCTTCAGGCCAAGGGCTTTTTCAATGTGGGTCAGCTCCAGCAGGGGCGTTTTGCCGATGAGCTGGTCGGCAGAAGTGTAAATGTTTGCCATGATTATCCCTCCTTCACGGCGTCAAAGCCGCGCTGCAGATCCGCAAGAATGTCGTCAATGTGCTCCGTGCCGATGGACAGCCGGATGGTGTTTGGCTTGATGCCCTGATCCAGCAGCTCCTCCTCGGTCAGCTGGCTGTGGGTCGTGGTGGCCGGGTGAATGACCAGACTCTTGACGTCCGCAACATTGGCCAGCAGGGAGAAAATTTTCAGATTGTCAATGAATTTATGGGCTTCCTTCACGCCGCCCTTGATCTCAAAGGTGAAGATGGATGCGCCGCCGTTGGGAAAATACTTCTCGTACAGGGCGTGATCCGGGTGGTTCGGCAGGGAGGGATGGTTCACATGCTCCACCTGGGGATGGTTGGAGAGGAACTCAACAACCTTCTTGGTGTTCTCGGCATGGCGCTCCAAGCGCAGGGACAGGGTTTCCACGCCCTGGAGCAGCAGGAAGGCCGCGAAGGGAGAAATGGTCGCGCCGGTGTCCCGCAACAGCACCGCACGGATGTAGGTCACGAAAGCGGCGGGGCCGGCGGCGGCTACGAAGGAAACGCCGTGATAGCTGGGGTTCGGCTCGGCGATGGCGGGGTACTTCCCGGAAGCCGCCCAGTCAAACTTGCCGGAGTCCACGATGATGCCGCCAAGGGTGGTTCCGTGGCCGCCGAGGAACTTGGTTGCGGAGTGGACGACGATGTCCGCACCGTGCTCGATGGGGCGGATGAGGTAGGGCGTGCCGAAGGTGTTGTCCACCACCAGGGGGATGCCGTACTTGTGCGCCAGCTCGGCCAGCGCGTCGATGTCGGGGATGTCACTGTTGGGGTTGCCCAGCGTCTCAATGTAGATGGCGCGGGTCTCGGGGCGGATGGCGCTCTCCACTTCCGCAAGATCGTGGATGTTCACGAAATCGGCGGTAATGCCGAAGCCGGGCAGGGTGTGGGCGAGCAGGTTGTAGCTGCCGCCGTAGATGGTCTTCTGGGCGACAAAGTGGCCGCCGTTCTGACCCAGCGCTTCCAGCACGTAGGTAATAGCCGCCGCGCCGGAGGCCAGCGCCAGCGCCGCCACGCCGCCTTCCAGAGCAGCCACCCGTTTTTCCAGCACGTCCTGGGTGGAATTGGTGAGACGGCCGTAAATGTTGCCGGCGTCCGTCAGCCCGAAGCGGGCGGCGGCGTGGGCGCAGTCATGGAACACGTAAGAGGTGGTGGCGTAAATGGGGACAGCCCGGGCGTCGGTAGCAGGGTCGGCCTGCTCCTGGCCGACGTGGAGCTGCAAAGTTTCAAATTTATAGTCAGACATAATGATTATTTCCTTTCTTCAGTCAAATATTATCTTTGGTGTTTGGAACATCGGGGATACATTCGGCCAAAGCGGAAATTCGCCCTTACGAGGGTCTCAAAGTGATTTTTCATGGGATTTCCTCCCTTCAAAACTTACCTGTTCGGTAGGTATTTGCATCATACCACGAATTTCCTACCAAGTCAATCGGTTTTTTATCAAAAATTTCCTACTTGTCCGGTAGGAAAACCGGCGATATGACCAAGGCGTGAAAAAGCCGGTTCCGCCAAGCTTTTTTCCTTTGACAAATTTCGATTGCATGATAGAATGTAGGTGAAAACTCCCCAATAAAAACAGACAGGAGTGTCCCCCATGGAGATTTCCTACACCATTTTCGACCTGCTTTTCTATCTGCTGCTCTACGCCTTCCTCGGCTGGTGCGTCGAAGTCTTTTGCGCCGCCGTGAAAAGCGGGCGGTTTGTGAACCGTGGTTTTTTGAACCTGCCCCTGAATATGCCCTGCGGCATTGCCGCCGCCCTGCTGCTGCCAGTGCTGGGTACCATGAACCACAAGACCATCTTACAATATGTTATGACGCTGGTGATCTACATTCTGGTCCGGTGCGTGACAGACCAGTTCGTCCGGGGCGTCAGCCGGAGGCGGTTTGCCGCCGAGCCGAAGGGAAAGACGTTTTTCCTCAACGCGGCCGCCGCGGCGGCCGTCATGCTGCTGGTGTATCTGGTGGTGCATCCCGGCATGATGGGACTTTTGTATCTGATGCCAAAGTGGCTGGAACGGACGCTGGTCATCGCTGGGATCGTCCTGATTCTGGCGGACTTCATCGGCGTGATGCGCGCCCTGCGCACCAGCAGCGCCACCCGGCTGAATAAGGCCGGGCAGGAGACCACCCAGCGCATGGCCGACCGGATCAGCAATACCATCTGGCGGCGTCTGCAAAAAGCCTACCCCGGCCTTGCGGCGGCGGACGTGCCGGGGCCGGAACGGTATGTCTTTGCCCAGGGCATCTGCTTTGACAAGCTGGTGTGGGTGTTTCTCGTGACCTCTTTCTTAGGGGCGCTGATCGAAATGGTCTTCTGCCGGGTCACGTCGGGGCAGTGGATGAGCCGCTCCGGCGTGCTGTACGGAAGCTTTAGCTTCGTATGGGGGCTGGGCGCGGTGGTGCTGACCATCACCCTACAGCGGATCGCGGACAAGCCCGACCGGCGGATCTTTCTCGCGGGCTTCGTCATCGGCGGCGCTTATGAGTACCTTTGCAGCGTGTTCACCGAACTGGTATTCGGCACGGTGTTCTGGGACTACAGCAAAATGCCCCTGAACATCGGCGGTCGCACCAACGTGCTGTACTGCATTTTCTGGGGACTGCTGGCTGTGGCATGGATCAAGGTGCTGTATCCGCCCATGAGCAAGGGCATTGAAAAGATTTCGCCGCTGCTAGGGAAGGTGGTTACATGGGTTATCATCTTTTTCCTGGCCTGCGACGGTCTGCTCACTGGCGCCGCCATGCTGCGCTACACCGACCGTCAGAACAACCCGGAACCCAAAAATGTGGCCGAAGCGTTTCTGGACAACACCTATGACGACGACTGGATGGAACATCACTGGCCGAACATGGTGGTCACAAAGGACGCGGAATAATTGTGAAAATCGCCCCCGGGAAGCGGTGCAAGCCGTTTTCCGGGGGCTTTGTGTATTCAGTCCGTTTCCACAGCTTTCCGGGCGGCGGACTCGGTGTATGTCCAGCTCCGGAAATCCGAAATGCTGCAATAGCTGTTTTCCAGAATGTCCATCGCGGTGGAGGCAATTTCGGGGTCGCGGTCATGGGTCAGCCCTTTAATGTAGGGCAGTGCGCCATCCCCAAGGCTGCTCATGTGCCCCATGTCGATGGTCTCCAGCTGCCCCGACTGGTAAGCGCGGACGTTGTACCGGGCGACCTGCGTGTCCACGTCCGCCCAGAAGGTGACACACCCCAGAATCAGCGCGCAGATCACTGCGCCCTTCATGTAAGGGAACCGGGGCTTGAACAACCACACGGACACGAGGATCGTGGTGACCCCCAGCCAGAGCATGAAAACTTCCGTCAGCACCCGCTTTCTCGTCAGGCCGTAGCCGCCAATGTAGAGCAGCATTTTCGCGCTGGCCGCGGCGATGAGGAACAGCGCCGCCAGCCCGAGGAACAGGCACAGCCCTCTGGTCAGCGCCGGGGCACCGGCCTTCTTTTCCACCAGTCCCATGGCAAGGCACATCAGCCCCAGATTGATAAAGCTCAGCCACGCCATCTCGAAAAATCCCCGGCGGGCGTATTCCGCCAGCGTGTATCCATCGGGCAGAATTCCCGCGAAGCCGCCGCCCAGATACGCCAGCTGGCTCAGCAGATACACGGCGTAGATCAAGCACACCGTTCCCAGCAGAATGTTCACGGTAATGGCGCTGAAACCGTGGAAGCTCTTCGCTTCTTTCCCGTTTTTCTCCGCGTATTTCAGTCCCACGCCCCGGGAATACAGTATCCACCCGGCAAACACGCCGAAGAACAGGGAGAGCAGCGGCTCCGACCAGTCGGTATCGGGGAGCATATCCATCAGCCCCTCAAACGCCGCGTCGGCGCGCATCAGCAGCACGATCAGCACCGCCGCCACCGGCAGGGCGATCAGTACGCCGAGGATCGCCGCGCCGCCCCGTTTGCCCGCCGTACCAGCATTCTTCCGGGCATCGTTCAGCCCCCGGACGGCGGCGCTCATGCTGCCCACGCCCAGCGTGAACAGCGCCCGGGGAGCGTCCAGCGCCGACGCGATGCCGCCGGGTTCCCGGCGGCTCTGCCCGGCCATCCGGCAGAAGCTGAGGTTCACGGCAAACAGCGCCATCAGGAGCATCCCCGCCTTCACGTCGCTGTCCGACGACCGGGCAAACCCGGCGAAAATCGCCGCTGCCAGAATCAGCAGCGCCGCCTCATATTTCCCCGGCCGGAAGCCGCAGCGAAGCAGATACCAAAAACTGCACCCCGTCAGAGCCACCGCCCCCAGGGCAAATCCCAGACAAAAACCGCCGTAAAGAATGCTGTTCCACGTAAACGTGCCGAAAAGCAGCACCAGAAGGCCAAAAATCAGTTCCCGTTTTCCCGCAGGATACCGGGGCAGTGTCCGTTCTTCCATAATATCTCCTTTCTCATCGCTTCCAGGGGTCGTCGTCCTGCACGAACTCGAACAGGTCGCCCGGCTGGCATTGCAGCTCCCGGCAGATGGCGTCCATGGTGCTCATGCGCACGGCCTTGGCCTTGCCGGTTTTCAGAATGGACAGGTTGGCGGGCGTCATGCCCACCCGGTTCGCCAGCTCAAGGGAAGTCATCTTCCGCTTCGCCAGCATCATATCCAGATTCACAATAATCGCCATACGCCGCCTCACACCGTCAGATCGTTTTCTTCCCGGATCTCCACCGCGGCGGCCATGACGTTCTTCACCACGCTCACCGTCAGCGCCAGAAACGCCATGATCATGGTCATGAAGATCAGGGGCGGGTAGAAGAACGCGGCGGGCAAACAAATGCCGCTTACCGCCGCGCAGCACCAGCGGATGCGCCGCAGAAACCGGACGTTCTGTGTAACGAACACATCCTCCTTCAGAATATTCCGCACCAGCCGCTCCATGCAGGATAGCGCGTACAGCACCGCGGGAACGCAGCAGTAAAACCCGATCATGATCGCCGCCGCGCCGTACCGCCCCAGCGGCCGCAAAGTCTGATACCACCGCAGCAGTCCCGGCATGGCAAAAGTAAGCAGGCAGATGATAATGAACAATCCCCGGCTGCACCAAAGTGTAAATTTCGCAGAAAGCTGTGAATTCATAAAAGCACCTCCGTTTGCATGGAGTGTACCATAGAAATTATCGAATGTCAATAATTATTTTCCTGTTTACAAGAATCGCATTTTCCCGCCGCCCGAAAACTTGTTACAGAACTTCATACGAGCTTAACATTTTCCCACTTTAATCGTTAATATTTTACCGGTATAATAAGGCCATAAAGATCAAGACAACACCGGCCCCGCCGCAAGGCACATGGGGCAGTATATAAATTTGCTACCAACCTTCATCTTTTTCATTTTTTCCTCTCCTCTTTTCTTGTTGCAAAATCCGCGGTGGTGAGCCGCGGATTTTGCATTTCTTTTTAATCAAAACTTAAGCTGTCCGCACCGTTTTCCGTTGCAAACACGGATATATTATGGTATAATAGGGGAAATTCACATTAGGGTGATGGAATGTTTGCCAAATATCTTCTGATTTTCTTCGTGTCCATGGTGCCGCTGGTGGAGCTGCGGGGCAGTATCGTTATGGCCGTGGGCATGGATCTGGACTACTGGACGTCTCTTGCGGTGTGCGTCGTGGGCAATATGCTGCCGGTGCCGCTGATCTATTTCTTCGCCCGGAAGGTGCTGCACTGGGGCGCGGATAAAAAATATATCGGGAAGTTCTTTTCCTACTGCCTGGAAAAGGGCGAAGCCGCCGGTCACAGGCTGATGAAAAAGGCCGGTCGGGGCGGGCTGTTCGTGGCGCTGATGCTGTTCGTCGGCATTCCCATTCCCGGCACCGGCGCGTGGACGGGAACCCTCGCGGCCAGTTTTCTGGACATGGGCATCAAAACCACGGCGCTGTCCGTTTCTCTGGGCGTCATTATCGCGGGAATCATCATGGGAGCCGCCAGCATGGCGGGCGTCCATGTCTTCGGATTATAAGGAGGAAACATAAATGTCCGATTGTCTGTTCTGCAAAATCATCGCGGGGGATATCCCCTCCACCAAGGTCTACGAGGATGATTTGGTCTTCGCCTTCCGGGACATCAATCCCCAGGCGCCGACCCACATTCTGGTGATCCCCAAGACGCATATTTCCGGCTGCAACGGCGTCACGGAGGAAAACAGCGCCGTCGTCGCCCACATTTTTGAGGTCATCCCCAAAATCGCGGCGGCGGAGGGGCTGGCAGGTGGCTACCGGGTGGTCAGCAACTGCGGCGCCGACGCGGGTCAGACCGTGCCGCACCTGCATTTCCACATCCTCGGCGGCAAAACTCTGGCGCTGGATATGGCGTGATTCTTGAAACCGGCGTTCTTCGGACGCCGGTTTTCGCGTTTTCTGCCCTTGACTTCTTCCGTTTTTTTGTTATACTAACCCTAGATCGCAAAACAAATAAGTCTTCGGGGAGCCGAGCAAAACCGGCTGAGAGTGGGCGTGTGCGCCCTGACCCGTGAACCTGATACGGCTAATACCGTCGGAGGGAAAGATGCATATATGGGATACAATTCAGTATCGCGTTGCACCTGGACGGTTTGCAATGCGATACTTATTTTTTTTGGAGGTTCCCAAAATGAAAACCAAAAGACTGACGGAAAGCGCCATGCTGCTGGCGCTGGCCATTGTGCTGGAGCTGATCTCCAAGGCCATCATCCCCGAAATGCCCTTCGGCGGTCAGGTGACGCTGGTGGCCATGCTCCCGGTGGTGCTGATCTCCTACCGCTACGGCGTGAAGTGGGGCTTCGTTTCCGGCTTCTGCTACGCGCTGCTGGAAATGGCACTGGGCGCGAAGACCGTGAGCGCCGCCTTTCAGCCCGGCTATTTCGGCGACGACACCATGATCTTCAAGGCCATCCTCATGTGCCTGCTGGACTATCTGCTCGCCTACACCATGATGGGTCTGGGCGGCATTTTCCGGGATAAGATCAAGAATCCCGGCACCAGCCTGATGTGCGGTTCTCTGGTGGCGCTGGGAGCACGGTACCTGGCTCACATTCTGTCCGGCTACCTGCTGTTCTCCGGCTGGGCGGATTGGTTCTTCACCCAGGACGGCTTCCCCGCATGGGGCGCGAAGCTGGTGGAGAGCCTCAGCCCCGTCGCGCTGGGCTGGGTCTATTCTATTGTGTACAACGGCTTCTACATGGTTCCCGAGCTGATCCTCACCGCCATCGCGGCGCAGCTGATTGCCAGAATTCCGAAGATCGTGGTCAAGGTTGACTGAGAATTTTCCGCAACGTATAGTAACATCGCCCCGGGCTTCAGCCCGGGGCGTTTGTTTTTATGCCTTTGCGATCATTTCATTTTCCATCTGCCAGGCACGGTAGAGGATTTCCGCGGCAGTCTCCCGGGTCAGGGGGGCGTCGGCTTCCAGATTAAAGCCGTTCCGGACGGCAGCCGCCAGAGCGGTCTGCGCCCATGCGGAGGTTTCCGCTTCCTCCGCCGACGTTTCCGCGGCTTCCTCCGGAGTGTCCGCCGTCAGCGCCAGAGCGTTTTTCAGCATGACGCCCGCCTCCGCGCCGGTGATGATCTCGTCAGCGCCGAAGGTTTGCTGATCGGGCAGCCCCGCCGTCAGGCCGGAACGCACTGCGGCGGCAAGATAGGGCTGGAGCCACTCAGGGATTTCGTCGGTGAACCCCGCGCCGGTCAGCTCCTCGTCTACGGGGATGTTCAGCGTTCTGACCAGCATGGTGACGAATTCGCCCCGGCTCACCGTCCGTTCCGGGCCGAAGCAGGGATTTCCCGCCACGTTTTCCCCGGAGAAAATCCCGGTGTTCTTCATCCACTCCGCAGAGAACCGGCAGTCCCTGCCCACCGTATCGGTGTACTGGGTCGCGTCGGCGGGCTTGAGGATGGTGATGGTGACGGTGGCTTCCCGGGAGGTCTTCCCGGAAGCGTCGGTGGCCGTGAAGGTGAAGGAATCAATGCCCACCTTGTTCTTTTTGGGCGTGTAGGTGAAGCTTCCGTCCGGCTGAAGGGTCACGGTGCCCCGCTTGGGCCGGCGGACGATGGCGTAGACCATGTCCTCCCCCTCCGGGTCAGCGACCTTCAATTTGCCGTCGGCAGCGAGATTTTTGTAGGTTTCCAGCGCAGAGTCCTCCGCCACGGGGGGCTTGTTTTCCTTGCCCCGGATGCCGATGGTCATGGCGGCGGACGCCTCCACGCCGCCCGGGTAGATGGGCAGGTAGCCCACCTCGGCGGATTCATCCAATTCGGTCAGGCGGGGAGAAAAGGTCATCTGCGCCGCCTGTTCGGCGGTGAGAACGTCGCCGGGAACGAGAACGCGGCTGCCCAGCATCACGCTGCCTACCTTTTTATCCGGCAGACTGGTGATGCAGATGCCCGCAATGGGGGTCTCCCCGGAAAAGTCCTCCGCCGAGAAGCAGTAAACGCTGTCGCAGTCCACCTCGGCGGCGGCCGCGGCGCAGGACAGCCCCGCGATGCAGCATACCGCCAGCAGCAGAGCCAATAATCGATTTCGGAACATGGCAATACCTCCAAAAAATGATTTCCGGTGGTATTGTTTGCCAATGTTGGAAAAATTATTCCCACAAATTTTTTGATGGGGTACAAGCCCTTGGCTCTCCCTTTGGGTGAGCTGTCACCGAAGGTGACTGAGAGGGTTTTGCATCACCCCCATTCCACCGGGTTTATAAAAAATTCAAAATTAGGTGCAGACAATCGGCAGCTTTTGTGTTATACTATTAAAATCTATAAGTGTGCGTTGCGTACATTATGCTTTTCGCTGTCTGAAGGAGGCGTTTCCTTTGAAATATTGGTTCGGCTACCTCACCGCCGCCATCTTCGGCGCCATCACATGGGTGCTGATGCGGTTCGGTGAACGGTTTTCTACTCTGGTGGATATGGTGTACCCCTACGTCATCCGCACTTCGGAGTCCATTCTCGCCCAGTGGGCAAGCGGCGCGGATTTCCCCGTCTGGCAGCTGCTGGCCGTGGCGCTGGGCGCGCTGATCCTTGCCAGCATTGTGCTGATGATCGTGCTGAAATGGAACCCCATTCAGTGGGGCGGCTGGGTGCTCGCGTTTTTTGCCGGTATTTACATGCTCCACACCATGCTCTGGGGGCTGAATTACTACTCCGGCCCCCTGTCCGACGACATGCGGCTGGACGTGGGCAGCTACAATCTGGAGGAACTGACCGAAGCCACCGAATACTACCGGGACAAAGCCAACGCCCTTGCCCTGCAAGTCAACCGGGACGGAAGCGGCAACGTGGCCTTCGCGGACTTCGACGCGCTGGCGGGCAAGGCCGGGGAAGGCTTCCAGACGCTGACCTACGACTACTTCTATCCCATTTTCGCCGGTTCCACCCTTCCGGTGAAGAAGCTGGGCTGGGCGGATATGTATTCCTCCATGGGCATCACCGGCGTCACCTTCGGCCTGACCGGCGAAGCCTGCGTCAATCCCCAGATCCCCGGCGTGTCCCTGCCCTTTACCATGTGCCACGAAATGGCCCACCGCATGTGCATCGCCCCGGAGCGGGACGCCAATTTTGCCGCGTTCCTCGCCGCCTCCGTCCATTCCGACCCGGAATTCCAGTACAGCGCCTACTTTATGGCCTTCCGCTACTGCTACAGCGCGCTCAGCAGCGTCAATAACCAGTCCGCCGCGGCGGCTGC
>HF988015.1:0-4415 GCA_000434635.1 Firmicutes bacterium CAG:110 | reverse complement strand
GGCTGCCGCACGGGTGAGCGCCGGGGTCAACGACAATCTGAAATTCGACATGGCTGCCTACAACAGCTTCTTCAATTCCCGGAAAAGCACCGCTGCCACGAACCTCGCCGACGCCGCCAACGACACCTATCTCAAGGTCAGCGGCGACGAAAGCGGCGTCGCTTCCTACGGCGAGGTCTGCGACCTGCTGGTGAACTGGCACATCCAGACCGTGGTGCTGCCCTCCATCACCGTGGAGGAATCCCCCTTCGACCCCTACGACGAAACGCAGGTAGACCTGAGCGGCATCGTCAACGCAAGGTGACGGCCATGATGAGACAGACTTTGGATGCAGGTCTGCCCGAGCTGGGACTTGACCTGCCGGAAAGCGCGCGCCAGACCCTCTGCGATTTTGGCGCGGCGGTTATCAAACAGAACGAGGTCATGAACCTCACCGCCATCACCCAGCCGGATCAAGTGGCAAAGCTCCATTTGCTTGACAGCCTGACGGTGCTCACCGCCGCCGATCTGCGGGGAAAGCAGATCATCGACGTGGGCTGCGGCGCGGGATTTCCCGGCGTGCCGCTGGCCATCGCCTGCCCGGAAGCGCGCGTTACCCTGCTGGATAGTCTGGGCAAGCGCATGAAGTGGCTGGAAGAAATCCTCCCCCAGCTGGGCGTCCGCGCCCAGTGCGTCACCGCCCGGGCGGAGGAAGCGGCGGCGGAGCGGCGGGAAAGCTACGATTACGCCGTCTCCCGCGCGGTCGCCCGGCTGAACATCCTGCTGGAGCTGACCGCCCCCTATGTGAAGGTCGGCGGTGCGGTGCTGGCCATGAAAGGCTCCGCCGCAAGGGAAGAGCTGGCCGAGTGTACATCCGCGATCAAAAAGCTGGGGTTACAACTGGAATCGGTAAAGGAATTCTCCGTTGACGGGGCATCCCACGCGGTCATCGTCCTGCGGAAGATCGCCCCCACGCCGAAGCAGTACCCCCGCCGCTACGCAAAGATCAAGCAGTCTCCACTTTAAGGCACTTTGGAAAGTGAGGTTTTTATGGACGCAGCTCTCAGTATTGCTCTGGGATATTTTGTCGGTTCGCTCAGCCCGTCCTCTCTGGTGGGCAGGGTGAAGAAGACCGACGTGCGCAAATCCGGCACCGGAAACCTTGGCGCCACCAACACCATGCTGGTTCTCGGCTGGGGCGCGGGCATTTTCGTCATGCTTTTTGATCTGATGAAGTCCTTCCTCTCCGGCAAGCTGGCGCAGTATCTGTTCCCCGGGCTCAGCACCGCGGGGATGCTGGCCTGCATCGGCGCCATGATCGGCCACTGCTTTCCGGTGTTTCACCGCTTCCGGGGCGGCAAGGGGCTGGCGACCTTCGGCGGGCTGGTCATTTACTGCGGGTTAAAGTACGTGCCCATCGTGCTGTGCGCCGGATGGGCGGTCATGTGGGTCTTCGACTGCACCGTGATGTTCCCCATAACAGTGGGCATCACCCTGCCCCTGCTGATGTATCTTTTCGGCGAAGCGCCGGCGAAAATTATCACGGCCATCTGCGCCGGAGCGGTGCTGGACGTCATGCACATCGGCAATATGAAAAAGGCCCTCGCCGGGGACGAGATCATGCACGTCCGGGGCTATTTCAGTGAGAAACTGCACAAAGAACGCTGAAAAGTTTTCGCCCGAAAAAGTGAAAGTTTTCCTTTACTTTTGGGCAAACTTGTGATATACTCGAAAAGCTGGTTATGACCAGACACAATTTTTGCGCCCGTTGCTCAGTTGTGGGACAACGCCCATGCGGCACTTCACCGGCCCCTACTTAGCTCCCGGGCTACCGATTTGAAAGGTGGAAAAATCATGATTCAGAAGGAAAAGAAGACCCAGGTCATCCTGGAAAACGCGACCCACGAGGGCGACACCGGTTCCCCCGAGGTTCAGATCGCCATTCTGACTGCCCGTATCAACGAGCTGACCGAGCATCTGCGCGTCCACAAGCACGACAACCACTCCCGCCGTGGTCTGCTGATGATGGTCGGTAAGCGCCGCAGTCTGCTGGACTATCTGGCCAAGAAGGACATCAACCGCTACCGTGCTGTGATCGCCAAGCTGGGTATCCGTAAGTAAGAGATTAAGGGGGCGACTGTCGTCGCCCCTTTTCTTCGTGTCTCTGCCAATCCTTAAATCACGGGAGATGCTTTAGCAGTTGAATGTGCCGCCGGAATCCGGCCGCAGATTCAAGTGCTAAACCTCCCGTACAAATAAAATAACTAGGAGGTAAACCAATGATCACCCGCAAACAGTATCCCAACCATCACGTTTACGAGACGGAAATCGGCGGCCGTGCCTTTACCGTGGAAACCGGTAAGGTCGCAGAGCTGGCCGACGCCGAGTGCATCTGCCGCTACGGCGACACCGTCGTGCTCACCACCGTCACCTGCAACCCCATTCCCAAGGCCGGAATCGACTACTTCCCCCTGACCATCGAGTTCGAGGAGCGTATGTATTCCGTGGGCCGCATTCCCGGCTCCTTTAACCGCCGTGAGGGCAAGCCCTCCGAGCGGGGCATCCTGAACAGCCGCATCATCGACCGTCCCATGCGTCCCCTCTTTGACGAGGAGCTGCGCAACGACACCGTCGTGACCTGCACCGTTCTTGCCAACGACTACGATAACCCCGTGGAGATCGTGGCGTCTCTGGGCGCTTCCATCGCCATTGCCTGCTCCGACGTTCCCTGGAACGGCCCCGTGGCCACCACCAACGTCGCCCATCTGAACGGCAAGTATATCATCAACCCCTCCTCCGACGAGCGGGACGCTGCCGACTGCTTCGTGTGCATCTCCTCCACCTTCGAGAAGGTGGTCATGATCGAGACCGAGGCCAAGGAAGCCCCTGAAAACATCGTCTACGAGTGCATCCGGGTCGCCCACGAGGCCAACATGGAGATCGTCAAGTTCATCAACTCCATCGTCGCCGAGATCGGCAAGCCCAAGTTCACCTTCGAGAAGGCCGCCGTCAACCACGAGCTGCTGGACGATCTGATGGCTTACGGCCTGGGTAAGATCGAGTACGCTCTGGACACCCCCGACAAGAACGTCCGGGAGGAGCGCCTGACCGCCGCCCGTCTGGACTTCCAGGAGAAGTTCGGCGAGAAGTACGAGGACTTCGACACCCATATCGAGGTCTGCCTGTACAAGATGCAGAAGAAGGTCGTCAAGAAGTGGCTGCTCCAGGGCAAGCGTGTGGACGGCCGCGGGATGGACGAAATCCGTCCTCTGGACGCCGAAGTTGGCGTTCTGCCCAGAGTCCACGGCTCCGGCCTGTTCTCCCGCGGTCAGACCCAGGTGCTTTCCATCTGCACCCTGAACACCCTGTCCGCCGCCCAGAAGATCGACACCATCTACCCCGAGGATACCAAGCGGTATATCCATCACTATAACTTCCCCGCCTACTCCACCGGCGAAGCCCGTGCCGCCCGTTCCACCTCCCGCCGGGAGATCGGCCACGGCGCGCTGGCCGAGAAGGCGCTGCTGCCCGTGATCCCCAGCGTTGAGGAGTTCCCCTACGCCATCCGTGTGGTGTCCGAGGTTCTGTCCTCCAACGGCTCCACCTCTCAGGCTTCTATCTGCGGCTCTACGCTTGCTCTGATGGACGCCGGCGTGCCCATCAAGCGCCCTGTGGCCGGTATTTCCTGCGGCCTGATCTCCGACCAGGAGACCGGCGAGTGGAGAACCTTCACCGACATTCAGGGTGTTGAGGACTTCCACGGCGAAATGGACTTCAAGGTCGCCGGTACCACCGAGGGCATCACCGCCATCCAGATGGACCTGAAGAACAAGGGTTTGACCATGGAGATCATCGCCGATGCTCTGGAGCGCTGCCGCAAGGCGCGTCTGGAGATCCTGTCCGAGGTCATGCTCAAGGCCATCCCCGCGCCCCGTCCCGAGGTCAGCGAGTACGCCCCGAAGATGCTGTCCCTGAAGATCCCCGTGGACAAGATCCGCGAGGTCATCGGTTCCGGCGGCAAGACCATCCAGAAGATCTGCGCCGACACCGGCGCCAAGGTGGACATCGACGACGACGGCAGCGTGTTCATTTCCGCTGTTGACTCCGCCGCCGCCTACGCCGCCAAGAAGATGGTGGACGACATCTGCTTCGTTCCCGAGGTCGGCAAGCTGTACTACGGCAAGGTCGTGCGCATCCTGCCCATCGGCGCGTTTGTGGAGATCGCCCCCGGCCATGACGGCATGGTCCACATCTCCAAGCTGGAAAACCATCGCGTGGAGAAGGTGGAGGACGTGCTGAACCTGGGCGATATGACCTGGGTGAAGTTCATGGGCTTCGACGAGAAGGGCCGCGCCAACTTCAGCCGCAAGGACGCTCTGAAGGAAATGGCGAACCAGTAAGGTTCAATAGCAATTCCCCGCTTTCGTTACCGAAAG
>HF988014.1:34930-65734 GCA_000434635.1 Firmicutes bacterium CAG:110 | reverse complement strand
CTAAAAGAGTCCAACGAGACAAGCTATTGGTTGAAGCTGATGTATGAAACCAAAAGAATTGCCCTCGCTTCATACAAATATGCCGAGAAACTGTGCGGCAATATTCGCAGACTGCTGATTGCTTCCTGCAAAACAGCAAAGGAAAACTCGCAATGAAGCGCGTGATGGTAATGGGATATCCCTTATAACAGACAATTGGGGTCAGGCGGCAAGCCTGACCCTAATATATTATAAGTGGGGCACCGTCAATTCTGACCCGCCGGCTCCTGAGTGCCGCTTTCCAGAATGGCGAAGATTTTTTCTATCACCTTCAGGTCGTACAGTGCAATAAGAGAAAACCCGCACAGCGGCCACAGGAAGCCGAAGAAGAGAACCAGACGGGGCAGAAGCACGAGAAGCAGCAGCGGCAGCAGGTTCATGGCCGTTACCAGCAGCATTTTCGGCAGATGAGCAATGCTCAGCAGTACCGCGTTGATGACGGTGTCCCGCAGTGTTCCCGGAAAGCGAACCAGCAGGGGGAAAATCAGGCCGGACACCAGGATCAGAGCCAGCGTGCAGAAGCAGATCACCACGATCACTGCCATTCTTACGGGGAAGGCCAGATGAACCACGATCCGGTAATCCAGCGCCAGCATACACCCAAGGAAAGCCATCAGCAGCCACAAGACGGTTGCCTGGCGGAAATGGGTGCGGAAGGCACGGAAGAACACCTTTGCGCCGCACTCATCATCCGCCCGGAACGCTGTCAGGGCGGAAACCATGGCGGCGGTGGAAGCGCCGACGGTGAACAGGGGCAGACTGCACAGCAGCCACAGAAGATTGATACGCACCAGCGACACAAAGCTGCCGCACAGGCGCATGAATCTTGAATCGGGAGAGAAATTCATAGGGTACCGCCTTTTGTTATGATTTCTGCTTCTTCGCCTTTTACCATGGGAGTTCCGGACAGCCGGGGCGGGGCGCTGGGGAGGCTTCCGGCCATTTTGTAAAAAATTTTACCAATCTTTATACTTTCCTACAGTATCCGTACCATTGTATCGCCTCCCGGGAGGAATGACCATGCATTTTGTTACCAAATATTTGGCGCGATTTTTGTGGATATTGTACATTTTGGCGAACGCTGCTCTGTAATAGTTTCACCAATTCACTAAAAAACTGCGATTTCAAATCAGTGGATAAAATAAAGTTTCATTCATTTACGTAACTATTGACATGAAATGCCAACTTCGCTATAATAATCGCATGGCGCAACGACAATGCCGGAGCGCTAATTTGAACACCAGGAGGATAACAGAAATGAAAAAGATCGTAACCATGCTGCTGGTCGTCGTTATGGTTCTGGGTCTGGCCGCCTGCGGCTCCAAGACCACTACCGAGACCAAGGCTCCCACCGAAGCCAATGTCAGCGCCACCACTGCTGCCGCGACCGAGGCTCCCACGGAAGCAAAGGCGGAACCCGACACCATCGTGATCATGGCTCCCCCCGTCACAGGCAATTACCTGACGAACCTGAAGACCTGGGCAGATGACTTCCATGCCCTGTACCCCAACCTGACCGTGGAGATCATTGAGACCTCCTGGGGCGATCACAACGACAAGCTGTCCACCATGGCGCAGGCCGGCGAGGCTCCCGACATCGCGGAGATCTCCTCCAACGCTCTGGGCACCTACGTGGAAATGGGCGTCGCCATTGACATCGCCCAGTACATGGCCGCTGACCGTCTGGCCGACTACGACGAGAACGCTCTGAAGTACCTGACTCTGGAAGGCACCACCTACGGCCTGCCTCTGTACCTGACCATTCAGTCCATCGGCGCCAACAAGACCATGATGGAAGGCCTGGGCATCGACGTTGCCAAGATCCAGAAGGAAGGCTGGACCTATGAGGAGTTCCTGGACGTCATCAAGCAGGGCACCAAGGACGGCTGCTACGGCTTCGTGTTCGCCAACTCCGGCGTCACCGCTTCCGATATGCTCTACATCTTCGGCGCAGGCGCTGGCCTGAGCAACACCTTCACCCCTGAGCTGAAGTACACCTTCACCTCCGAGAACATGCTGACCCTGCTCAGCGCTATCGAAGAGATGACCAAGTCCGGCTATATGCCCAACTTCGGCGTGGAAGCCGGTCAGCGTATGGTCATGTGCCAGACTGGCAACGCCATGATCTTCGGCAAGGCTATGCCTCTGTTCGAGAACAACTTCAAGAAGAACAACGCCGCTCTGGAAGCCAACGACGGCACCGCCGTTGAGAACTCCCAGAAGATGGATTACGCCTTCCTGCCCGTGCCCACCATGGACGGCTGCGAGGAGTCCTGCTACGGCACCGTGGACGGCCTGATCGCCATGCGGAACAAGAACACCACCGATGAGCACCTGAAGAACGTACTGCTGTTCATGGACTACATCTGCTCCGGCGAGCGCATTGCCACCTGCATGAACGAGCTGTATCTGGATCCCGTCTGCCAGAGCGGTCGTGACGCGCTGGTTCTGGAGGAGGGCCGCGACGCCGACAACCTGGCCACCGCTGCCCGCTGCATCGCCATGGTGCAGGCGCCTCCCGAGGGCGTTACCACCGAGATGACCGCCACTGCCAAGAAGCTGATGGACGAGCAGATCGTTCCCAAGTTCCAGCTGCTGCTGGCCGGCGAGACCACCGCTAAGGATGCATACGATCACATCTGCGAGGCTGCCTTTGCTGCCTTCGGTGAAGAGAACTGCATTACCGGTAAGCTCGGCTAATTGATGGAAAGCCCACCCCACCTTGGTGGGGTGGGCATTTTGCTATGCAAAAGCATAGCAAAAATAAGAAATGTGCCATTTCCCCGTCCCTGCGGGGCAACCGGAAATGATGCACAAAAACTTCATGCACCGGCATTTGCACGTTTTCGTGGTGGAGCGTTCCTGCATGAAGTTTTAATACTATTTCCTGATTAAAATCTTAATTTTAATCAGGAAGGCATCGCCTGACGGCGCTGCCTGTTTTGTGATTTATAAGGAAAGAAATCACAAAACAAGTCTCATATGAACTCCTTGCCCTTCGGGCAATTAAAATCTTTTCTAAAGATTTTAATTGGAGTTCAGTATAAGAATGCTCCGGAAAAATGGCAAAGGCTGACAGTGAGGGGATGGTTACCCGCTTTCAGCCGGATTGGCCGTTTCGGAGACTTTGCAACCCTGGGAGGTAGGACTATGAACAGCACAAAACAAAAGCGGCAGCCAGTCCGCCATAAACTGAAGTTTACCAATGAAGACCTGTGGGGCTATATTTTCATCGCTGCCGCCATGATCATTTTCTGCGTCTTCACGCTGTATCCCGTGTTCAGCGCGATCTACACCAGCTTTTTCAATTACAAGCCCTTCGGCTCGGAATTTATCGGCCTGCAAAACTATATTGACACCCTGAAATATTCCAAGTTCAACCTGTTCTACAAGGCCGCGCGGAACACGCTGGTTTATACCGCGGTGGTCGTGCCCTTGTCATTGCTGATGTCCTTCTGCATCTCTGTGATGATCCTGCCCTTCCACAAGAAGGTGCAGTCCGTTTTCAAGGCAATGTATTATCTGCCCGGCATTGCATCCGGCGTCGCGCTGTCCGTGGTGTGGCTGTGGCTGTACGATTCCTCTCCGGACGGCATATTCAACCGGCTGCTGGGTGCGCTCGGTATTCCGGCGCAGAACTGGCTGTCCTCTACCAGAACTTCGATGCTTTCTCTGATCATCATGGCGCTGCTTTCCAGCCACGGTGTTCGGATTATTACCTATATTGCCGCGCTGATCGGCATTGACAACAGCTATTTTGAGGCCGCCGAGCTGGACGGCGCCACTTTCTTCCAGAAAGTGCGCTATATCGTCTGGCCGCTGGTGAAGCCCACGACTCTGTTCCTGCTGGTCACAGGCGTTATCGGTTCCTTCCAGGTGTTCATGAACGCCTACATGATGACCGGCGGCGGCCCGGACAACTCCACCACCATGATCGGCCTGCTGATCTATAACAACGCCTTTGTGTACGGCAAGTACGGTCTTGCCTGTGCCCAGGCCATCCTGCTGGCTATCACCATCGCCATCATGTCCCTGTTCCAGTTCCGGCTCATGGGCGTGGACGTTGAGTATTAAGGAGGAGGATTATGGCTACTACCGGTTTGTATTCCCAGCACCTGAACAACAGGAAGGTGCTTCACCTCCGCAATGCGATCATCGCCATCGTACTGATCATTCTGGCGGCGGCGACGCTGTTCCCCATCTGCTACATGATTCTCTCGTCCTTCGGCCCCAACGTGTCCACGGCGGGCAATATGCGCACGATCCTGCCTTCCCGGTTTACGCTGGAATCCTTTGACGCGTTCTTCCATTTCAGCGATTATTCCCTGCGGTGGATTCTCAACAGCGTGGTTGTGGCGACGGGGGCGGTCATCGGCAACGTGATTTTTGCCTCCATGGCGGGCTATGCCTTCGCCAAGATCCGGTTCAAGGGCAGCAAGATTCTGTTCGGCCTGATTCTGGTGGCTATGATGATTCCCTATCAGGTGACCCAGGTTCCGCTGTACATCCTGATGGTGCAGAAATTCTCTATGACCAACACCTATGCGGCCATGATTCTGCCCGGCCTGTGCACGGCCTACAACATTTTCCTGTGCAAGCAGTTCTTCTCCGGCCTGCCCACGCCGCTGATCGAGAGCGCCAAGATTGAGGGCTGCAATCAGTTCCAGATCTTTGTCAAAATCGTCCTGCCCCTGGCCAAAACCGTGCTGGCGGTCATGGCGATCAACACCTTCATGGCAAGCTGGAACGACTTCTTCTGGCCGTTCCTGGTGACCAACGACCCGGCCATGTACACCATTCAGGTGGGTCTGAAGCAGTTTAAGTTTGCTAACGAAACGCTGTTCGCCCCGATGATGGCCGGTGCCACCATCTCCGCGCTGCCCATGTTCATTCTGTTCTTTGCGCTGCAAAAGTACTTTATGGAAGGCGTCACCATCGGCGCCGTCAAGGGCTGATTAGACTGTCAAAAGGCCGTTGGCCTTTTTGACAAGGGATCTGCAGTCTGCTGCGCGCACTCCTTGGCCGCCTGAGAAGTATTTTCTGCCAGGTACATGCCCCGGCAGAAAATGATTAAAAATTTATTTGCCGCCTGCGGACGGCTTTCCTCTGCGAGGCTTTTTTGACACGCCGCGCAGCCCCCGCTTTCTCAGTGGGGGCTGCTGTCATACTGAGGTGACTTTATCATGATTCGATCTTACACACCTGACGACGAAAGCGCCATGCTTTCTCTGTGGAACACGGCGGGAGCCGTCATGGGCTATGCGCCTGTGCCGCTGGAGGATTTCCACCGCCTGCTGACCCGGCATCCGAACTTTTCCCCGGCGTACACCTTCGTCCTGGAGGAAAAGGGGACGCTTTTGGGCTTTGTCAACGGCTGCACCGGTGCGGGCATCCCCAAGGGAGATATCCGGGGATATTTAAGCTGCCTGATCTTAGCGGTGGAGGCAGATTCCGACGAAAATACGGCACTGCTTCTCTCTGCACTGGAAAACGCCTTCCGGAAGGCGGGAAAGACCTATTGCGCTGTCACATTTTTCAATCCGATCCGCCTGCCATGGATTCTCCCCGGCACACCGGGGCACCAGCACAACAACGCCCCCGGCGTGGCGACGGATCTTCCGCTGCATGACCGGATGCTGTCCCTGGGCTACCGGGAAAGCACCCGGGAATGCGCCATGTACCGGAATCTGGCAGATTATGAAACCCCGGCATGGGTGGAGGAAAAGGCCGCGAAGATGGGCGGGGAGGGCTACCACGTAGAGCGCTATGACCCCAGTCGGCACGTTGGCCTGGAGGAAATGGTGGCGGCGCTGGACAACACCATGTGGTCGGAGGAGATTCCGGCAGCCGGCAAAAGCGGCATGGATTTGCTGGTCGGCCTGAAGGGCAATGTCTGCGCCGGATTCACCGGGCCTGTGTACCCGGAAAAAACGGGGCGGGGCTATTTTGCCGGCCTGGGGGTTGCGCCGCAGTTTGAGGGGCACGGCCTGGGTACGCTGCTGTTTTACCGCCTTCTGGAGCGGGAAAAGCAGGCAGGAGCAAAGTATATGTCACTGTTTACCGGGGAAGACAACCATGCCAGGTTTATTTATCTCAACGCCGGTTTCCGGGTTGTCCGGACATTCGGCGTCATGCTGAAGGAGCTGTAGGACTATGAAGACACAGACTGTACTTGCCATCGGCGCCCACATTGGGGATGCCGAGCTGACCGCCGGGGCGCTGCTGGCGTCCTGCGCCGTTCACGGCGGCAAGGCCGTGACTCTGGCGCTGACCGCCGGGGAAAAGGGCGCTCCCGCCGGGGCGGATATTGCCGAATACCGCCGGGGAAAAATCGCGGAGGCAGAGGCCTTTGCCAAAGAGCTGGGGGGCGAAGCCTACGTCTTGGATTACGAAGACGGCTTGCTGCCGGACAATGACGAGGTTCGCTTTGCCGTCTGCGACATCATCCGCAAGGTCAAGCCTGATATCATCGTCACCCACCACGAAAACAGTATGCACAAGGATCACATTGTCTGCCACAGAATCGTGGTGGACGCCTGGTTCTATGCCGCCATTGAGGGCTTTCAGCGGGAGCTGCCGAAGCATTTTGCCCAAAAGCTTTATTTTGCGGAAAACTGGGAGGATGCACCCGGCTTTGAGCCATACGTCTATGTGGACGTGAGCGACGGATATGCCCTGTGGGAAAAGGCCATCGATCACCACTGGTTTGCGGTGCATTCCACCAGCTTTCCCTATAAGGAATACTATTCCCACTTAAAGCGCCTGCGGGGCATCCAGGGGCGGAAGGGCTACTGCGAGTGCTTTATGATTCCCAAAGAGCAGTATAAGCTGGTGCAGACATTGGAGAACCTCTGAAAATATGGAAATGAGACGAATGCTCGGGCAGAAGCTGGTATTCGGATTTCACGGGAAAACGCTGCCTGAGGAATTTAAGAATCTGCTCCGGGAATACAAGATCGGCAACGTGATCCTGTTCCTGCGCAACGTGGAAAGCGCGGAGCAGCTTCGCGCGCTCTGCGCCGAGATTCAATCGCTGGTTCAGGAAGAGACGGGCTACCCTGCCTTTATCATCATCGACCAGGAGGGCGGCATGGTGACGAGGCTCCCCCAGGACGCCGTAAACGTCCCCGGCGCCATGGCGCTGGCGGCTACCGCAGACCCGGAAAATGCCCGCCTGGCTTCGGAGATCACCATCCGGCAGCTGCGGGGGCTGGGCGCCAACTTCAACATGGCGCCGGTGCTGGATGTCAACAGCAATCCAGCCAATCCGGTGATCGGCGTGCGCAGCTTCGGCGACGAAGCGGAGCGCGTGGCGTCCCTGGGCTGTGCCGCCATCGCACCCTATGCCGGAAGCGGGGTGCTGTGCTGCGCCAAGCATTTCCCCGGCCACGGCGATACGGCGGTGGACAGCCATCTGGGGCTTCCCCGGGTGGACAAAATGGAGGAAGCGTTGGAGCAGCTGGAGCTGATCCCCTTCCGCCGCGCCATCGAAGCCGGGGTACCGGCCATCATGATGAGCCACGTGCTGTTCCCGAATATTGAGCCGGAGCAGGTTCCCTGCACCATGTCCCGGCGGATGGTCACCGGGCTTCTGAAGCAGAAGCTGGGCTTCCGGGGGCTGATTCTCACGGACTGCATGGAAATGGGCGCCATCCGGGATTATTACGGAACGCCGGAAGGCGTGGTCGCGTCCATCAAGGCCGGTGTGGATTTGGCGGAGATATCCAGTGCCTTTGATCTGGAGCTGGCCGCTGCAAAGGCCGTCAACGAAGCGGCGGAGCGGGGAGAATTTGACGTGGAAGAGATCCGCGCTTCCGTAGAGAAAATCCTTTGCTATAAGAAAATGCTTGCGGCTCAGGCGGAGCCGGGTCTTTGCAACCAGCCGGAAGACCGCCGCGCTGCGGAAAGCATGGCGCGCCAGGCGATCAGCCAGATTTCCGGAACGCCCTTTCGGGCGGATGAAAACACCTTCTTCTGCGGCTGCGCCGACTATCGCGCCTCCGGCGCGGCCAATGCGGACGGGAGCGCTGTGACCTTCCCGGAGTACATGGCAAACGCTTTCGGCGCGGAGGGCTTCGTCACCGAAAAAGACCCGGACGCAGAAGAAATCCGCGCGGCGCTCCGGCAGGCGGAGAACTGTGAAAAAATCATCCTGGGCACCTGCAACGGCCATTTGTTCCGGGGACAGCTCGCTTTGGCGGGAGCCCTGGCGGCGACGGGAAAGCCCATGGCAGTGGCTGCATTGCGCAACCCGTACGATCTATCCCAGATTCCCGAAACCGTCTGGAAGCTGGCCGCCTATGATTATGCCGTTCCCGCCTTCCGGGCGCTGGAGGACATCTTCCGCGGCGGCAAAGCCACGGGCGTCTGTCCTGTAAAGCTGCCGTAAGCATCCGGCAGGGCGAGGGGAAACTACATAGTATGTGCAAGAGCAGCTGACGGAAGTTGGCTGCTCTTTTCCTGAGGTCAGCGGGCAGCGTGTTCCGCCTTAAATCCGGCGATTACAGGAAAAAAGCGGGATTTGTCTGCGGCATATCTTGACTTTTCCGGCGGACATTGCTACGATATAAGCAACACGAATGGGAGCTGCTGTAGGGCGGCTTTTCAAAAGGCTGCCGGTTAGCTTAGTCTAACTCATGGCGGAATAAGCGCGGGAGGGATGAAATTTGAAGATTCTGGAGCATGGGCAGACGCAGGAGAAAACGCTGCTGTTTCTGCCCTGTACGGCGGAGCCGGTATGGGCGTTCGCGGCGACCATTGCGCTGCTTTCCCAGAAGTGGCACGTTTTTAAGGTGGTTTACGACGGCCATCAGCCGGAGTATCCCGGCGACTTTACCTCCGTGGAGCAGATGGTGGACGAGATCACGGCGTATCTGAAAGAACGGGGCGTCAGCCGCCTGGACGCGGCCTACGGATGCTCTTTGGGCGGGGCGTGCCTGACCCGGATGCTGGCGCTGGTCATCATCGAGGAGCTGACCATGTACTTAAGCGAAGCGGATGTAAAGCGCATTTTTGACGTGATCGCCGGGCGGTTCCCCAAAGCCGCCGTGTTTGTCGAGACCATGAACCCTATGGTCGTCAAGCGCTTCAAGGAAAAATCCATCGAGGGAAGCCACACGAAATTCACATGGGGCGTCAAGAACGGTACGGCTCTGGCTGCGCTGCTGCCGGATTTCCGGCTGGCTGCGGAACACGGTCTGACCGAGGGCATGGCGGTGTTTGTCCCGATTTATAAGGTGCTGGACAAGCTGACCGCCGTGCGGAATATTTCCAACAAGATCATTGTGATGGAAAAACGCTGAGGAGGCGGAAAAATGTCCTTTTTTGAGAATACCCGCAAGCCGGTTGGCTTCGGCGGGGAGATCATGGTTGCCATGATGAATCTGGGTCATCGGGCGCTGGCGCGGTGGGGAATGCGGTTTCTGACGCTCCCTGCGGACGGGAAGGTTCTGGACTGCGGCTGCGGCGGCGGTGCGAACATCCAAAAGCTGCTGAAAAAATGCCCCCAGGGCATCGTCAAGGGCATCGACTATTCCCCCGTCAGCGTTGCGAAGGCGCGGGAGCTGAACGAGCAGGCCGTCAACGACGGCCGCTGCGTGATATCCATAGCACGCACAGTCTGCCCAAGGTGCTTTCGGTTGATAGAGGATCACGTTCCTTTTTGATTCAGAAGCCAGGCTGTCATGTCCCGCAAGGTCTCCTCCACGGGGCGCGGCTGATATGCAAAGCGTTCCGATGCTGCGGCATGGCTGAAGCAGCCGTTTGAGGCAAGGACGGCAACGGAATAAGGGGTGAAAAACAGCGGCTTTTGCTCCCTCAGGCTTCGGCGTTCATAGTATGGAGCCGCCAGCTTTGCAAGCCCCAGCGGCAGGCAGATGGGGCGATACCTCAGCTTTGCAGCCTTTCCCACGAGCTGAAGCATCTTGCGAATGGTGACATAGTGGCCGGACAAAATGTATCCCTTGCCGGGTTCTCCGCTTTCGGAACAGGCGAGAATGCCTTCTGCCACATCCCGCACATCCACGAAGTCATATCCGCCGCGAACGGCAAAGGGCAGCTTTCCGGAGAGGAAAGACTTCGCCATTGAGGTGAAGCTCCCGCCCTGTATGTCGCCCGGCCCGATGATGCCGGAGGGAAAGACAATACTGGCATTCAGCCCGCGCTTCGCCGCATCGAAGACCAGCTCTGTTGCAGTCGCCTTGCTCTTGGCGTAATCTCCGTCCACAAGCCCCGGAGAAAATTCGCAATCCTCAGTAATGGTGCAGCCCTTTGGCTTTTCCGGTATGGCATGGACAGAGCTGACATGGATCAGCCTTCCCACATTGCGCTTCATACATTGCCGGAGAACCCGCCATGTTCCACCTACATTGACCTGATAGAGCTTCGAACCGGGTCTGGACGCGACGGAGATGACACCGGCGCAGTGAATCACACAGGTACGGCTGCCGGCATCCGCAAAGAAGTCTGCCAGCGAGTTTTTCACGCACACATCACCGACGACGGTATGGACTTCTTTGGGGAGCAAATGGATATAGGGGTCATTATGCAGTACAAGCGCATGCACTTGCGCTCTGCGGCGCACCAGCTCCTCTGCAACAGCCCTACCGAGGAAGCCGGTAGCACCTGTAATAAGATATTGATCAAACATTCAAAAAGCCTCCTCCCAATAAGCATACAAGTGTTGATTATCTTTCACAAGTACAGTATACTTGAGGGGAAAGACGGAAACAATCAGCACTTGCCATACGGCTGAAAGAAAAGCAACACCGTCTGCCCAAGTGTTGATAATCTTTGTAAACTTTTTTTGGAGGGGCTCTATATGGAGAAGATGGATGCAAGAAAACGCTATACGCAAATGGTGCTCAAGCAGTCCTTTCTGAAGCTGCTGAAGGAAAAACCTGTAAACAGAATCACGGTGAAGGAGGTTTGCGCGCTGGCGCAGCTGAACCGTGCCACCTTCTATGCCCATTACAGCGATTGTTTTGCCCTGATGGAGAGCATCGAGAACGAGCTTATCGATGCATTTGAGGAATCCCTTCGCTATGTCAATTCGTTTGACGTGACGGCTCTGATCGAAGCGATCTACGATATGGTCGATCAGAATCAGGCAGCCTGCCGGGTTCTGATTCTGGGGAATACAAACTCCACGGTTCTCATGCGGATGATTGCCTTGGCCAAGAAGGGCAGCATTGCCTACTGGCGGAAAGAGCTGCCCGGAGCCAGTGAGACAGAACTGGAAATGATGTATACCCATCTGTCA
This sequence comes from Firmicutes bacterium CAG:110, assembly GCA_000434635.1. GTDB lineage: Bacteria > Bacillota > Clostridia > Oscillospirales > Oscillospiraceae > Faecousia. Next base: position 54,435 of record HF988014.1, on the reverse strand, counting down.
AACGGTTTGATGCACGTCGTCGTGGAGGGTTACGACAAGTACAGCAAAGAGGAAATGATCCGTTTTGTCAGCCGGGTAGTAAAAGCCAGCCTTTCGCTGTTCCAATCGCCCCAAAGGCCTCTCCCTTAGCATAGATTTTATGCCTGAGTGGTATAATAGGCTTTGCAAAAGGATGGATGGTCAAAGGAAGGATGGAGCAGATTATGAAATCATTTCGGCAGATCATGCTGGCAATATGTGCTATTCTTATCGCTTCCGCATTCGCGGGCTGCGGCGCGGATACGGATTCGCCGGATGAGCGTCCGGCATTGGATAAAATCGAGTACACGAACCTCAACGACAGCGTATCACAGAAGCTTCTGGAAGATATGCTTTCCGGCGCCGGGGTGTCAGGAAACCGCATTCAGGGCTTCTTCAACCGTGTAGACAGCTTCAATGAAAGCGTGCGGGAGGAATGGCTGACGGCGGGTTTTGAAAAGGCAAAACCGCTGGACACAAAATATGACCCATATGAGATGCAGGATGCGTGGATGGCAAAGAACGGCAATTTTCCGGGCTATAACTGCCGGATAACCGCAATGGAACTGTTCGGTGACTTCCTGTCCGCAGGAGACAGCACCCCTGTGGATGCTGCGGGCGAAGATGTGCTGTTCATGGACGAGGAAACGCTTAGGACTGACCCGGAGGCGCTGGGGGGAAGCAGTCTGACCGATTTCCGCGCCCTGTATTCCGCCATGAGGGCGGAGGACACCACGGATGTTCAGCGCCATGTGCAGGCTGTGCGGGAGGAATGGAAATCCAGGGGGATTTCGTTCCGGGAGAACGAAAGAATCCGCCTCATCACGGTGTTCTTCCACGATAAGCCTACCGAGGAGGAATCCATCCTGTTTGTCGGGCATGTCGGGGTGCTTCTGACGGCGGATGACGGGACGCTGTACTTTGTAGAAAAGGTTGCCTTTCAGGAGCCGTACCGGCTGCTGCGTTTTGCTGATCGCACGGAACTGAGCGATTATCTCATGGGCAAGTACGATGTCTCCTGGGGACAGAGCACGGCGCGCCCGTTTATCATGGAGAACGATGAACTTATGGAAGGCTGGCGTCCAAACCCGGACAGTGCCGACGCAGCGTATCATTAGGGCGCACCATGGCTGATACTAGTTTTCAATAAAACGGTTAAAAACCGTTTTATTCGGCTGCTGTTTCAGCAGCCAGCGGCGTAGCCGCAAAAAACGTAAGTCCATACATTTCTCGCCGCCGCCGGCGGCCTGCGAAGGATTCGCAGGATAAAATGGTGTTAACCATTTTATCGAGAAATAGTATGATCGCGTGGAAAATGCAATAAACAGGAGCCAACCGGACGGTAACGCCGGTCAGCTCCTGTTTTCTTTTTATTTGTGCATAAGGCTGTCCTGCGCCTCCTCCCATGGGAAGGGCTTTCCTTTCAGCACAGACCTGCGCAGATAGGAGAAGGTCTCCGCTTCGCCCTTCTCGGCCAGCATCCCCAGAATGAAGCGGAGCTGGCGGCTGGTCTCCGGGTGCATCAAATCCTTTTCCCGGCTGCGCTCAAAGTATTGCAGGGCGGAATCGTCCCGGTAGGCTTTGCCCTGATAGGTCATGCAGGCCGCACGGCGATCCATCACCATCTCCACAAAGTACCGCCGGGGCATGGGGACAGGCTCGTAGCACTTCGTCTCCCGGTTCATGTCCGTCCAGTATTCGTAGTGGTGGCGGTTGCGCCCCTTGTGGTGCATCCACGCCTCGCTGTAGCCCTTGTCCTCCCGCTCGGCGGCGTTGGGACTGCGGTTGCCCTGATAGTACCGCGCCCCCGTCCAGAATTCCGTGGGGGAGTATTTGCTCAGGTCGTGGGTCAGCCCCTGACGGTACAGCCCCACCCGAAAGCAGCCCAGCATCACCAGCCAGCGGTGCTTGGTTATGGTTTTGAAATGCTGCCACGGTTTCACACCATTCCCTCCCAACGTAAGGTGCGGATTTTAGCCCTCGGCCACCACAATTTCCGAGACCTTCAGACCGGGGTTGCGGCGGCAGGTGAAGTCGATCGCCCAGAAGCTGGAGAATACCAGCAGACTGCGGCCGCGATAGTCCTCCAGAAGCTCCGCGTCGGAGCCGAGATTCAGGTCGGTCAGGTCGCCGGGGTATTCGTCGATGAGACGGATCTCCTCGTAGGGCAGCATATCCATCCGCAGATCCACGCCGTACTCGTTTTTCATGCGGTACTGGAACACGTCAAATTGCAGCGTACCCACGACGCCCACGATGACCTCCTCAAAGCCGGAGCCGGGGACTTTGAAGATCTGGATGGCGCCCTCCTGCGCGATCTGCTCGGTGCCCTTGACGAACTGCTTGCGCTTCATGGAATCCTTGGCGGATACCCGGCAGAAATGCTCGGGGGCAAAGGTGGGGATGCCGGAATATTTGAACTTCTTCCCCGGAACGGTGATGGTATCGCCGATGGAGAAAATGCCCGGGTCAAACACGCCGATAACGTCCCCGGCGTAGGCTTCGTCCACGATCTCCCGCTCGGCGGCCATCAGCTGCTGTGGCTGGGAAAGACGCATTTTCTTATTGCCCTGAACGTGGAAATATTCCGCGTCCCGCTGGAACTTGCCGGAGCAGATGCGCATGAAGGCCAGACGGTCCCGGTGCGCCTTGTTCATGTTCGCCTGAATCTTGAAGACGAAGGCGGAGAAATCCGGGCTGAAGGGGTCGATCACGCCGCAGTCGGCGGTGCGCGCGAGGGGAGGCGGCGTCAGCTTCAGGAACGCTTCCAGAAACGGCTCAATGCCGAAATTGGTCAGCGCGGAGCCGAAGAACACAGGCGACAGCTGCCCGTCCCGGACGGCCTGCATATCCATTTCCCGTCCGGCGGACAGAAGCTCTACGTCGTCGATGAGCTGCCGGTGCTTTTCCTCGCTGTCCAGCAGCTGGGCAACCTGCGGGTTGTACAGATCGATTTCCAGTTTGTCCGCCCGCTTTTTTCCGGAGATGCCGGAGAAGAACAGCAGCTCGGCCTTCTCCCGGTCGTAAACGCCCTGAAAATCCTTGCCGGAGCCGATGGGCCAGTTCATGGCGTAGGTCTCGATGCCCAGCTCCCGCTCCACCTCGTCCAGAAGATCGAAGGGGTCCTTGGCCTCCCGGTCCATCTTGTTCACGAAGGTGAAAATGGGAATGTGGCGCATGGCGCAGACCTTGAACAGCTTCCGGGTCTGAGGCTCCACGCCCTTGGCGCCGTCGATGACCATGACGGCGGAGTCGGCGGCCATGAGGGTGCGGTAGGTATCCTCGGAGAAGTCCTGATGGCCGGGGGTGTCCAGAATGTTGATGCAGAAGCCGTTGTACTGAAACTGCATCACGGAGGACGTGACGGAAATGCCGCGCTGCTTTTCGATCTCCATCCAGTCGGAGGTGGCGGCGCGGGAGTTTTTCTTGCCCTTGACCACGCCTGCCTGAGCGATGGCGCCGCCGTAGAGCAGGAATTTTTCGGTCAGGGTGGTTTTACCGGCGTCGGGGTGAGAAATGATGGCAAAGGTACGCCGCCGGCTGATTTCTTCGGTTAATTGAGACATAGTGTTCCCTCCAGAATATCGTTTTTTAGTTGCAGGGGAGGGGGACTATGGGGGAAAATGAAAACGCATACGGCCTCCAAAACACGATAAATAGGATAATCCAATTCAGTCTACCACATTTTTTCGGAAGATACAATAGGAAAAGGGAAAATGAACCGTTTCTTCATTGCCTTTTTTTCACTCCTGTGTTAAACTATGATACGGACGTGAAAAAAAGGAGGTGGCGGCGGATGGAGCTGAACGATATCTACGACGAGAACCGGAACCTGACGGGGAAGCTGCACAGGCGGGGAACGCCCTGGAAGCCGGGAGAGTACGGCCTCGTGGTCTGCGTCTGGGTCTACGACGGCCGGGGACATCTGCTTCTGACCCGCCGCGCCCGGGAAAAGAGCTTCGCCGGAACATGGGAAAATTCCGGCGGCGCGGTGAAGGCGGGGGAGACCAGCCGTCAGGCCATCGCCCGGGAGCTGTACGAGGAGACGGGCATTCAGGCGGAGCCGGAGGAATTTGAGCTACTGGACAGCGACCGGGAGCGCAACATCTTCTATGACCACTACTGCCTGTTCCGGCGTATCCCCCTGAAAAGCATCGTTTTGCAGCCCGGGGAGACGGACAACGTGATGTGGGCGAGCTTCGGGAAGGTGGACTGGATGATCCGCACGGGGAAAATGTGCAGGATCATCGGCCATCAGTTCTACAGGCAGGAAAAGGCGCTGCGTTTGCGCAACATGCCTAAGTTTGGCAGGTAAAATTTGGCAGGGGCAGGGGCGGTTTGCCCTTGCCTTTTTTGCGGCATCGGGTTATAATGAAAAAAAGCGTTTTTCAGGTGTCCGGCGAAAACGCTTCTGCCGGACAAAAGAAAGACGCTTTTTATTTTATTTTTAACCGGAGGTAACTGCTATGATCACATTGATGAATCTGCCCATCCGCAGGGGCAACGCACCGCTTCGCATCGCCCGGGGACATTTTGCCACCAATCACTCCCACATCAATTACTTCGTGGACATCACCTACCAGAAGACCCGCCTGAGCGAGGCCAAGGACAGCGCCCATCAGCTGGTGTCCCACTTCATCAACGACACTCCGGTGGATACCATTCTGTGTCTGGACGGCACCGCGGTGCTGGGTACGTGTCTGGCCGAGGAGCTGACGAAAAGCGGCTTCCAGACCATCAACGCCCACCAGACCATCTACGTTCTGGAGCCGGAATACAACGCCAACTCCCAGATCATTTTCCGGGACAATACCCGCAAGATGATCACCGGCAAGCACGTTCTGGTGCTGATGGCCTCCGTCACCACCGGCTTTACGGCCAAGCGTTCCCTTGAAGCCATCGGCTATTACGGCGGCCATGTGGCGGGTGTCGCCGCGATCTACAGCGCTGTGGAGGAAGTGGCGGGCCACCCCGTGCGCAGCGTCTACACCATCAAAGACCTGCCCGGCTACGCCAGCTACGACTACCGGGACTGCCCCTACTGCAAGGCGGGTCAGAAGCTGGACGCTCTGGTCAACAGCTTCGGCTATTCCGCACTGTAACGGCGGCGGAGACAATATAATAACATAATGAAAATGGGAGAATCCGCATTTCCGGCGGGTTCTCCCGTTTTGAATCAGGGTAAAGGGGCGGAGGTTCGATACCGCGATCAGGAATTTATATCAGCGCCGGATTCGTTTTTCTCTCCGGCCTGCTTTTGCAGCTGCTTTTCCAGCTCCGACTGCTTGGCGAGGATGGCGTTGACCTTGTCGTAGATGTCCTCGATCATGATTTCCGTTTTGAGGTTGACCTTGTAGTCGTTTTCCGCGCGGCGGCGGTCTTTTTCCTCCTGCCGGTTCTGGCTCATCATGATGAGCGGCGCCTGAATGGCCGCTATGCAGGACAGCACCAGGTTCAGCAGAATAAACGGGAAGTGGTCAAACGCCTTGGCCGCCAGCAGGGTGTTGACGATCATCCACAATACCAGAAGCCCGGTAAAGGAAAAAATAAACGCCCAGCTCCCCGCAAATCTGGCAATGGCGTCCGCTGCCCGCTGGCCGAGGGTGTACTTTTCCGCTGAGGGGTTGACGGATATCTTGCTGTCCGCCAGCAGATTCAGCACTTCCTCGTCCGACATGTCATGGCGGATATCCTTGAGGACTTCTTTCAGCAGCTTTCTGTTTTCTTTCATGGGATATGTCCTTCCTTTTCGCCGACTGCGCAAGATCTATTATAGGCGGAATCCCTGGGAATGTCAACACTGCCCTCACCGGACAATGCGGTGGCGGCACATGGAGGTTCTTCCGCAGTCGGGGCAGGTCAGACGGCGGCGGGTGAGGGTGTGCAGACCCTTTACGTACTGCGCCATGGTGGGGACAAAGACCGCGTGGCAGTGGGGGCATTGGTAATACCCGGCCTTCACATCCAGCACGGCGGCCGCGCCGATACCGGTGGCCGCGACCGCGGCGGTGAATAGGAGCAGCGCAACCCGGACGGCTGCGGGCATTTCCAGACAGGCCGCGATCACGACCAGGGCGCATACCGCAATGACCGTGATGACGGCGCAGATGACGGACAGGAGCATCCACCGCTTGTTTTCTTCGTTTTCCTTCATTAAATCCATCATGTTTTTCTCCGCCTTCTTCTGATAGTTGGTGCCGCTGACCCGTTCCCCGGAGAGAAGGTCGTTGACGGTGATGCCCAGAGAAGCGCACAGGGGGAGCATCAGGCTGACCTCGGGCAGTCCTTTGCCGCATTCCCATTTGGATACGGTCTTGTCGCTGATGCCAAGTTTGTCTGCCAGCTGCCTCTGGGTCAGGTTCCGGGCTTTTCTGGACGCGGCAATGAATCTGCCGATCTGAATTTGATTCATGGGAGCCTCCTTTCCGGGCTTCATTTTACGGGAGGGAAGGGAAAACGTACACACACGGAGCGTAGAGTCCGGGATTTCTATGGAAGGTATAGGGGATTTTCGGCAAAATAGGCGCAAAAAAACGAGGCGCAAGCCCCGGAATTGTGGAAAATATTCATTGACAAAAGTTGGGCAATGTGGTAGACTGGAAGTCCATACTGTGGTACTATGCCCATTTACGCGAACCTATCCCAACATGGACATTTTAGCACAGGAATCGGGCCGTGTCAAGTACCAAGTTCGGCAAAATTGACAACGGCTCCGAGCGTATTAAATAAGCAACACAATCCGAAAGAAAGGCTGTGATGATCCATATGGCAATGGTCAAGGACGTTATGTACGGCAAGACCATGCGTAAATCCTACGCGAAGTATGAAGAGATCCTGGAGATCCCCAACATGCTGAAGATCCAGAAGGACTCCTACCAGTGGTTCCTGGAAACCGGCCTGCGGGAAGTCTTCAAGGACGTAGGTACCATTACCGACTTCTCCGGCAAGCTGGAGCTGAGCTTCCTGGACTACACCATGGAAGACAAGCCCAAGTACACCATCGAGGAGTGCAAAGAGCGGGACGCTACCTACGCCAAGCCCATCAAGGTGCGGGTGCGCCTGCGCAACACCGAGACCGACGAAATCAAGGAACAGGAAATCTTCATGGGCGATTTCCCTGTGATGACCAATGGCGGCACCTTTGTCATCAACGGCGCAGAGCGTGTCATTATTTCCCAGATCGTCCGCAGCCCCGGCATGTACTACGGCCACGAGGTGGACAAGGCCGATCAGCACACCTACACCGCCACGGTCATTCCTTACCGCGGCGCCTGGCTGGAATATGAGACGGACAACGCCAATGTATTCTGGGTGCGAATCGACAAGAACCGCAAGCTGCCCATCACCTGCCTGATCCGCGCTCTGGGCGTGCAGACCGATGAGCAGATCAAACAGATGTTCGGCGAGGACGCCCGTATCCTCGCGACCATCGACAAGGATCCCTGCAAGACCCGGGAGGAGTCCCTGCTGGAAATCTACCGCCGTCTGCGTCCCGGTGAGCCTCCCACGGTGGAGACCGCCACTGCCCATCTGGAAGGGCTGCTGTTCGACGCTCACCGCTACGATGTGAGCACCGTCGGCCGGTATAAGTTCAATAAGAAGATGGACATTTGGAGCCGCCTGTCCGGTCAGGAAGCGGCCGAGCCCATCACCGACCCCATGACCGGCGAGATTCTGGTCATGCCCGGCGAGTTCATCTCCCGCGCGCAGGCTCACGAGCTGAGCCGCAAGGGCGTCAACGAGGCTGTCATCAAGGTCGGCGACACCAACGTCAAGGTGTTCTCCAACAACATGGTCTGGATGGACGCCTTCGTGGACTTCGACCCCAAGGCGTACGGCGTCCGGGAGAAGGTGCATTTCCCGGTTCTGAAGGAAATGCTGGAGACCGTTCCCGCCGACGGCTGGAAGGAAGCCATCGCCGACCGGATGGACGACCTGATCCCCAAGCACATCATTGTGGACGATATCATGGCTTCCATCAACTACCTGAACTGCGTGGCCATGGGCGTCGGCACCCCTGACGACATCGACCATCTGGGCAACCGCCGTCTGCGCTGCGTGGGCGAGCTGCTGCAGAACCAGTTCCGCATCGGCTTCTCCCGCCTGGACAGAGTCATCCGGGAGCGCATGACCGTTCAGGATCTGGATGCCGTCACCCCCCAGAGCCTGATCAACATCCGGCCTGTCACTGCGGTGATCAAGGAGTTCTTCGGCTCCTCTCCGCTGTCTCAGTTCATGGATCAGAATAACCCTCTGGCCGAGCTGACCCACAAGCGCCGTCTGTCCGCTCTCGGCCCCGGCGGTCTGAGCCGTGACCGGGCGTCCTTCGACGTGCGTGATATTCACTACACCCACTATGGCCGTATGTGCCCCATCGAGACCCCTGAAGGCCCCAACATCGGCCTGATCAACTATCTGGCGACCTTTGCCCGGATCAACGAGTACGGCTTCGTGGAAGCGCCTTACCGCAAGGTGGACAAGGCCACCGGCTTCGTCACCAAGGACGTGGAGTATATGACCGCCGACGTGGAGGACGACTACTACATCGGTCAGGCGAGCGAGCCTCTGGACGAAAACGGCTGCCTTGCCAACGCCCGTATCACCTGCCGTCACCGCAACGAGATCATCGAAGTGGATCGGGGCGTCATCGATTATATCGACGTGTCCCCCAGAATGATGATCTCCATCGCCACCTCCTTCATTCCCTTCCTGCAGAACGACGACGCCAACCGTGCCCTGATGGGCGCAAACATGCAGCGTCAGGCCGTGCCTCTGCTGACCACCGAGCCGCCCATCGTTGCTACCGGCATCGAGCATAAGGCCGCCGTGGACTCCGAGGTCTGCATCAAGGCGGAGAAGCCGGGCACTGTTACCGCCGTTTCCGCTACCGACATCACCGTCAAGTATGACGACGGCGACGTACAGACCTACCATCTGACCAAGTTCGCCCGGAGCAATGCCGGCACCTGCATCAACCAGCGTCCCATCGTGGTGGTTGGCGAGCGGGTGGACACCCAGCAGATCATTGCCGACGGCCCCAGCTGCTCCGGCGGCGAGGTGGCTCTGGGCAAGAACGTGCTCATCGGCTTCGTTACCTGGGAAGGCTACAATTACGAGGACGCCATTCTGCTGAACGAACGTCTGGTGCGGGAGGACGTCTTCACCTCCATCCACATCGAGGAGCATGAGACCGAAGCCCGTGACACCAAGCTTGGCCCCGAGGAGATCACCCGGGACATCCCCAACGTGGGCGAGGATACCCTGAAGGATCTGGACGAAAACGGCATCATCCGCGTGGGCGCGGAGGTTCACGCCGGTGATTATCTGGTTGGTAAGGTCACCCCCAAGGGCGAGACCGAGCTGACCCCCGAGGAGCGGCTGCTGAGAGCCATCTTCGGCGAGAAGGCAAGAGAAGTCCGGGATACCTCTTTGAAGGTTCCCCATGGCGAAAGCGGTATCGTGGTGGACGTCAAGGTCTTCACCAAGGAAAATTCCGACGAGCTTGCCCCCGGCGTCACCAAGTCCGTCCGGGTATATATCGCCCAGAAGAGAAAGATCTCCGTGGGCGATAAGATGGCCGGCCGTCACGGCAACAAGGGCGTCGTTTCCCGCGTCCTGCCGGAAGAGGATATGCCCTTCCTGCCCGACGGCACCCCGCTGGACATCGTGCTGAATCCTCTGGGTGTGCCTTCCCGTATGAACATCGGACAGGTTCTGGAAGTCCATCTGGGCTACGCCGCCAAGGCGCTGGGCTGGAAGGTCGCCACCCCCGTGTTCGACGGCGCCAACGAGAAGGACATCCGGGACACCCTGAAGCTGGCGGGCCTGCGGGAGGACGGCAAGACCGTTCTGTACGACGGCCGTACCGGCGAACCCTTCGACAATCTGGTCACCGTCGGCTATCCCTACTACCTCAAGCTCCATCATCTGGTTGACGATAAGATCCACGCCCGTTCCACCGGCCCCTACGCACTGGTCACCCAGCAGCCTCTGGGCGGCAAGGCGCAGTTCGGCGGCCAGCGTTTCGGCGAAATGGAAGTCTGGGCGCTGGAAGCCTACGGCGCCGCCTATACCCTGCAGGAGATCCTGACCGTCAAGTCCGACGACGTCACCGGTCGTGTCAAGACCTACGAGGCCATCGTCAAGGGCGCGAACATTCCCAAGCCCGGCGTGCCGGAATCCTTCAAGGTTCTGGTCAAGGAACTGCAGGCGCTGTGTCTGGACATCCGCGTGCTGGACGAGAACGGCAACGAGATCGAGCTGAAGGACGACGATGACGACGATGATGTGGTCTACAGCTCCGACACCGACAATGAGGTGGTGGTCGGCTCCACCGACGAGGTGCTGGACGCGGGCTTCGTGATCGACGAGGACAGCCCGGAGAGTATTTTGGATGTGTTCGGTGATGCGGAGGAGTCCGACACCGATAGCTACGAAGATTAAGGAGGCTGAAACATGGCAGATGCCACCTTTGATGCCATTAAAATCGGCATTGCTTCGCCGGAGATGATCCGGCAGTGGTCCTATGGCGAAGTGAAGAAGCCTGAGACCATCAACTATCGTACCCTGAAGCCCGAGCGGGACGGCCTGTACTGCGAGCGGATCTTCGGACCGACCAAGGACTGGGAGTGCCACTGCGGTAAATATAAGAAAATCAAGTACAAGGGCAAGATCTGCGACCGCTGCGGCGTGGAAGTCACCAAGGCCAAGGTGCGCCGGGAGCGCATGGGCCACATTGAGCTGGCCGCCCCCTGCAGCCACATCTGGTATTTCAAGGGCATTCCCTCCCGGATGGGCCTGATTCTGGACATCTCCCCCAAGGTGCTGGAGAAAGTCCTGTACTTCGCCGCCTATATCGTCACCGACCCCGGCGATGCACCTCTGGCGCTGAATCAGGTGCTCACCGAGAAGGAATACCGGGACATGCGGGAAAAGTACGAGGACGACTTCAAGGCCGGTATGGGCGCGGAAGCCGTCAAGGCGCTGTTGGAGCAGATCGATCTGGATCAGCTGAGCCATCAGCTTCGTGAGGAGCTGAAAACCGCTTCCTCCCAGAAGAAGCTGCGGATCGTCAAGCGGCTGGAGGTTGTGGAAGCCTTCCGGGAATCCGGCAACAAGCCCAGCTGGATGATCATGGATGTGCTGCCCGTCATTCCCCCCGACATCCGTCCCATGATCCAGCTGGACGGCGGCCGGTTCGCCACCTCTGATCTGAACGATCTGTACCGCCGTGTTATCAACCGGAACAACCGTCTGAAGCGGCTGGTGCAGCTCCACGCCCCCGACATCATCATCCGCAACGAGAAGCGGATGCTCCAGGAGGCCGTGGACGCCTTGATCGACAACGGTCGCCGCGGCCGCGCCGTCACCGGCGCCAACAACCGGGCGCTGAAGTCTCTGTCCGACATGCTCAAGGGCAAGCAGGGCCGCTTCCGTCAGAACTTGCTCGGCAAGCGTGTTGACTACTCCGGACGCAGCGTTATCGTCGTCGGCCCTGAGCTGAAGCTGTATCAGTGCGGCGTGCCCAAGGAGATGGCCATCGAGCTGTTCCGCCCCTTCGTTATGAAGAAGCTGGTCTCCGACGGTCTGGCCAACAACATCAAGTCCGCCAAGAAGATGATCGACAAGGGCAAGACCGAGGTCTGGGACGCTCTGGACGAGATCATCAAGGACCGCCCGGTCATGCTGAACCGTGCGCCTACCCTGCACCGTCTGGGCATTCAGGCTTTCGAGCCGATTCTGGTGGAAGGCCGCGCCCTGAAGCTGCATCCTCTGTGCTGCACCGCCTTCAACGCCGACTTCGACGGCGACCAGATGGCCATTCACGTACCCCTGTCTCCCGAGGCGCAGGCTGAGGCCAGAATGCTGATGCTGTCCGCCAACAACCTGCTGCGTCCTCAGGACGGCAAGCCCGTCACCGTGCCGACGCAGGATATGATCCTTGGCGCGTACTATCTGACCTACACCCGTCTGGGCAAGGCCGAGAAGGGCGCGGAGACCGTGTTCGTCACCGACCCCGGCGATACCGACTTCCCCGTCAACGAGATCGTGGACGCGGACGAGTTCGTCGCCGCCAACAAGGCCGCCAAGACCGCGGGCAAGGCCATTGCCAAGTTCCGCCCCATTCACAATTATTCCTCCGTCAACGAGGCCATTGCCGCCTACGCTGCCGGCACCGTGGGTCTGCACGCGCCGATCCGGGTGCGCTACGGCAAGAAGATCGACGGCGAGATGCGCTACCGCATCATCGACGCCACCGTCGGCCGTCTGATCTACAACGAGCCGATCCCGCAGGATCTGGGCTTCGTTGACCGCACCGTCCCCGGCCATGAGTTCGATCTGGAGGTCAGCTTCCTTGTCGGCAAGAAGCAGCTGGGCAAGATCATCGACAAGTGCATCCGCCGCCACGGCTTCACCATCGCCACCGAGATGCTGGACCGCATCAAGGCTCTGGGCTACAAGTATTCCACCAAGGGTGCTATCTCCGTGTCCATCGCGGACATGGTGGTTCCCAGCGTCAAGTACGAGATGGTGCATTCCGCGGAGAAGAAGGTCGTGGAGATCGAGCACTTCTACCGTCAGGGCTATATCACCAACGACGAGCGCTACCGTCTGGTGGTTCAGCAGTGGGAAAAGACCACCGCGGACGTCACCAACGCCCTGCAGGGCAGCATGGACGAGTTCAACCCCATCTACATGATGGCCGACTCCGGCGCTCGTGGTTCCATGGCACAGATTCGTCAGCTGGCCGGTATGCGCGGCCTGATGGCCGATACCGCAGGCCGTACCATCGAAATTCCCGTTAAGGCGAACTTCCGTGAAGGCCTGTCCGTTCTGGAATACTTCATCTCCTCCAGAGGCGCCCGTAAGGGCATGACCGATACCGCTCTGCGTACCGCTGACTCCGGTTACCTGACCCGTCGAATGGTGGACGTTTCTCAGGACGTCATCATCCGGGAGCACAACTGCGGCACCACCAACGGCATCTGGGTCGGCGCGGTGTACGACAAGAACGGCGACGTGATCGATACCTTCGGCAACCGCATCCGCGGCCGTTATCCCGTCCACGATGTGGTCGATCCCCAGACCGGCGAGCTGCTGCACTCCAAGGACGTCATGATGATGCCCGAGGACGCGGAGAAGTTCGAGCAGCACGGCATCAACAAGATCTATATCCGCACCATTCTGGGCTGCCGCGCCCGGGTGGGCGTGTGCGCCAAGTGCTACGGCATGAACCTGGCCACCTCCAAGGAGGTCGATCTTGGTGAGGCCGTCGGCATCATTGCCGCTCAGTCCATCGGCGAACCCGGTACCCAGCTGACCATGCGTACCTTCCACTCCGGCGGCGTCGCGGGTGACGATATCACTCAGGGTCTGCCCCGAGTCGAAGAACTGTTTGAGGCCCGCCGTCCCAAGAAGATGGCGCAGATCTCCGAGATCACCGGCGTGGTGAGCGTGGACGAGACCCACCGCACCGCCCTGCGTAACATCACCGTGACCGCCGACGACGGCGAGGTGAAGGTGTATCAGGTGCCTTACTCCGTGGGACTGAAGGTCGCCCACGGCAAGGTCGTGGAAAAGGGTCAGCCCATCACCGACGGCGCGCTGTATCCCCAGGACGTCCTGCGTATCTCCGGCGTGGAGGCTGTGCAGGATTATCTGGTGCAGTCCGTCCAGGCGGTGTACCGTCAGCAGGGCGTTGAGATCAACGACAAGCACATCGAGGTCATCATCCGTCAGATGATGCGCAAGGTGCGTGTGGAGGATCCCGGCGATACCGCGCTGCTCACCGGCAGCGCCATCGACAACTTCGAGTTTGAGGATGCCAACGCCGAAATTCAGCGCCGCATTGACGCCGGCGAGACCGAGCTGCGTCCCGCCACTGCCAGCGCCATGCTGCTGGGCATCACCAAAGCGGCTCTGGCCACCGACTCCTTCCTGTCCGCCGCTTCCTTCCAGGAGACGACCAAGGTGCTTACCGATGCCGCCATCAAGGGCAAGGTAGACCATCTGGTAGGTCTGAAGGAGAACGTGCTGATCGGCAAGCTGATCCCCGCCGGTTCGGGCCTGATGGCCTACCGGGACTATCAGCCCGGCGCGACCCCCGAAGCCAGAATCCCCGAGGAAATGATCGAGAACGCACTGAACTGATAATAAACAATCCGGCCGCTGCCCGAAAGGGCGGCGGCCGGATTTGCAATGCTGAGAGCGTTAAAATGACCCTCGCGTCAGTCGGATGCGGGGGCGTCTTCGTCTATGACGCCGTGTTCGGCTTCAAATTCCGCAATGCGCTTCTTTATCAGCTGTTCAATTTCCTTATTTTTGGTTCGACCCTCGTATTCGGCAATATATCCAATCTTGTCCAGCAGAATCTGGGGAATACGCAGCGTATACCTGGGGAAATCATCTTTCATATTGGCTCACCTCTGACATAGTTTTGACGCAATTGTAATAAGACGGTGGGGGAATTGCAAGCGGTGAACCGCAAATTACGATAAAATGAGCGGATTCACCAATTTGCAGAAAAGGGACAACGAAAAAAATCTGGAAAATTTGTTGACAATCCTGAAAAAATGCGTATAATATCATCTTGTATGGATACAAAAAAGGAAAGTAGAATACCCGAGTGCGGCAATGTGCCAGACCTTACCGGCGTTAAGACGGTGGTCGGCGCAAAGCAGCTAAAAAAAGCTGTGGAGGCAGGCCGCGCCAGGTATGTTTTTCTGGCTGAAAATGCCGATCCTGCCGTCATAGAGCCCATCGTGCTGCTGTGCCGGTCGAAGGAAGTCCAGACTGCCTGGGTTCCCAGTATGGCCGTGCTTGGCCGTGCCTGCGGTATCGAGGTGGGCGCGGCGGCTGCCGCCGTCGTGGATTGATTCTGGTTCTATCGGACGACCGTCCGTAGAATATAAGACCCGCCAAAATGGCGAGAACAAAAGAAAGGAGAAAATAGATGCCTACTTTTAATCAGCTCGTAAGAAATGGCCGTCAGCAGGCTACCTACAAGTCCACCGCTCCTGCTCTGCAGAGAGGTCTGAACACTCTGGAGAACAAGGCGACGAATCTGCCTTCCCCCCAGAAGCGCGGCGTGTGCACTGCTGTTCGTACCACCACCCCCAAGAAGCCGAACTCCGCTCTGCGTAAGATCGCCCGTGTGCGTCTGACCAACGGTATGGAAGTTTCCGCTTACATTCCCGGTGTCGGCCATAACCTGCAGGAGCACTCCGTGGTGCTGATCCGCGGCGGCCGTGTCAAGGACCTGCCCGGCGTTCGTTACCACATCATCCGCGGCACTCTGGATACCCAGGGCGTGCAGAACCGGATGCAGTCCCGCTCCAAGTACGGCGCGAAGCGCCCCAAGGCCGGTAAGAAGAAGTAATTTTCTTTCCGCCGAACCAATCTGACTTTTCCAAGCCCGTTCGCAAGGCTTCGCCTTGCCAAGAAGGTTTTATATAGATGAAACCTCTGGCCAGGCACAACGAAAGTCACACTTTCGAGTACCGATGAAATCATTATATTATGAAGGAGGGAAGCAAAGTGCCCAGAAGAGGTAATGTTCCCAAGAGAGAGGTCCTTCCGGATCCCAATTACAATTCCGTTCTGGTTACCAAGCTCATCAACAGCATCATGCTGGACGGCAAGAAGGGTGTTGCCCAGAAGGTCGTGTATGGTGCATTTGAAATTGTCGAGAACAAGACCGGCAAGAATGGCCTGGAAGTGTTCCAGCAGGCAATGGAAAACATTATGCCCGCCGTGGAGCTGAAGGCTCGCCGTGTCGGCGGCGCTACCTATCAGGTGCCTATCGAAGTTCGCCCTGACCGCCGTCAGACCCTGGGGCTGCGCTGGATCACCAACTACAGCCGCGCCCGCAGCGAGAACACCATGAAGGAGCGTCTGGCTGCCGAGATCATGGATGCTGCCAACAATACCGGCGCCTCCGTTAAGAAGCGTGAGGACGTCCACAAGATGGCTGAAGCCAACAAGGCCTTCGCCCATTTCCGCTGGTAATAAAGGAGAAAACCAATGCCTAGACAGTATTCTCTGGAGAATACAAGAAACTTCGGCATCATGGCACACATCGATGCCGGCAAAACCACCACCACCGAGCGTATCCTGTTCTACACCGGTAAGAACTACAAGATCGGTGAGACCCACGACGGCTCCGCCACCATGGACTGGATGGCACAGGAGCAGGAGCGCGGCATCACCATCACTTCCGCTGCAACGACCTGCTTCTGGAAGGGCTGCCGGCTGAACATCATCGACACCCCGGGCCACGTGGACTTCACCGTTGAGGTGGAGCGTTCCCTGCGTGTTCTGGACGGCGCCGTGACCGTTCTGTGCGCCAAGGGCGGTGTGGAACCCCAGACCGAGACCGTTTGGCGTCAGGCTGACGAGTACAAGGTTCCCCGCATGATCTACGTCAACAAGATGGATATCATGGGCGCCGACTTCTTCCGCGTTCTGGACATGATTCACGAGCGCCTGAAGTGCAACGCCGTGCCCATCCAGCTGCCCATCGGCAGCGAGACCTTCTTCAAGGGCAACGTAGATCTGCTCACCATGAAGGCCAACGTCTTCTACGATGAGCTGGGCAAGGACGTCCGCGTCGAGGATATCCCTGAAGACATGGTGGATATCTGCGAGGAGTACCACGAGAAGCTGATGGATGCGGTCACCGCGCTGGACGACGACCTGGCCATGATGTATCTGGAAGGCGAGGAAATCCCCGTCGAGAAGATCAAGGCCGTCATCCGCAAAGCCACCATCGACAACGAGATGGTGCCTATCGTCTGCGGTACGTCCTACAAGAACAAGGGCGTTCAGGAGCTGCTGGACGCAGTCGTGGACTATATGCCCAGCCCCCTGGACAAGAAGGGCATCCGGGGCATCAACCCCGAGACCGAGGAAGAGGATTTCCGTCCCGCTTCCGACGATGCACCCTTCTCCGCTCTGGCCTTCAAGATCGCTACCGACCCCTACGTGGGCAAGCTGTGCTACTTCCGCGTGTACTCCGGTACGCTGGAGAAGGGCACCACTGTGCTGAACTGTACCAAGGGCGTTAACGAGCGTATGGGCCGTATCCTGCAGATGCACGCCAACCACCGTGAGGACATTGAGAAGGTCTACGCCGGCGACATCGCCGCCGTGGTCGGCGTCAAGAACACCACCACCGGCGACACGCTCTGCGACGAGGATCACCCCATCATTCTGGAGTCCATGGTCTTCCCCGAGCCTGTTATCGAGGTCGCTATCGAGCCCAAGACCAAGGCCGGTCAGGAAAAGATGGGCATCGCCCTGAGTAAGCTGGCTGAAGAAGACCCCACCTTCCGCACCTACACCAACAAGGAAACCGGTCAGACCATCATCGCCGGCATGGGCGAGCTGCATCTGGAGATCATTGTTGACCGTCTGCTGCGGGAGTTCAAGGTCGAGGCCAACGTGGGTGCTCCTCAGGTTTCCTACAAGGAGACCATCCGCAAGGCTGTGGATCAGGAGACCAAGTACGCCCGTCAGTCCGGCGGTAAAGGCCAGTACGGTCACGTCAAGATCCATGTGGAGCCCAACGAGCCCGGCAAGGGTTACGAGTTCATCAACGCCGTTGTTGGCGGCGCCATCCCCAAGGAGTATATCCCCGCCGTCGACGCCGGTATTCAGGGCGCGATGGAGGCTGGTGTTCTGGCCGGCTACCCCGTTGTGGACGTGAAGGTCACCCTGTACGATGGCTCTTACCACGAGGTCGACTCCTCCGAAATGGCCTTTAAGATCGCCGGTTCCATGGCGTTCAAGGAAGCCTGCAAGAAGGCGGACCCCGTCATTCTGGAGCCCATCATGAAGGTTTCCGTCAATGTGCCCGACGAATATATGGGTACCGTTATCGGCGACATCACCGCCCGCCGCGGCAACATTCTGGGTCAGATCACCCGTACCGGTTCTGTCCAGATCGACGCCAACGTGCCTCTGGCGGAGATGTTCGGCTACGCTACCGACCTGCGCAGCAAGACGCAGGGACGCGGCAACTACTCCATGGAGCCCAGCCACAACGCCGAGCTGCCCAAGTCCAAGACCGAGGAAATTGTCAAGTCCCGGGGCAAGGACTGATTTCCAAAGGAAATTGACGTAAATTTTCAAAAATTTTTCTTGTGTTTCCCCGCAAAGTGTTGTATGATGTATACGATGTGCGGAAGCACCCAGACTAAAGTTGTTTATTAAATTCAATCAACAATTATAACAGGAGGAATATTTCAAATGGCAAAGCAGAAGTTTGAAAGAAATAAGCCCCATGTTAACATCGGCACTATCGGCCATGTTGACCACGGCAAGACCACTCTGACCGCCGCTATCACCAAGTATCTGGCTATGAAGGGTCAGGCTCAGTTCGAGGACTACGCTTCCATCGACAAGGCTCCCGAGGAGAAGGCTCGTGGTATCACGATCAACACCGCTCACGTTGAGTACGAGACCGACAAGCGTCACTACGCTCACGTTGACTGCCCGGGTCACGCTGACTATATCAAGAACATGATCACCGGTGCTGCTCAGATGGACGGCGCTATTCTGGTTATCGCTGCTACCGACGGCCCCATGGCTCAGACCCGTGAGCACCTGCTGCTGGCCCGTCAGGTCGGCGTTCGCTATATCGTTGTGTTCCTGAACAAGTGCGATCAGGTTGACGACGAGGAGCTGCTGGAGCTGGTCGAGATGGAAGTCCGCGAGACCCTGAACGAGTATGGCTTCCCCGGCGACGACACCCCCATCATCAAGGGTTCCGCTCTGAACGCTCTCGTTTCCGAGTCCAAGGATCCCGACGCTCCCGAGTATGCCTGCATCAAGGAGCTGATGGACGCTGTTGACGAGTATATCCCCACTCCCGAGCGTAACGACAACCTGCCCTTCCTGATGCCCGTTGAGGACGTCTTCACCATCTCCGGCCGTGGCACCGTTGCTACCGGTCGTGTGGAGCGTGGCGTTGTCAAGAAGAACGAGCCTGTCGAGATCGTCGGCCTGCGCGAGGACAAGCTGGCTACCGTCGTTACCGACATCGAGATGTTCCACAAGCTGCTGGACTACGCTGAAGCCGGCGACAACATCGGCGCTCTGCTGCGTGGTATCGACAAGAAGAACATCGAAAGAGGCCAGGTTCTGTGCAAGCCCGGCTCCATCCATCCTCACACCAAGTTCAAGGGTCAGGTTTACGTCCTGTCCAAGGAAGAAGGCGGCCGTCATACTCCCTTCTTCAACAACTATCGTCCTCAGTTCTACTTCCGTACCACCGACGTTACCGGCATCATCTCCTTGCCCGAAGGCGTTGAGATGTGCATGCCCGGCGACAACGTTGTTATGAGCGTTGAGCTGATCACCCCCATCGCTATCGAGAAGGGCCTGCGTTTCGCTATCCGTGAAGGCGGCCGTACCGTTGGTTCCGGTGTCGTTACCGAGATCGACGAGTAATTTCCCGTTAGACAATGAACTTGAAAAGGCGTGAC
>HF988014.1:17131-34896 GCA_000434635.1 Firmicutes bacterium CAG:110 | reverse complement strand
CGGGTCACGCCTTTTTTCTCTGCATCTCAGAAAAACTTTGTCCATAGGCCGCGGTTTTCCTACTATAGCGGTGTAAGGCCTTACACATCACAAGGAGGTGCCCTGATGGAAGATACCCAGATCATCGCGCTTTACCTGTCCCGGCAGGAAGCAGCCATCGGCGAGACGGCGAAGAAATACGGCGGCTACATAAATCGGATCGCCTACAATATCCTGCGCTGCCGGGAGGATACGGAGGAAATTGCGGCGGATACGTATCTGGCTGCATGGAATGCCATTCCACCGGAAATTCCCAGAGTGCTGAAGCATTTCCTGTCCCGGATCGCCCGGAATCTGGCTTTTGACCGACTGGATTATATCACCGCCAAATGCAGAGATGTGCATATGATCACCCTGCTGTCGGAGTTGGACGCCTGTCTGCCAGACCCCCGCTCCGACGTGGAGGCCGCCGTGGATGCAAAGCTGGCTGCGGGGAGTGTGAACCGGTTCCTGTCCCAGCTGGACAAGAAGGACTGCGCCGTGTTCCTGAGCCGCTATTACTACAGCATGGCGATTAGCGAAATCGCGGACAAGCTCGGCCTGACGGAACGGAACGTGAAGTACCGCTTGAGCTGCCTGCGGCAAAAGCTGCGTAAGCAGCTGGAAAGGGAGGGAATCAACGTATGAACGGAAAAAACCTTTTCAGAGCGTTGGAGTATGTCGATGACAGGTATCTGGACATGGTGGACGCCGCCGCACAGGAGGCAACCGATATGAAACAAAAGCACTTTTCCGGGAGGAAAACCATCCTCTACATTCTGGCCGCGGCCATCTGCGTCAGCCTGCTCACCGTGACCGCCGCGGCAGCGGGGTGGATACCCAATATTTTTGCGGCCGCACAGCCCAAGGCGACGCCGCGGGATGAGCCGGTTCTGGAAGCGGCGCAGAGTGCGACCCAGTCCCAGACACCGGAAACCGTCGAATTTGCCGAAGCGGACTACACCAAGTTCACGCTGTTTCAGAGCTACTATGACGGGAATTCCATTGCGCTGGGCTACGACCTGTCCGGGGTCATGCCTGGGGAAACGGTGGTAGGGTTTAGGCCGGAGGATACGCTGAAGCAGGAAATCCTGCAAAGACCCGACAATCAGTTCTGGTGCGAGAGGTACGGTCTGACGGACGACACTGTCGACCAGTATCTGGAAGCGGGCGTCTGGACGCGGGAGGAGTATGACCAGCGTCTGGCGGGAAGAAGCGAGTGCGCAAAGAAATACGACCTGCGCAGGGATTCCCAGATCTACATGGACGACCAACTGCGCGCGCTTCTCACCGACGGGGAATACGAAGAATTCTGGGAAATTCTCGGGGAAACGGGCTCGTGCTGCGTGGTCATCCCGATGAAACCCTACGTCGGCGACCACATCCTTCTGAATGGCGCGGATGAACCCGCGGATCGGGGGGACTACACCACGGAGGAAGGGGAATGTCTGGTGCTGAACAACCTGCCTGCCGCCGCTCAGAATCAGCCGTCCATCACGGTGGGACTGAAATTCAAATCCGGCTGGAGCTATTACTATATGGAGCTGTCGGGAACCAGCTACCGCCTTTACGTCCCGAATCCGGACTACGTTACGACCATCACGCTGGAAAACGAAAGCAAACCATAATCTTGCGGGGCAGCTGCTTGCGTGGCTGCCCCGTTTTCGCCGCCGGAATACGCACGGTTTCGACCTCCCGGGCATAGATTGTGCCGGGAGGTTTTGCGTTATGAGAATCTTTATCATCACGTTCCGCTCGGTGACGTTTGCCCAGCGGGGCGAGCGGCTGCTGAACCGGAACAACCACCGGTGCGTCCTCCAGCGAACGCCCAAGTGGATGGAGCAGCAAGGCTGCGGCTACAGTCTGCGGATCAAAACGGAAGACATCATCCCAGTGGTGGAGCTTCTGCGGGAGAACGGCGTCCCCTTGCGCAAAATTTATGCCCAGCGCCCGGACGGAAATCTGGAGGAGCTGACGGTATGATCTATCTGGACAACGGCGCCACCTCCTTCCGCAAGCCGCCGGGGGTGTACCGGGCAGTGGAGCGGGCAATGTACACCTGCGCAAATCCGGGGCGGGGCGGGTATCCCGCAGCAATGGAAGCGTCGGAGACGGTGTATGCCTGCCGGGAAGCTGCGGCGGAGCTGTTCCACTGCCGACCGGAACAGGTCGCGCTGACCACCAGCTGCACCCATGGACTGAACATTGCCATCCGCTCCATCGTGAAGCCGGGGGGACGGGTGATCGTTTCCGGATTTGAGCACAACGCCGTGACCCGTCCCCTTCATGCGCTGGGGGCGGATATCCGGGTGGCGGGGCGGCGGCTGTTTGACTGGGAGGACACCCTTTCCCGCTTCGGGCGGGAACTGAAGCAGGGGGCGGACGCGGCGGTATTTACCCACGTTTCCAACGTGTTCGGCTATATTCTGCCCGTGGAGCAGCTGGCGGAGATGTGCCGGAAATGGCGGGTGCCGTTCATCATCGACGCCGCCCAGTCCGCCGGGGCGCTGCCCGTGGATCTTCAGGCGCTGGGGGCGGATTTTATCGCCATGCCGGGGCATAAGGGGCTGCTGGGGCCTCAGGGGACGGGGCTGCTGCTCTGCGGCGGCGATGCTCAGCCTCTGCTGTTCGGGGGGACGGGCAGCGACTCCGTCAATCAGGCCATGCCGGATTATCTGCCTGACCGTCTGGAAGCGGGAACCCTGAACGTGCCCGGCTACGCGGGACTGACAGAGGGACTGCGGTTTGTCCGCCGTACAGGTGTGGAGAACATTTTCCGCCGGGAGCACCGGCAGCTGGAACGGTGCGCCGAGGGCTTGCAGAAATTGGGAATGGAGGTATTCGCCGGGGCGCATCAGGCATCGACGGTGTCCTTCCGGCCGGGGATGGACTGTGAGGAAGCGGCGGCGTTTCTGGCGAAGCAGGGCATTGCGGTCCGTGCGGGTCTGCACTGCGCCCCCTTTGCCCACGAAAGCGCGGGGACGCTGGAATCGGGGACGGTGCGGGTCAGCTTTGGCCACGACGCATCCGACGCCCAAACCGACGCGTTTCTCCGAACGGTATCCAAACTTCCCAGAGTTTAGCCGCAATTTTTTTACAGATTGGCTATTGCCATCAGCGCCGGTATTCGTTATAATAGAACAGATAATAGTAAATTTACGATAGCGGAGTATGCGCTATACAAAAGTTGACATAAAAGGGGTAAGAACGTTTATGGAGAGCATTCAGAATTTGCTGCATCAGATACAGCGGATGCAGTGGTCAGACTATCTGGATATCGCCGTAGTCGCGTTTCTGATATATAAAATTCTTCCGCTGATCAAGACACCCAGCACCACCCGGATCGCCAAGGCCGTGGTCGCGGTGCTGATCATCGCGTGGCTGACGGATTTCCTGCATCTGTACACGGTGGGCTTCATCATGAACCAGTTCCTGGCCATCGGACTGCTGGCGCTGGTGATCCTGTTCCAGCCGGAGCTGCGGCGGATGCTGGATCATTTGGGCAGCGTGAAGCTGACGAGTATCTTCGGCGTCAACAAGCCCGTACAGCAGGAGATGGACGCGGTCATCACCCAGACCGTGCGTGCCTGCGAGGCCATGGGGCGGGAAAAGGTGGGCGCGCTGATCGTCTTCGCCCGGGAGCAGCGGCTGGAGGAATACTTCAAAACCGGCACCCAGATCGACGGTCAGGTTTCCGAGCAGCTGATCCGGAACATTTTCTTTAAGAATTCCCCCCTCCACGACGGCGCAATGATCATCCGGGACGGCCGGGTCGCCGCAGCGGGGTGTGTGCTGCCCCTGTCCGACAGCAACCGTCTCAGCTCGGACTTGGGCACCCGGCATCGCGCCGGCGTGGGCATGAGCGAGGCTTCCGACGCGGTGGTGGTGATCGTCTCCGAGGAGACCGGCACCATTTCCGTGGCGGTGGGCGGAATGCTCAAGCGGCACCTTGCGCCCCAGACGCTGGACAAGCTGCTGCACAATGAACTGTGCCCTGCCAACGACGGGGACGAGAAGCAGGACTTGAGTCTGCGGCTGAAGCAGAAGCTGCAGCCCCGCAGAAAGGAGACGGACGACAATGAAAAATAGACTTGGCTCCATTCTGCTGTCCATCGTCATCGCCTTTGGCCTCTGGCTGTACGTCATCACTTACGTCAGCCCCAATTCCGAGGAGACTTACTACAACATCCCGGTGGTGCTGGAGGGCGAGAGCGTCCTGAACGAGCGGGGGCTGATGTGTACCTCCACGTCCTCCTCCACGGTGTCGCTGCAGCTGGCAGGCGCCAGAAGCGATCTGATCAAGGTCAACCAGAACAATATTACGGTCAAGGCCAACCTGTCCGCGATCACCGAGCCGGGGCAGAAGATCAATCTGCGCTACACCATTTCCTACCCCGGAAACGTGGCGCAGAATGCCTTCGAGACGCTGTCCCAGAGCGACTTTTACGTAGACGTGGAATACCGCCGGGTGAAGGATGTGCCGGTGGTGGTGCAATATGACGGCACCCGGTCGGAGGATTATCTGTACGACACGGAAAACGTCCAGCTGGACTATTCCACAGTGAATGTTATCGGCCCCGCCTCCGTCGCTGACAAAATCCGGCAAGCGGTGATCGAGGTGGACTTGACGGATCAGTCAGAGTCCATCAGCGAAAGCTACCGCTACACCCTCTGTGACGCGGAGGGCAACCCCGTGGACGCGGCGGAGATCACCACGGATGTGGAAGAAATCCATCTGGATATGAAGATCCAGAGGATCAAGGAGCTGCAGCTGGTGGCGCAGGTCACCTACGGCGGCGGTGCTACGGAAGAAAACACCACCATAACGGTCAACCCTGCGTCCATCCGGGTCACGGGCAGCGACGCCGCGCTGGCAGAGCTGGGCGACAGCTACACCCTTGCCGAGATCGATCTGCGGTCGGTGGAAAAGTCCCAGAATATGCTTTACACCATAAACTTGCCCGACGGCATTACCAACCAGACCGGCGTGAACGAGGCCACGGTGAGCATTCAGTTCTCCGGCCTGAGTACCAGAGAATATACCGTAGACAATTTTGAGGCCATCAACGTGCCGGAGGGCATGGAGGTGGAGATCATCAACGCCAGCCTGACGGTGCGGGTGCGCGGCGCTGCCGGACAGATCAGCCAGCTGACGGGAGACGACATCAAGGTCGTGGTGGACTTCTCCAACGCCGTGGCGGGAACGGCCACCTACAAGGCATCCATCACCTTCGGCGAGGAATTCACGGCAGTGGGCGCGGTAATGGGGCCGTATTCCGTATCGGCAACGGTAAAGGGGTGACGGCATGGAACAGCTCGTCCGGGTGAAGGAAGTCTATGACGACGGCACGGCGCTGGTGTTCCGTATCCGGGAAAGCGCCTGTTCCGGCGACTGCCACAAATGTTCCGGCTGCGGCGCGGCGAAGGAAACGGTGACGTTTACGGCAAAGAACCCCATCGGCGCGCGCCGGGGGGAGCTGGTAAAGGTGGAATCCGAGACTGCCCCGGTGCTGAAAGCGGCGGCGGTACTGTATGTTGTGCCGCTGGTGCTGTTCTTCTCAGGGTACTATCTGGGCTTCCGGCTGGGGGGCTTCGGCGCACCGGTCGGGGGGCTTGGGTTTGCGCTTGGCATCGCATTGGTGCTGGTGTACGACCGCAAAGTGGTGAGAAAAGCCAATATTGACTATACGATCACAGCTTTCGCAAGGAAAATATGAGAAAAGCCATGAAAAAAGGGGATAATGAGTTTGGTTAAAAGTATGACCGGCTACGGCCGCGCCGTGGAGACCGTGAACGGAAGAGAATTTACGGTGGAGCTGCGCTCCGTCAACAACCGCTATCTGGACTGCACCGTGAAGCTGCCCCGCAGCCTGTCCTTTGGAGAGGACGCGGTGAAGCAGGCTGTGAAGAACGCCATCTCCCGGGGCAAGGTGGACGTGTTCCTGTCCGTCCGCTCCGAGGGTGCCGCCGACGTAAAGGTTACCCTGAATGAATCCATGGTGGCGGGGTATCTGGCCGCTATGAAGCAGATGGCGGAAAATTTCGATGTGAAAGAGGACATCAGCGTGTCGCTTCTGTCCCGGATGCCGGATGTGTTTACCGTGGAGAAGCCGGAGGTGGACGAGCAGCAGCTGCTGGACGATATGCTGTCCGTTGTGAATAAGGCGCTGGCAGGCTTCGACGCCATGCGCACCACGGAGGGCAAGGCGCTGGAGAACGATCTGCGCAGCCGGGGACAGACGATCCTGTCGCTGGTCAGTCAGGTGGAAGCGGGCGGCGCCCAGACTGTGCTGGACTACCGCACCCGTCTGGAAAATAAGATCAAAGAGGTTCTGGCGAGCACCGCCATTGACGAAAGCCGCATCCTGACGGAAGCCGCTATTTTCGCCGACAAGGTGGCGGTGGACGAAGAGACCGTCCGCTTAAGAAGCCACTTGGAGCAGATGAACAACATGCTCACCACCGGCGGCGCCGTCGGACGGAAGCTGGATTTTCTGCTGCAGGAAATGAACCGGGAGGCCAACACCATCGGCTCCAAGTGCACCGATGTGCGTCTGGCACGGGTCGTGGTGGAGATCAAGGCCGAGCTGGAGAAAATCCGGGAGCAGACCCAGAACATCGAGTAAGGAGCGGCTATGAAGCTTGTGAACATCGGTTTCGGCAGCATGGTCGCCGCGGGGCGGGTGCTTGCCATTGTAGCGCCGGACTCCGCACCCATCAAGCGGGTGATCCAGGAGGCGAGAGACCGGGGGATGCTCATTGACGCATCCTACGGGCGCAAGACAAAGGCCGTGCTTCTCATGGATACCGATCACGTAATCCTCTCCGGCATCCCCACCGAGACGCTGTATGCCCGGTGGATGGACAGACCGGAAGAAGAAATAAAGGAGGACGAAACGTGAGCAAAGGAAAGCTGTTTGTGATCTCCGGCGCTTCCGGCGTGGGGAAAAGCACCGTCCTGAAACAGGTGATGGACGGCCGGGACGATCTGAAATTCTCCGTCTCCGCCACCACCCGCCCGCCCCGGCCCGGGGAGACGGACGGGGTACACTACTACTTCGTGACCAGAGAACGCTTCGAGGAAATGATCCGGGAAAATGCGTTTCTGGAATACGACGCCCACGCGGGCAACTATTACGGCACCCCCCGCGCCCAGGCGGAGGAAAAAATGGAGCAGGGACTGCTGCTTCTGGACATCGAGCCGATGGGCGCGAAGCAGGTGAAGCAGTCCGCCCCTGACGCGGTGCTGATCTTCATCATGCCGCCGTCCCGGGAGGAGCTGGAGCGCCGTCTGCGCAGCCGGGGCGATACCTCGGAGGAACAGATCAAAATGCGTCTGGAACGGGCGTCATGGGAAATGGAGCAGCGAAGCTGGTACGATTACACCGTCGTTAACGACGACGCGAAGCGCTGCGCCGAAGAAATTCTGACAATCATTGCCAATCTGGCTGACTGAATATATTGCTACTTTATTGGAGGAACGAAATTATGCTATACCCCCCTGTTGCTGATTTGCTGAAGAAAGTGGACAGCCGTTATCTGCTGGTGAATCTGGTGGCGCACCGCGCCCGTCAGATCGCCGCTGAGGCCGAGGCGTTTCAGGAAGATCTGCCGGAAAAGCCCGTGACCATGGCCATTGAGGAAGTGGCGGACGGCGAGCTTTCCGCCACCGTGAAGGAAGAGTATATGAAATGATGCTTTTCCGGGGGACGCAAACGTCCTCCGGAAAAGCAGCGGAAAGGATGGGGTGAGGGATGATTGCAAAAATCGCGGTTTCCGCCGCGACCTATGCCATTGACAAGCCCTATTCCTACAAAATCCCCGAGGGGATGACCCTGCAGCCCGGCCAGCGGGTGCAGCTGCCCTTCGGCCGCGCCAACAAGCGCACCGAGGGCGTCGTCCTCACCGTGGAGACAGGCAATGAGGAAAAGCTGAAAGCCGTGGAGCGGTGTCTGGACGAAGCGCCGATTCTGTCGGAGCATCAGCTGCGGCTGGCGGCATTTTTGCGGGAGCGGTATTTCTGCACCTTTTATGAGTGCCTCCGGGTCATGCTCCCGGCGGGACTGTGGTTTCAGGCGCGGGAACGGATATCTCTCACCGGCGACCGCTCATGGAAGGAAAAGGCCATCCGTAAGGACGGCGCGGCGGAGGTGCTGGCGCTGCTGGAAAATCTGGGCGGTCAGGCGGAGGAATCTGCTCTGCGCGCTCTGATTCCCGACGAGGAAACCCTTTCCGACGTGATCGCGTATCTTGCGCGGAAAAAGTGGATATCCGCCGAAACGGAATATCTGCGCCGCGCCAATGACAAGACGGAGAAAATCGCCGCTCTGGCGGTTTCCGCCGAGGAAGCCATGGAGTACGCCTCCCACCGCCCCAAATCCGCCGCCATGCAGAAAAATGTGCTGGAGCTGATGTGCGGCGTGGGCAGCGTGTCCGTGAAGGAGCTGTGCTATTTTACCGGCGCTTCTACCGCGACGGTGAACCGGCTGGAAAAACTGGGGTATCTGACGCTGACCGAGCAGCCGGTCCTTCGATGCCGGGAAATCCGTCCGGCAAAGCTGGACGGGCCGCTGGTGCTCAGCCCCGATCAGCAGCGCTGCTATGACGGACTCGCGGAGCAAATGACGCAGGAAAATCCGGGGGTTGCACTCCTTCGGGGTGTGACCGGCTCGGGAAAGACTTCCGTCTATATCAAACTCATCCAAACCTGTCTGGAAACGGGCAGAAGCACCCTGCTTCTGGTGCCGGAAATCGCCCTGACGCCCCAGCTGCTGGGGCTGATGACGGCCTATTTCGGCGATCAGGTGGCGGTGCTGCACAGCAGCCTTGGGGCGGGGGAACGGTACGACCAGTGGAAGCGCGTCCGAAGCGGCGACGCGAAAGTGGTCGTAGGGACCCGCTCGGCGGTGTTTGCCCCCTGTACCCCCGGCCTGATCATTCTGGACGAGGAACAGGAGCATTCCTATAAATCCGAAAATTCCCCCCGCTACAGCGCCAAAGAGGTCGCCATCTGGCGGGGCGCGAAGGAAGGCGCACTGGTGCTGCTCGGCTCCGCGACGCCCTCCGTGGAAAGCATGTACCGGGCGAAGACCGGCGCTTACAGCCTGTACACTATGGCGGAACGCTATGGCGGACGGAAGCTGCCCGCCGTGGACATCGTGGACATGCGGGAGGAGCTGAAGCTGGGAAACGATCTTTCCCTGAGCATCCCTCTGCGGGAAGCACTGTCCGACAACCGGGACGCGGGAAAGCAGACGATATTGCTTCTCAACCGTCGGGGCAACAGCCGGGCGCTGGTGTGTGTGGACTGCCGGAAAGCGCCGGAATGTCCCAGGTGCAGCGTCCGCCTGACCTATCACAGCGCCAACAACCGGCTGATGTGCCACTACTGCGGCTTTTCCCAGCCGGTGCCGGAGCGCTGCCCGGAGTGCGGCGGCCCGCTGAAAACCATTGGCACCGGTACCCAGAGGGTGCAGGAGGAGCTGGAGTTCCTCTTCCCCGACATGGAGACCGACCGGATGGACGCTGACACGGTAAGCGCCGTGAATACACACGAAAAAATTCTGGAACACTTCCAAAAGGAGAACGTTCCTGTGCTTCTTGGCACCCAGATGGTGGCCAAGGGGTTGAACCTCCCCAACGTCACGCTGGTGGGCGTGCTGGACGCTGATCTGAGCCTGTACACCGGCGGGTATCTGGCGGGGGAGACCACCTTCAATATGCTCACTCAGGTGGTGGGCAGAGCCGGCCGGGGGGACAGCCCCGGAAAGGCCATTATTCAGACGATGGTGCCCGACCATCAGGTCATCCGGTACGCGGCGGAGCAGGATTACGACGGATTTTACGATCTGGAAATTCAGCTGCGCCGGGTGCAGAACGCGCCGCCCTTCGGCGATCTCGCCGCCGTGGTGGTGACGGGACGGGAGGAAACGGCGGTGCTTCGGGGCGCGGCAAAATTCCGGGACAGCCTGATCGCGTGTCTGCGTCAGGAAGCCTACCGGGAGGAACGCTGCGCGGTGCTGGGGCCTGCGCCCTGCGCCGTGCCGAAGGTCAACTACCATTTCCGCTACCAGCTGACCCTGCGCTGCCGCCTGACCCGGACAATGCGCCAGCTGCTTTCCTATCTTCTCCGGGAGTTCGGAAAGGACAAGGCAAACCGGGGTGTCAGCGCCTACATTGATGTGAACGGATTCGACTGACCGGCAAGCCGTTTACCATAAGAGAAACGAGGTAATATCATGGGACTGCGCAAAATTCTGACATACAAAGACCCGGCGCTGCACAAGGTATGCCGTCCGGTGGAGAAATT
Organism: Firmicutes bacterium CAG:110; assembly: GCA_000434635.1. Classification (GTDB taxonomy): domain Bacteria; phylum Bacillota; class Clostridia; order Oscillospirales; family Oscillospiraceae; genus Faecousia. Next base: position 24,569 of record HF988014.1, on the reverse strand, counting down.
CGACTGGCGGCTGCACAAACTGCTGAACGACATGACCGATACCCTGGCCGAAGCCAACGGCGTGGGACTGGCCGCCCCCCAGGTGGGCATTCTGCGCCGGGTTGTGATCGTGGATACCGGCGAGGAAATTCTGGAGCTGGTGAATCCGGAGCTGGTGGAGACCAGCGGCGAGCAGTGCGGCGCGGAGGGGTGCCTCAGCGTTCCGGGCAAGTACGGTCTGGTGAAGCGCCCCAACTATGCCAAGGTTCGCGCGCAGGACCGGAACGGTGAGTGGTTCGAGGCTGAGGGCGAGGAACTGATCGCCCGGTGCTTCTGCCATGAGCTGGATCATCTGGACGGCATCGTCTACACCGAGGTCATGGAGCGGTTCCTGACGGAGGAAGAACTGGAGCAAGAAAAGTAACGGAGGGATCATCCTTGCGTGTTGTGTTTATGGGTACGCCGGACATCGCGGCGACCTGCCTGAAAAAAATTCTGGCCGACGGCTTCGACGTGGTGGGCGTCTACACACAGCCTGACCGCCCCAAGGGACGGGGCATGAAGCTGGTGGCGTCCCCGGTGAAGGAGGTGGCGGTGGCTGCCGGAATCCCCGTATTCCAGCCGGAAAATTTCCGGGAGGAAGAGACGGTGGAGCAGCTCCGCGCCTTGCAGCCGGACATCTGCGCCGTGGTGGCCTACGGGCGCATCCTGCCCCAGAAGGTGCTGGACGTGCCGAAATACGGCTGCATCAACATCCATGCCAGCCTGCTGCCCAAATACCGCGGTTCCGCCCCCTATCAGTGGGCGGTGCTGGACGGCCTGACGGAGACCGGCGTCACCGCTATGTACCTGACCCGGGAAATGGATGCCGGGGATATCATTGACGTTTCCAAGACACCCATCGGCGAAAACGAAACGGCGGGGGAGCTGCTGGATCATCTGGCGGTGCTGGGCGCGGAACTGCTGAGCAGGACCCTGACCCGGTTTGAAAGCGGGAAGGTGCCTGCCACGCCTCAGGATGCGTCGGGGGTCAGCTATGCTCCCATGCTGGACAAGTCCATGTGCCCCATCGACTGGACGAAGACGGCGCAGCAGGTGCATAACCACGTCCGGGGGCTGCATCCATGGCCGGTTGCGACCATGGAATTGCAGGGCAAGACCTTCAAAGTCCACGCCACACGGGTTGTGGAGGGCAGCGGCAAGCCCGGCGAAATCTTAAGCCTGACGAAGACCGGACTGCGCATCGCCTGCGGCGAGGGGGCGGTGGAGATCATCTCCCTGCAAGCCGAGGGCGGCAAGCGGATGGCGGCGCCCGATTATTTCCGGGGTCATCCCTTGGAGCGCTGATGGGCGCGAGAGAAACGGCGCTGAACGCGCTGATCGCCTGCCGTAAAAGCGGCGCATGGCCGAACGGGGCGCTGAAAGAATATATTGCCCGGGACCGCCTGTCCCCAAGGGACGCGGCGCTGGCTACGCGGCTGTGCTACGGCGTCCTGCAAAACCGGAACAAGCTGGATTTTTACCTGAAGCAGCTCCTGACGGGGCGGCTGAAAGACCTCCATCCCGTGGTGCGGGACATCCTCCATCTGGGGCTGTACCAGATCTATGAGCTGGACAAGGTCCCAGAAAGCGCCGCCGTGAATGAATCGGTGACGCTGGCAAAGAAATACTGCAAAAATCCGAAGGCCGGGGCACTGGTGAATGCCGTTCTGCGCAAGGCGGCGGCGACGAAGGGAACCTTGCAGGAGCCGGTGTCCTATGCCGACCGCTACAGCCACCCGGACGAGCTGATTTCCCTGTTGAAAGCCAACCTGCCCAAGGGCAAGCTGGAACCCATGCTCATTGCCGACAATGCCGCACCCCGGACGGTGGTGCAGGTGAACACCCTCCGAATTTCCGCGGAGGAACTGGCCGAGCGGCTGACGGCGGAACACGTCTGCGTCAAACCTCACGAGTGGATGGCAGACTGTCTGGTGCTGTCCGGCACGGGAAGCTTAGAGCAGCTGCCGGCGTTTCGGGAAGGGCTGTTCTATGTGCAGGACCCGGCGGCAAAGCTCAGCATCCTGTGCGCGGGGCTGACGGAATCCGGCGGGAACGTGCTGGACTGCTGCGCGGCACCGGGGGGCAAGAGCTTCGCCGCGGCCATTGCCATGGGCGGTAAGGGAAGCATCGTCTCCTGCGACATATATCCCCACAAGACTGCGCTGATCGAAAACGGTGCGGCGCGTCTGGGACTGACGAACATTACGGCGCGTCAGCAGGATGCCTCCCAGGTTGTGCCGGAATGGGTCGGCGCCATGGACACCGTGATTGCCGACGTGCCCTGTTCCGGCCTTGGCATCATCCGGAAAAAACCGGATATCCGATACAAAAACCTGAAAGAGCTGGAAGACCTTCCGGCCTTGCAGTTAAAAATCCTGGAGACTCAGGCGTCCTATGTCAGACCCGGCGGCACGCTGCTGTATTCCACCTGCACCGTGCTGAAGCGGGAAAACGAGGACGTGGTTTCCGCATTCCTTGCAGCGCACGGCGAGTTTACGACGGAGCCGCTGCCGCTGCCGGAGGTATTTCCCAAAAACGAAACCGGGATGCTCACCCTGATTCCCGGCGAGTATGACACCGACGGCTTCTTTATCTGCCGTCTGCGGAGAAAAGCATGAATCTGAAATCCATGACCCTGCCGGAGCTGACGGCGGTTCTGAAAGAGCTGGGACAGCCCCAGTTCCGCGCCAGGCAGGTCTATACCTGGCTGCACAAGGGCGTCCGCGCCTATGACGAAATGACGAACCTGCCCAAGTCCCTCCGGGACACCCTGGCGCGGGAGTATCCTATTTGCGCCCCCAAGGTGGTGCGCAGGCAGGAATCCGCCCGGGACGGCACGATCAAATACCTCTGGGAGCTGTCCGACGGCAACTGCGTGGAGACGGTGCTGATGCGCTATCACTACGGGAACACCGTGTGCATTTCCACGGAGGTGGGCTGCCGCATGGGCTGCGCCTTCTGCGCCTCCACCATCGGCGGACTGGTGCGGCGGCTGGAACCCTATGAAATGCTGGACGAGGTGCTGTTCACGCAGGTGGACTCCGGCCTGCCCATTTCCCACATCGTGCTGATGGGCATTGGTGAGCCGCTGGACAATTTTGACAATGTGATGCGCTTTCTGGAGCTGGTGAACAGCCCGGAGGGCATGAACATTTCCATGCGGCATATCAGTCTCAGTACCTGCGGGCTGGTGCCGAAGATCGACGAGCTGGCGAAGCGGAAACTGCAGCTGACGCTGTCGGTTTCCCTCCACGCGCCCAACGACGAGGTGCGGGACCGGATCATGCCGGTGAACAAAGCCTATCCCAGCGAGGAACTGCTGGCGGCCTGCCGCCGGTATTATCAGGCGACCTCCCGGCGGATTTCCTTTGAATACGCCATGATCGACGGTGTCAACGACCGCCCGGAGGATGCGAAAGAGCTGCTCCGGCGCTTGAAGGGGCTGCCTGCCCACTTCAATCTGATCCCCTTAAACCATGTGGAGGAAAGCCCCCTGAAGCCCAGCACCCGGGCGGCAGTGGCGGCGTTCCAGAAAACGCTGGAAGACGGCGGCGTCACTGCCACCGTCCGCAGAACGCTGGGCGGCGACATCGACGCCTCCTGCGGGCAGCTGAGACGAAAGTACAATCAAAGCAAAGAGAAGCGATAGAGAAAAGGGGGCGCGAGCCTATGCAGAGCTGGGGATTGACCGATCCCGGTTGTGTCCGGAAACAGAATCAGGATTCCTACAGAATTGAACAGCTTGACCGCGGCAACCTGCTGTGCATCGTCTGCGACGGCATGGGCGGCGCCAAATCCGGAAACATTGCCAGTTCTCTGGCGGTGGACGTGTTCGTGGAGGAAGTCCGCCGCTGCTGGAAGCCCGTCATGGAGCAGGACAAGGTTGACCAGATGCTCCGCAGCGCCGTGAAGCTGGCGAACTTCACCGTGTACGACCAGTCCCGGCAGTTCGAGGAATTCGACGGCATGGGCACCACGCTAGTGGCGGTGATGGTGCGTGGCCGGAAGGCGACCGTAGTTAACGTGGGGGACAGCCGCGCCTATCACGTGGGCAAAGGCGGCATCCGGCAGGTGACCAAGGATCACTCCCTGGTACAGATGATGGTGGACAGGGGAGATCTGACCCCGGAGGTGGCGAAAAGCTATCCCGGCAAGAACTTCATCACCCGTGCCATCGGAACGGAGACAACCGTGCTGTGCGACATCTTCCATCTGGACGTGGGTAAGGGAGACTACCTGTTGCTGTGTAGCGACGGACTGAGTAATCTTCTGGACGATCAGGAAATTCTTTTTGAGGTCGTCCACGGCGTGTACAAGCAGAATTGCTGCAAGCGTCTGCTGAACATTGCCAAAAACCGGGGCGCGCCGGACAATGTCACCAGCGTGCTGATCGCCATTTGAGTACCGCGAAAGGAGCAATTTCTGAATATGGATCAATATATTGGACGGCTCTTGGACGACCGGTACGAAATTCTGGAGATCATCGGTACCGGCGGCATGGCCGTCGTCTATAAAGCGCGTGACCACCGGCTGAACCGGTTGGTAGCCGTCAAAATACTCAAGGATGAATTCGCACGGGATGAGGAATTCCGCCGCCGGTTCCGCGCCGAGGGCGAAGCCGTGGCCATGCTGAGCCATCCCAACATCGTGCAGGTCTACGACGTTTCCGCCTCCGACAGCGCCAATTATATTGTCATGGAGCTGATCGACGGCATTTCCCTCAAGCAGTACATGGAGAAAAAAGGGGTGCTCAACTGGAAGGAGACGCTGCATTTTGCCATGCAGATCGCCAAAGGATTGGAGCACGCCCACAGCCGGGGGATCATCCACCGGGACATCAAACCCCATAACGTCATGGTGCTGAAAAACGGCTCCGTCAAGGTGATGGACTTCGGCATTGCCCGGGTCATGAGCAAGAGCAACACCCTGACGAAGGAAGCACTGGGAAGCGTCCATTACATCTCCCCGGAGCAGGCCAAGGGCGGCCATACCGACAACCGTTCCGACATTTACTCTCTGGCTGTGGTCATGTACGAGATGATGACCGGCCGCCCGCCCTACGACGGGGAATCCCCCGTGGCGGTTGCCATTCAGCATATCAACGGCGGCGCGCCGCTGCCATCCACACTGAACCCCAACATTCCCCGGGGCTTGGAGCAGATCATCATGAAAGGCATGGCGCTGGAGGTCAACGACCGTTACGTCTCCGCCACGGAAATGCTCCATGATATGGAAGAATTCCGGCAGAACCCGGACATGACGTTTGATTACCACACAATCGTGGACGACGCTACCCGCGTGCTTCCCAATCTCTCCCGTGCCATGACCACGGCTGAGAAGAAGGTGCAGGCCAAGACCGGGGCGGCTCCCGTCCGGACATCTTCGGACAGCATCCGCCTGCACCAGAACGGTGGGGGAACGGAGGCAGGGCGGGACAACGAGGCCATCCGCCGCGCCCAGCAGCGCCGTCAGGCGCAGCAGCAGCGCAAAGAGGAACGCAAGGAGGAGCGCAAGGAGGAGCGCAGCCGGGTCGCCACCACGGCCATCGTGGTTTGCAGCGCCGTGGCGGTCATCGCGATCTTCATTTTCCTGATCGCCCTGTTCAACGGCGCCTTGCTCAGCAAGGAGAAGGCACTGGTGGAGGTCCCGTATCTCGAGGGCGGGATTTACGACGAAAGCCTTGCGTCCCAGTACCCGGACTTTGCCATCAAGCTGCGGCAGGAGTACGACGATACCCGGCCAAAGGGAGAGATTCTCCGCACGGAACCCTCCGGAGGCAGCAAGGTGGTCAAAGGTTCGGAGCTTTGGATCACCGTCAGCCTGGGGCAGCGGCCGGAAGCCAAAACCATGGACGATTTCGTAGGCACCAGCGCGGAGGAAGCCAAGTCCATCCTGCTGGGGCAAGGCTTTGAACCCATCACCCGCAACGAAATGAGCTACGTATACGAAGTGGGGCAGGTCATCCGCACGGAGCCGTCCGCCAATACGGAAATGACGGCGGGACAGACGGTGTACATCTATGTCAGCACCGGCCCGGACGTCATCACGGCGAAGATGCTCAACGTGATGGGGCTGGATGTGGACAAGGCCAAGGAGCTGCTGGGTCAGGCGGGCTTCAGCAACGTCAAGACCGAGGAAGTGGAGAGCCTGAAGCCCAAGGGCGAGGTCATTCACCAGTCCGCGGCGAAAAACGCGGAGATCGACGTCAACACGGAGATCGTTCTGCAAATCTCCAAAGGACCGGAGGAAACCACTGGCCCCACTCAGGCAACGACCCCCAAAGATCCCAACGAACCGGTGACCATCGGGGTGCAGTTCTCCCTGCCGGAACGGGATGAGCCGTACATTCTGAGCATTTTCCTGAACGGCAAGGAGGTCATCGAGTCCCGGGAGATCGTGCCGGGAACCTCCAGCTTTGTCTGCGACCTGACAGGCACCGGAACCCAGACCTATGACATTTACATCGACGGAGAATACTACCAGTCCAAGGAAGTGCCGTTCAATTGAGTATGGAAAAACAGCGTACCGGGCGGATCGTCCGTTCCATCAGCGGATTTTATGACGTGCAGGCGGGAGACGCGGTGATCACCTGCCGCGCCCGTGGCATTCTGCGAAAGGAAAACTGCACGCCCCTCACCGGCGACATGGTGGACATCACCGTGGAGCGGGGGAAGGGCATGGTGGAAAAGGTGCTGCCCCGGCGGAACTGCTTCGTCCGCCCCGCCGTCGCCAACATTGACGCGCTGGTGGTATTCGCGGCCAACGTCAATCCGGTGACGGAGCCGTTTCTCATTGACCGGGTGGCGGCCATTGCGGGAGATCAGGAGGTGCCGGTTTACCTGTGCGTCAACAAGTGCGACCTTGACCCGGCGGTGGACTTGGTGCGTATCTACCGGAACGCCGGTTTCCCCGTCATCTGCACCAGTGCCGAGACCGGCGGCGGGGTGGAGGCGCTTCGGACATTGATCAAAGGCAAGCTGGTGGCATTCACCGGAAATTCCGGCGTGGGCAAAAGCAGCATCCTCAACCGTCTGGCGCCGGAGCTGAAGCTTTCCACAGGAGAGGTTTCCGAAAAGCTCGGCCGGGGGCGGCATACCACCCGGCATGTGGAGCTGTACAGTCTGGGGGACGACACCTTCGTCATGGATACCCCCGGATTTTCCTCCTTCGACACCGATGAAATGGACGTGATCCTCAAGGAGAATCTGCAATACGCCTTCGCGGATTTCGGGGCGTATCTGGGAAAGTGCCGTTTTGACGACTGCACTCACCGCAAGGAGCCGGGCTGCGCCGTCCGGGAAGCCTGCGGGGAGGGGAAGATCGAAAAGACCCGGTACGAAAGCTACCTGAAGCTGTACGAGAAGGCAAGTCAGGTCAAAGCTTGGGAGCTGAAATAACAAAAAGCGCTTCTGCTGGC
>HF988014.1:14685-17100 GCA_000434635.1 Firmicutes bacterium CAG:110 | reverse complement strand
CTTCTGCTGGCGGCAGAAGCGCTTTTCGTGTGGTAAGAGCGGCGTCAGAACCGGTTTTCGTCGGGGAAATGCTCCATAATGTCCTCGACGCGGCATTGCAGGATGTTGCAGAGCTTGTCGATGGTATTGATCTCCACGTTCTCATTGTGCCGGAGCCGGTTGAGCTGGGAGCGGTTTACATTATAATGGGTATAAAGATCATACTGGGAAACACCCCGCTGCTTCATGGTCTGCCACAGACGGTCGTACTTTATCATTTTTGTCCCCCTAGTTACTTGACTTTTCTATATTATCCCAGTAAAATTACAGTTGGAACAGTGTTCGTATAACGACACTATGAAAAGGGGAACAATGATGAAGAAGACAATTCTACGATGCATACGGGAAGCAGATGCGAAGGAAATTGATGAAATCCTGAATGCGGCGACAGAGAGAAGACGACAACTTTTCCCGGATTGGGAGATGGTCTTTTTCGCAAGGCCGAAGCAGACACCGCAGGAAGGGGAAGAAGAGTTCCAGAATTATTTGCAGGGGCGGAAGGAATAAAAAGAATTCTCTGTTTTCACCGAAAATAAATACAAAACTTCGTGAAAAATTCTGAAAAAGTTCTTGACAAATGGGGAAACAGATGGTATCATAATCGAGCGCGTGTAGGGAGATTCTGCGCGTGCACTGCGATGATGCGGGAGATTGCGTTGAAAAACGGTAACTTCCGCGGAGTATGTCCGGTCATCGGGCGGCTGAACTGCTTCTGGAAGCGCTGGCGTATATCGCCGGGAACGGAAGAAGGGTCGGCCTCGGTCGGCCATTTTTCATGGCTCGGAATGATACGCACGGCGGCGCGGACAATAGTAGTTCGACCGTACCCAGACACTACGCAAACTGAGTACGTAATTCAAGGAGGAAAACAAACATGGCAAACCAGATGATCCGCATCCGGCTGAAGGCTTACGATCACCAGCTGATCGACTCCAGCGCTGCAAAGATCGTGGAGACCGCGAAGCGCAACGGCGCTCAGGTTTCCGGCCCCATCCCGCTGCCCACCAAGAAGGAAGTCGTCACCATCCTTCGGGCTGTCCACAAGTACAAGGACTCCCGTGAGCAGTTCGAGCGCAGAACCCACAAGCGTCTGATCGATATCCTCAACCCCAACCAGAAGACCGTCGAAGCTCTGATGAGCCTGGATCTTCCCGCTGGTGTTGAGATTGAGATAAAGCTGTAACGGCGCGCAAGCGAAGTTATGGCAGCCCGCACTGTCTGGCATCGGGCGGACGGGTCATGTCGGCTGGCCTCCCAATGGGCTGCCGACCAATAACCTATAAAAAAGGAGAAACCAAACCATGCAGAAAGCAATCATCGGCAAAAAAGTGGGTATGACCCAGATCTTCGATGAGAGCGGCAAGGTGATCCCTGTGACCGTCGTGGAAGCAGGCCCCTGCGTCGTTACCCAGAAGAAGACCGTTGAGACCGACGGCTACGTAGCCGTCCAGCTGGGCTTTGGCGACGTCGCCGAGAAGAAGCTCAGCAAGCCGGAGGCAGGCCACCTGAAGAAGGCCGGCGTTGCCCCCAAGAAGTACCTGAAGGAGTTCAAGCTGGACGGCGCTGCCGACATGAACGTCGGCGACGAAGTCAAGGCTGACACCTTCGCTGCCGGCGACAAGATCGACGTTACCGGCATCAGCAAAGGCCACGGCTATCAGGGCGTTGTGAAGCGCCACGGCGCAGGCCGCACCCCCATGACCCACGGCGGCGGCCCTGTCCACCGTCATGCCGGTTCCATGGGTGCATCTTCTCATCAGTCCCGTATCTTCCCCGGCAAGATCGGCGCCGGCCAGATGGGCAATGAGCAGGTCACCATTGAGAATCTGGATGTTGTGAAGGTGGACGCAGAGCTGAACATGATCGTCATCCGCGGCGCCATCCCCGGCCCCAAGGGCGGTCTGGTCTACATCCGCAACACCGTCAAGAACAACAAGGTCAAGAATGTCGAGCTCGGCATCAGCAAGAACCCGCAGAAGGCTTCCGGCAGAAATCCCCAGAAGGCTTCCGCAAGAGGCTAAGGAAAGGAGATCTTAAATCATGCTTAAGACCAATGTTTATGATATGTCCGGCAAGCTGGTTGGCGAGATCGAACTCTCCGAAGCAGTTTTCGGCATCACCCCCAATGAGTCTGTGGTTCATGACGTTGTCAAGAACCATCTGGCCAACAAGCGTCAGGGCACCCAGAGCGCTCTGACCCGCGCTGAGGTTTCCGGCGGCGGCCGTAAGCCCTGGCGTCAGAAGGGCACCGGCCGGGCCCGTCAGGGCAGCACCCGTGCTCCCCAGTGGACCCACGGCGGCATCGTCTTTGCCCCCAAGCCCCGCTCCTACAGCTACACCCTGAATAAGAAGGCCAAGCGTCTGGCGCTGAAGAGC
>HF988014.1:365-14661 GCA_000434635.1 Firmicutes bacterium CAG:110 | reverse complement strand
GTCCTGAGCGCCAAGGCTTCCGAGGCAAATATCGTGGTCATCGACGCCATCAAGATGGACGCTCCCAAGACCTCCGAGTTTGCCAAGTTCCTGAAGGCCGTTGGCTGCGAAGGCAAGACCCTGGTCGTCACCGCCGCCGCCGACCAGAACGTGGTAAAGTCCGGCCGCAACATCCCCGGCTGCGAAGTCACCTTCGCCGGCGTGCTGAACGTTTACGACGTGCTGAACGCCACCAAGCTGGTGGTTGACAAGGCTGCTCTGGCCACGATTGAGGAGGTATTCGCATAATGAACGCTTACGATATCATCAGAAGACCTGTCATCACCGAGCAGTCCATGGAGTCTGTCGCTGACAAGAAGTACGTTTTTATGGTGGACGTGAACGCCAACAAGACCGAGATCAAGGCCGCGATCGAAGAGATTTTCGGCGTGAAGGTCGCGAAGGTCAACACCGTCCGTATGCAGGGCAAGGTCAAGCGCACCGGCGCTTATCCCGCCGGCAAGCAGGCCGCCTACAAGAAGGCTGTCGTCACCCTGACCGCCGACTCCAAGACCATCGAGTTCTTCGAGGGTATGGTCTAAACCAAATCTCAATAAAGGAGAGAAACGCAAATGGCTATTAAGACTTTCAAGCCTTACACCCCCGCCCGCAGAAACATGACTGTTTCCGCTTTCGACGGTGTTGATAAGAAGGCAAAACCTGAGCGTAGCCTGGTTGAGACCCTCAAGAAGAACGCAGGTCGCAACAGCTACGGTCACATCACCGTCCGCCATCGCGGCGGCGGCAACAAGCGCAAGTACCGCGTCATCGACTTCAAGCGTCTGAAGACCGACATGAGCGCTACCGTGCAGCGCATCGAGTACGATCCCAACCGCTCCGCTTTCATCGCGCTGATCAAGTACGAGGACGGCACCCTGAGCTACATCCTGGCTCCTTACGGCCTGAATGTGGGCGATCAGGTTCTTTCCTCCGCCAGCGCCGATATCAAGCCCGGCAACTGCCTGCCCATCGCCAACATCCCTGTCGGTACCGTTATCCACAACGTGGAGCTGCAGCCCGGCCACGGCGCTCAGCTGGTTCGTTCCGCCGGTACCGCCGCTCAGCTGATGGCTAAGGAAGGCGAGCTGGCGCAGATCCGTCTGCCCTCCGGCGAAGTCCGCTACGTTCACACCAACTGCACCGCCTGCATCGGTCAGGTGGGCAACCTGGATCACGAGAACGTCCACGTCGGCAAGGCCGGCCGTACCCGTCACATGGGTATCCGTCCCACCGTCCGCGGCTCCGTCATGAACCCCAACGACCATCCTCACGGTGGTGGTGAGGGCCGCGCCCCTGTCGGCCGTCCCGGTCCTGTTACCCCCTGGGGCAAGCCTGCTATGGGTTATAAGACTCGTAAGACGAAGAACCCCACCAACAAGTTCATCGTCAAGCGCAGAAACAGCAAGTAAGGAGGAAATGAAATGAGCAGAAGTATCAAGAAGGGCCCTTTCGTAGCTCCTGAGCTGTACAAGCGCGTGGAGGAGCTGAACAAGGCCGGTGACAAGAAGGTTCTGAAGACCTGGTCCAGATCTTCCACCATCTTCCCCTCCTTCGTCGGTCACACCATCGCCGTTCACGACGGCCGGAAGCATGTTCCCGTCTATATCACGGAAGATATGGTCGGCCACAAGCTGGGTGAGTTCGTTCCCACCCGGACTTTCCGCGGCCACTCCGGCAACAAGACCGCGAACGCCAAGTAAGGAGGTACGAAAATGGAAGCATTTGCATATGTTAAATTTGTCCGTATGTCTCCTCGTAAGGTCAAGCTGGTTTGTGATATGATCCGTGGTCAGGACGTCAAGACCGCCACTGCTTACCTGAGCCAGACCTCCAAGGCAGCCTGCGAGCCTATGGCCAAGCTGCTGAAGAGCGCTGTTGCCAACGCTGAGCACAACCACGGCATGAACGCTGACAATCTGTACGTCTCCACCGCCGTTGCCAATCCCGGCCCCATCCTGAAGCGCGGCCGCATTGCATCCCGCCGTGGTTTTGTACGGATCAATAAGAGAACCACTCACATCACCATCGGTGTGAGCGAGAAGGCTTAATCAGGAGGTAGCTATGGGACAGAAAGTTAATCCCCATGGACTGCGGGTTGGCGTAATCAAGGACTGGGATTCCCGCTGGTACGCCCGCGAGGACAAGGTCGGTGACCTGGTCGTCGAAGATTACAACATCCGTAAGTATCTGAAGAACAAGCTGTACGCCGCCGGCGTGGCTAAGATCGAGATCGAGCGTTCCAACGGCAAGGTCAAGATCAACCTGTGGTGCTCACGCCCCGGTGTCGTCATCGGTAAGGCTGGCGCCGAAATCGAGAACCTGCGCAAGGAAATGGAAGCCAAGCTCGGCAAGAGCGTGAACCTGAACATCGTTGAGGTTCGCTCCCCCGACCTGAACGCTCAGCTGGTGGCCGAGAACATCGCCCAGCAGCTGGAGAAGCGTATCTCCTTCCGCCGCGCCATGAAGAAGGCCATGCAGCAGGCCACCCGTCTGGGTGCCAAGGGCATCAAGGTCACCTGCGGCGGCCGTCTGGGCGGCGCTGAGATCGCCCGCTCCGAGAGCTACCACGAGGGCACCATCCCCCTGCAGACCATCCGCGCCGACATTGAGTACGGCTTTGCGGAAGCTGCCACCACCTACGGCCGCATCGGCGTGAAGGTGTGGATCTACAAGGGCGAAGTCCTGAACACCACTCTGCGTGCCGCGACTCCCGAACCCGCTCCCCGTGAGCGCCGCGAGCGTCGTGACCGTCGGCAGGGCGACCGCCGTCAGGGCGGTGACCGTCGGCAGGGCGGCGAGAGAAGAAATTACAACCGTGAAGGAGGAAACCGCTAATGCTGATGCCGAAAAGAGCAAAGTACCGCAAGGTTCAGCGTGGCCGTATGACCGGCGCTGCCTCCCGCGGTAACAAGGTTAGCTACGGTGAATTTGGCATCCAGGCTCTGGAGCCCGGCTGGATCACCGGCAACCAGATCGAAGCAGCCCGTATCGCCATGACCCGTTATACCAAGCGTGGCGGTAAGGTCTGGATCAAGATCTTCCCCGACAAGCCTTATTCCAAGAAGGGCCTGGGCACCCGTATGGGTTCCGGTAAAGGCGCTCCCGAAGGCTGGGTCGCAGTCGTTAAGAATCAGAAGGTGATGTTTGAGATCGGCGGCGTGACGGAGGACGTTGCCCGCGAGGCTCTGCGTCTGGCACAGCACAAGCTGCCCATCAAGACCCGGATCATCACCAAGGAAGTCGAAACTGAGATTGGTGGTGAATAATGATGAAGGCAAAGGAAATCAAGAATCTGTCCGCGGAAGAGCTGAACAAGAAGCTTGACGAGCTGAAGAAGGATCTGTTCATGCTGAGAATGCAGCATGCGACCAACCAGCTGGACAACCCCATGCAGATCGCCGCTGTCAAAAAGGACATTGCCCGCATCAAGACCATTATTCGTGAGAAAGAGACCAACGTCTGAGGAGGAAACGTAAATGACTGAGAATAGAGCATTCCGTAAAACCAGAATCGGTCAGGTCGTCTCCGATAAGATGGACAAGACCATTGTGGTTGCAATCGAGGACAGCGTGCAGCATCCTCTGTACAAGAAGACCATGAAGCGGACTTACAAGCTGAAGGCTCACGACGAGAACAACGAGTGCGGCATCGGCGACACCGTGGAGGTCATGGAGACCCGTCCCCTGTCCAAGGACAAGCGCTGGAGACTGGTCCGTATCATCGAAAAGGCGAAGTAAGGAGGTCGGAAACTTATGATTCAGGAAGAAAGCTATCTGAAGGTTGCCGACAACACCGGCGCTAAGGAAATCCACTGCATCCGTGTTTTGGGCGGCTCCAAGCGGAAATACGGCAACATCGGCGATGTGATCGTGGCTTCCGTTCGTAAGGCTGCTCCCGGCGGCACTGTGAAGAAGGGCGAGGTCGTCAAGGCGGTTATCGTCCGTACCAAGCGGGGCGTTCGCCGTGAGGACGGCAGCTATGTCCGCTTTGATGAGAACGCTGCCGTTATCATCAAGGAAGACAAGAACCCCAAGGGTACCCGTATCTTTGGACCGGTGGCGCGCGAGCTCAGAGAAAGAGATTACATGAAGATCCTCTCTCTGGCACCCGAAGTCATCTAAGGGGGAACCGAAGAAATGAACATTAAGAAGAATGATACCGTTATCGTTCTGTCCGGCAAGGACAAGGGCGTTAAGGGCAAGGTCCTGACGGCCATGCCCAAGGAGAACAAGGTCATCGTGGAGAAGGTCAACGTCGCCACCTGCCACACCAAGCCCCGCCGTCAGGGCGAGGCCGGCGGCATCGTCAAGCGCGAGACCCCCATCCGCTCCTGCAAGGTGGCCCTGTTCTGCGAGAAGTGCAACAAGGGCGTTCGCGTCGGCTACAAGATGGACGGCGACAAGAAGGTCCGCATCTGCCGCAAGTGCGGCGCCGAAATCTGATGAGAGGAGAGTAATTTCATGGCTAGCAGAATGAAAGAAAGATATGTCGCCGAGATCGCTCCCGCTCTGAACAAGAAGTTCGGCTACAAGAGCGTTATGCAGATCCCCAAGCTGGACAAGGTCATCGTGAACGTCGGCTGCGGCGAAAGCAAGAACAACGCCAAGGAAATCGAAGCCATCTGCAAGGACATCGCCACCATCACCGGCCAGAAGCCCATCACCTGCAAGGCCCGCAAGAGCGTGGCTAACTTCAAGGTGCGTGAAGGCGAGACCGTCGGCGTGAAGGTCACCCTCCGCGGCGACAAGATGTACGAGTTCCTGGACCGTCTGTTCAGCGTGGCGCTGCCCCGTGTCCGTGACTTCCGGGGCATCAACCCCAATTCCTTCGACGGCCGCGGCAACTACGCCTTCGGTCTGAAGGAGCAGCTGATTTTCCCTGAGATCGAGTATGACAAGGTGGACAAGATCCGTGGTATGGACATCTGCATCTGCACCACCGCTGCCACCGACGAAGAGGCCAAGGAGCTGCTGACGCTTCTGGGCGCTCCCTTCACCGCTTGATTTAGGAGGAATCAATAAATGGCTAAAAAGTCTATGATCCTGAAGCAGCAGGCTGAGCCCAAGTTCTCCAGCCGCCGCTATAATCGCTGCAAGATCTGCGGCAGACCCCACGCTTACCTGCGGGATTACGGCGTATGCCGTATCTGCTTCCGGGAGCTGGCCTACAAGGGTCAGATCCCCGGTGTCCGCAAGGCCAGCTGGTAAGGTAAGGTCGAATCCAAATGTGAAAAAGATCCAGAGAGTCCCGGGAAGATGGCTCCGCGTCAGAGCGGAGCGCATTCCCCGGATACCTTTGGGTCTCCACGGGTAAAGCCCGTAACTTCTATAAGGAGGATATAAACATGCAAATCACCGATCCCGTAGCAGACATGCTGACCCGCATCCGCAATGCGAACAGCGCAAAGCACGAAACCGTGGATGTCCCCGCTTCCAACCTGAAGAAGGCCATTGCCCAGATTCTGCTGGATGAGGGCTATATCAAGTCCTTCTCTCTGCAGGACAACGGCAATCAGGGCGTCATTCACATCACCCTGAAGTATCTGGGCAAGAAGCAGCCTGCCCTGTCCGGGCTGAAGCGCGTTTCCAAGCCCGGCCTGCGTATCTACGCCGGCGCCGACGAGCTGCCCAAGGTTCTCAAGGGCCTGGGCATCGCCATCGTTTCCACTTCCAAGGGCGTTATGACCGACAAGAAGGCTCGCGAAAACCACATCGGCGGCGAAGTCCTGGCATTCGTCTGGTAAGGAGGGTTTCGTAAATGTCTAGAATTGGTAAGAAGCCGGTTATTATCCCGGCAAACGTTACAGTGACCATTGCCGATGGTAACGTCGTCACCGTGAAGGGACCCAAGGGTACCCTGACTCACACCTTCCATCCCGACATGATCCTGAAGATCGAGGGCAACGAGCTGATCGTTGACCGTCCCGATGATGAGCATCTGCACAAGTCCCTGCACGGCCTGACCCGTACCCTGATCCACAACATGGTGGAGGGCGTTGAGAAGGGCTTCACCAAGGAACTGGAAGTCAACGGCGTTGGCTACCGTGCCGAGAAGAAGGGCAATCAGCTGGTCATGCGTCTGGGCTACTCCCACGAAGTGTTCGTGGACGAGATCCCCGGCATCACTATTGAGGTTCCCGCTCCCAACAAGATCATCATCCACGGCATCGACAAGCAGACCGTTGGTCAGTTCGCCGCCGAAGTCCGCGGCAAGCGTCCCCCCGAACCCTACAAGGGCAAGGGCATCAAGTATACCACTGAGGTCATCCGCCGCAAGGTCGGTAAGACCGGTGGCAAGAAGTAATGGAGGTGTGCCGAAATGGTTAGCAAGATCAATAAGAAAGCAATGCGCATGCATCGGCATGTCCGCGTTCGTGGCAAGATCTCCGGCACTCCTGAGCGTCCCCGTCTGAACGTGTTCCGTTCCAACGCGAACATCTACGCCCAGATCATCGACGACGTCAATGGCGTGACTCTGGTTTCCGCCAATACGCTGGAGAAGGAATTTGAGGGCGCGACCGGCAACTGCGAGGCTGCCAAGAAGGTCGGCGCTGTTCTGGCTGAGCGTGCCAAGGAAAAGGGCATCGAAGAGGTCGTTTTCGACCGCGGCGGTTATGTGTACCATGGCCGTATCGCTGCTCTGGCCGATGGCGCCCGTGAAGCCGGACTCAAGTTCTAAGAGTGAGGAGGAAAGATAATGGCTTATAATAAGACGAACAATGATGCTCCTGAGCTCATTGAGAAGGTCGTTTACCTGAACCGTGTCAGCAAGACCGTTAAGGGCGGCCGTGTCATGAAGTTCTCCGCTCTGGTTGTTGTTGGCGACGGCAAGGGTACCGTGGGTTACGGTCTGGGCAAGGCTGCCGAAGTTTCCGAGGCCATTCTGAAGGGCATCGCCGATGCCAAGAAGAACATGGTCAAGGTTTCTCTGGCCGGCACCACCATTCCCCATGACACCATCGGCATCTTCGGTGCTGGCACCGTTCTGCTGAAGCCCGCTCCCGAAGGCACCGGCGTTATCGCCGGCGGCGCTGTCCGTGCCGTTATGGAGGCTGTTGGCATCAAGAACATCTGCGCCAAGTGCCTGCGTTCCAACAATCCCCAGAACGTTGTCAAGGCCACTATGGCTGGTCTGACTTCCCTGCGTTCCCCCGAGCAGGTTGCTGCTATCCGTGGTAAGAGCGTAGAGCAAATCGTAGGTTAAGGAGGGCAATTAACATGGCAAACCTGAAAATCAAGCTTGTTAAGAGCCTGAACGGCCGTCTGGAAAAGCACATCGCTACTGCTGAGAGCCTGGGTCTGCGCAAGATCGGCCAGGTGACCATCCAGCCGGACAACACCCAGACCCGCGGCAAGATCGCCAAGATCGGTTATCTGCTGCAGGTCACCGAAGTTGAATAAGGAGGGGAAGAATATGAAGCTTCATGAACTTTCTCCTGTTGCTGGCTCCACTCAGGTGGGCAAGCGTAAGGGTCGTGGTACCGGTTCCGGCAACGGCAAGACCGGCGGCCGCGGTCACAAGGGTCAGAAGGCCCGTTCCGGTGGCAAGGTTCGCGTGGGATTTGAAGGCGGCCAGATGCCTCTGGCACGTCGTATCCCCAAGCGTGGTTTCCACAACATCCACGCGAAGCCGCTGACTGCTGTCAACGTTGCTGCGCTGAACTGCTTTGAGGACGGCGCTGTTGTGGATGCAGCCGCTCTGATCGAGGCCGGCGTCATCTCCGCCTGCCCCTATGGCCTGAAGGTGCTGTCCAATGGCACCCTGACCAAGAAGGTTACCGTTAAGGCCGCGGCTTTCTCTGAGTCTGCCAAGGAAAAGATTGAGCAGGCAGGCGGAAAGGCCGAGGTGGTATAAGTGCTGCAGACACTCAAGAATGCCTGGAAGATTCCTGAACTGCGGAAGAAGCTCCTCTTCACCCTGTTCATTCTGCTGATTTACCGTTTGGGCAGCGTCATCCCGGTTCCGTTCATTGACGTGACCACTCTGGCGAATTACTTCGACAGCGTTCTGTCCAGTACTATCCTGGGCCTGTACAATGCAATGTCCGGCAGCGCGTTCTCCCGCGCCACCGTGCTTGCACTGGGCATTCAGCCCTACATTAACGCCTCCATCATCATTCAGCTGCTGACTGTCGCCATTCCCGCTCTGGAGCGGCTGGCGAAGGACGGCGGCGAGGATGGCAAGAAGAAAATTGAGCGCATCACCCGCTACACCACGGTCGGCCTTGGCCTGCTGATGGGCTGGGCGTACTACATGATGCTGCGCAACTACTCTTCTCAGATCTCCATCATCACCTCCGAGGGCCTCCTGCCCGCGCTGGTCATCATTCTGGCGTTCACCGCCGGCTCCGCTCTGGTCATGTGGCTGGGCGAGCAGATCACGGAATTCGGTATCGGCAATGGTATCTCCATGATCCTGTTTGCCAACATCATCTCCAGCATCCCAGGAATGGTCGGCACGCTGACGACCCTGGTCTGGTGGCAGATCATCATCGTTCTGGTTGGCATTGTTGCTCTCGTGCTGTTCATCGTCTTCATCAATGACGCCGAGCGCCGCATCCCCATTCAGTACGCCAAGCGCGTTGTGGGCCGGAAGGTCTACGGCGGCCAGAACACCAACCTGCCTATCAAGGTGGCAATGTCCGGCGTTATGCCTATCATCTTTGCCCAGTCCATCTGCAGCCTGCCCGCTACCATCTGTGCCTTTACCGGCAAGACCAGCGGCTGGTGGTATGATCACGTCTGGAGCTCCTCCAGCTGGATCTACGCAGTGATCTACTTCATCATGATCTTCTTCTTCAGCTGGTTCTACTCCACCATCCAGTACGATACCGTGGAGATCTCCAACAACCTGAAGTCCAACGGCGGCTTCATCCCGGGCTTCCGTCCCGGCAAGCCCACCGCCGACTTCATCCAGAAGGTCATCAACAAGATCATCGTCTTTGGTTCCGTATATCTCGGCATTGTCGCGCTGCTGCCCATTATCGCGGGCAACCTGATGGAAGGCGTCAAGAACCTGGCCATCGGCGGCACCTCCGTCATCATCGTTGTGGGCGTTGCCCTTGAGACGGTGAAGGCGCTGGAAGCACAGATGCTGATGCGGCACTACAAGGGCTTCCTGGACTAAGCAGGAGGTATGGCAGGATGAATCTCATTCTACTGGGCGCTCCCGGCGCCGGAAAGGGAACACAAGCAGAGCTTCTTGTTAAGAAGCTCTCCATTCCCGCCATTTCTACCGGGAACATGCTCCGTGAGGCTATGGCCAACGGCACGGAGCTGGGAAAAAAGGCCAAGCAATACATGGACGAAGGCGCGCTTGTCCCCGATGAGCTGATCCTCGGCATCGTTGCCGACCGCGTGGCTCAGAGCGACTGCGCAAACGGCTTCATTCTGGACGGTGTGCCCCGCACGCTGGCCCAGGCCGAAGCGCTGGAAGCCAAGGGAATTCGTATCGACCATGTAGTTTCCATCGAGGTTGACGACAGTGCAATCGAGAGCCGGATGACCGGGCGGCGTGTCTGCCCCAAGTGCGGCGCCAGCTATCACATCGTCGCCAATCCTCCCAAAAAGGATGGCATCTGTGACGCCTGCGGCAGCGAGCTGATCGTCCGCAAGGACGACGCACCGGAGACGGTGCGCAAGCGCCTGCAGGTCTACCACGCTTCCACCGAAGTCCTGAAGGACTTCTACGGCAAGCTGGGCAGACTCCGCACAGTGAACGGAAGCCAGTCCATTGAAGGTGCCAATGAGGATATCCTCAAGGCGATAGGGGCAAAGGCATGATCTCAATCAAAAATGAACATGAGCTGGAAGCGATGCGCGAGGCCTGCAAAATTACCGCGGCAGCCCGTGCTTTGGCAGGGAAAATGGTAAGACCCGGCGTATCGACAAAGGCGATCGATCAGGCCGTTCACGATTATATCGTGTCTCAGGGCGCGAAACCGTCGTTCCTGAACTACAGCGGCTACCCCGCCAGTGCGTGCATCAGCGTCAACAGCACGGTCATCCACGGAATTCCGGGACATTACATCCTGAGAGACGGGGACATCGTGTCGGTGGACGTGGGCGCGTACTACAAGGGATTTCATGGCGATTGTGCAGCAACCTATGCCTGCGGCAGCATCAGCACCGAAGCGCAGAAGCTCATTGACGTGACCCGGCAGTCCTTCTTCGAGGGCATCCGGTTCGCCAAAAAGGGCATGCGTGTGCAAGATATCTCCCACGCGGTTCAAACGTATGTGGAGTCTAACGGTTTTGCAGTTGTGCGTTCCTTCGTAGGTCACGGCGTAGGACGCAACCTGCATGAGGAGCCGGAAGTTCCGAATTTCGGAAATCCCGGCCGGGGGCCAAGGTTGCTCCCCGGCATGACCATCGCGGTAGAGCCGATGGTGAACATGGGCACCTATGAAGTCCGTGTTCTCAAGGACGGCTGGACCACGGTGACTGCCGACGGAAAGCTCTCGGCTCACTATGAAAATACTGTACTCATCACCGACGGCGAGCCGGAAATACTCACCGTCACCGAAGGACTTTGATTTATGGACTCCGATTTGCCAGACATTCAGATTTCGGACGTGGTGATGTCGACCGCCGGACGGGATCAGGGCGAATGGTTTTACGTGATAGACGCAGATCCTGTTTACCTGTTCCTGGCCAACGGGAAAGACCGCACCATAGAGAAACCCAAGCGGAAAAAACGGAAGCACACAAAAAAAGTCCTTCGCTCTGAGACCAGAGTTGCCGGCAAGATCCTTTCCGGCGACAAAGTGCTCAACAGCGAATTACGAAGAGACCTGGCGTTCCTCGCCAGGGAAATGCAAGCGAACAACCTGGGAGGGTAATTAACTTGGCGAAAGACGACGTAATCGAGATTGAGGGCATCGTAACAGATGCTTTGCCGAACGCTATGTTCAAAGTTGACATCGGCAACGGACACACCATTCTGGCACACATTTCCGGCAAGCTCAGAATGAATTTCATTAAGATCTTGCCCGGTGACAAAGTAACCGTTCAAATGTCTCCGTATGACCTGACCCAAGGCCGGATCACATGGAGAAGCAAGTAAATTCAGAGAAGACATTCTCATATGGAGGTTAAACAGTATGAAGGTAAGACCGTCCGTTAAACCCATGTGCGAAAAGTGTAAGATCATCAAGCGCAAGGGTCGCGTTATGGTAATTTGCGAAAACCCCAAGCACAAGCAGAGACAAGGCTAATAGGAGGTGCTGAAAGAATATGGCACGTATTTCTGGTATTGATCTTCCCCGCGACAAGCGGATCGAGGTTGCTCTGACCTATATCTATGGCATCGGCCCCGCCCGTGCAGCCAAGGTTCTGGAAGTGACCGGTATCGACCCCGATATCCGCGTCAAGGACCTGACCGAGGAACAGGAAGCCAAGCTGCGTGATGCGATCGAGCATCACTATATCATCGAAGGCGACCTGCGCCGGGAGACCGCTATGAACATCAAGCGGCTGAGTGAGATCGGCTGCTATCGCGGCATGCGTCATCGCCGCGGCCTGCCTGTGCACGGCCAGCGGACGAAGACCAACGCCCGTACCCGCAAGGGTCCCAAGAAGACCATTGCAAACAAGAAGAAGTAAGGAGGGATATGTAAATGGCTGCTAAAGCTGCTGCTAAGAAGGTTATCAAGCGCCGTCGCGAGCGCAAGAACGTAGAAAAGGGTGCGGCACATATCCGTTCCTCTTTCAACAACACCATGGTCACCATCACCGATCTGGAAGGCAATGCCCTGTCCTGGGCTTCCTCCGGCGGACTGGGCTTCCGTGGTTCCAAGAAGTCCACTCCCTTCGCTGCCCAGACCGCGGCTGAGACCGCTGCCAAGGCTGCGATGGAGCATGGCCTGAAGACCGTTGAGGTCTATGTGAAGGGCCCCGGTCAGGGACGTGAGGCTGCTATCCGCGCCCTGCAGACTGCCGGCCTGGAAGTCGTTATGATCAAGGACGTGACTCCCATTCCTCACAATGGCTGCCGTCCTCCCAAGAGACGTCGTGTCTGATTAAGGTATAGGAGGAATTTGCGTTATGGCTAAGAATATGCAGCCCGTGCTGAAGCGTTGCAGAACGCTGGGCGTTTCTCCTGCCGCGATGGGTTACAACAAGACTTCCAACAAGAACCCCGGCGGCCAGAGAAGAGCGAAGAAGTCTGAGTACGCCACTCAGCTGACCGAGAAGCAGAAGGTCAAATTTGTTTACGGTATTCAGGAGAAGCAGTTCCGGAACTACTACGACAAGGCCGCCCGCGCCGAGGGCAACACCGGTGAGGTGCTGCTGACCTACTGCGAGCGCCGGCTGGACAACGTCGTGTACCGTCTGGGCTTCGCCAATACCCGCCGTCAGGCTCGCCAGCTGGTGAACCACGGCCATTTCACCGTCAACGGCAACCATGTCAACATCCCCAGCTACCTGATCAAGGTTGGCGATGTGGTCGCTGTTTCCGAGAAAGCCTCCTCCAACGCTTTCTTCAAGAAGCTGAAGGAAGACGATGCTTTCGTTGCTGCCCCCAAGTGGCTGGATCGTGATAAGAACACCCTCCAGGGTAAGGTCATTGCTCTGCCCACCAAGGCAGATATCGACTTCGATATCGCTGTGCATCTCATCGTCGAGTTGTACTCCAAGTAATGCCATCCCCCCTACAGTACGCATTATTGTTATGTGGGGAGACATTCTCCCCATACCATTAAGGAGGGTTTTGATTCATGGTAGAAATTGAAAAGCCCCGTATCACCTGTCTTGATGCCCCGGAGGACCCCTCTTACGGCAAGTATGTAGTGGAGCCTCTGGAGCGCGGTTACGGCATGACTTTGGGCAACTCCCTGCGCCGCATTCTGCTGAGCAGTCTGCCGGGCTATGCTGCAACTTCTGTGAAGATTCAGGGCGTGCAGCACGAGTTCTCCACCATCCCCGGTGTCACCGAGGATGTGACGGAGATCGTCCTGAACGTCAAGCGGATAACCCCGAAGCTGCACTGCGCAGGCGTCAAAACCGTGCATATCGACGCAGTTGGCCCCTGTGAGGTCACTGCCGGCGATATCAAGGCCGATGCCGAGGTTGAGATTCTGAACCCGGAGCTGCACATCTGCACTCTGGGCGAGGACGCCACGTTTAATATGGAGATCACTCTGGCACAGGGTCGCGGCTATGTTTCCTCTGACCGGAACAAGACGCCCCAGACCGTCATCGGCGTGATTCCCATTGACTCCATCTATTCGCCTGTTACCAAGGTGAATTACACGGTGGAGCCGACTCGAGTCGGCGACAAGACCGATTTCGACAAGCTGACCCTTGAGGTCTGGACGGATTCCACCATCACTGCCAAGGACGCCGTGTCTTTGGGCGCGAAGATCCTGAGCGATCATCTGACGGTTTTTACCAACCTGTCCGATTCCGTCAGCACTTCCTCCACGGTCGTGGAGAAGACCGCTGACCGCCCCGACGCCAAACTGTCCATGACCATTGATGAGCTGGATCTGTCTGTCCGCAGCTTCAACTGCCTGAAGCGTGCCAACATCAACACCGTCGCCGACCTGATCAACAAGACCGGCGAGGACATGATGAAGGTCCGCAACATGGGCAAGAAGTCTCTGGACGAGGTACAGAAGAAGCTGGAGATGATGGGGCTGTCCCTGGCCAGCGAGGATTCTGGCAGCAACACATGAGGAAACTCTGAATCAATCGTCTGCGGCTGAGCAGCGGGCCTTTTGCCCCCATGCCGCAGGCTGAAAAATGGGAAATACATTCAGTATTCCTCCGTTTTCCAGCCATTGCATGGGAACAAAATCCCTCGCTGTCAGCTCTTGCCGATTTCATCAGAGCTTCCTGAGATAAGTATCGAGATACCTTTCAAAAAAGGAGGAAACGTTCATGTTCGGCACTCGTAAGCTGGGTAAAACCAGCGCACAGAGAAAGGCCCTGCTGCGTCAGCAGGTAACCGACCTGCTGGCCAATGGCAAGATGGAGACCACCTTCTATCGTGCCAAGGAAGTCCAGCCTGTGGTTGAGAAAATGATTACTCTGGGCAAGAAGGGCAACCTGGCAGCTTACCGTAAGGCGCTGTCTTTCATCACCAAGGAAGACGTTGCCAACAAGCTGTTCAAGGAGATCGCTCCGAAGTACGCTGACCGCAACGGCGGCTACACCAGAGTGACCCGCACCGGCGCCCGCCGGGGAGATGCTGCTGAGATGGCAGTCATCGAGCTGGTGTAAACCTAAAAAACGAGGAAAAAGCGCCTGCCGCC
>HF988014.1:0-332 GCA_000434635.1 Firmicutes bacterium CAG:110 | reverse complement strand
GCCATAAGCGGCGGCAGGCGCTTCTTCCGGCAAGCAAAATCCTGCTTTTTTCGCAAAAAAAGCTTGACAATTCGCAGACTCTATTATATAATAGGGAAGCTGTCCGGGTGAAGCGGACGCAGAGATGAATATGCTGCTATAGCTCAGTCGGTAGAGCGCATCCTTGGTAAGGATGAGGTCGCCAGTTCAAATCTGGCTAGCAGCTCCATGTTTATTCAACACTTTAGATGCAACTTGAAATAAGTTGCATCTAAAGCGCTTTTTATGGCAAATTCAAGAGAAATAGACTGAGATTAGTTTGAAAATCAAAGGTAAAATGTGAACACGATTTT
>HF988013.1 GCA_000434635.1 Firmicutes bacterium CAG:110 | reverse complement strand
GGAGGACGACCCCTCCTGTGCGGATTTTGGGGTTCAGCAGCAGCCTTTGGCACGTTCGCCGCCCCCGCCGCAGGTACGTTTCCATGGATGCAATCATTTCCACCACAGCCTTTCCTTAGTGATGGGAAAATCCTATCACGCCGAGAAAAATTATGCTGTCGGATTCGCAATGGTGAGAAAGTTTCTTAGGAAGCTCTGGTTAAATTGACAAGAGCTGGCAGCGAGAGATTTTGGCTCCGGGCAAAGCACGGAAAATGGAGGAATACTGTATGTATTTCCCATTTTTTGTGCTGAAGACCGGGGGCAAAAGATCCGCTGTCCAGCCGCAGGCAATTTAATCAGAGTTTCCCTTGCATCGGAGGCGGGATGGGTGTATAATGACCTGTAATTAAGGAAGCTGGAAGGGAATCAATGACGGCCATGGGAAGAGAATTTGAACTGAAATACCGGGCGGATTCCGGGAATATTGCCGCCATTCGGGCAGCATTCGGGGATTTTTCCGAGATCCGGATGGAAACGGTCTATTATGACACTTTGGATGCCGCCCTGAGCCGCCGGCGCTGGATGCTCAGACGCCGGTACGAAAACGGGACCTCCGTCTGCACCCTGAAAACGCCCCTCCCTGACGGCAGCCGGGGAGAGTGGGAAACCCCATGTGACGATATCGGGTTGGCAGCGAAAGAGTTATGTAAACTCGGCGCGCCGGAAGACCTGCTGCCCCTGACGGCAGGCGGCCTGACGGAAGCCTGCTCTGCCCGGTTCACCCGTCTGGCAAAGCAGATCGTTCTGGAACGCTGCACCGTGGAGCTGGCGCTGGACGAGGGCACGCTGATGGGCGGCGGGAAGACGATTCCCTTTGCCGAAATAGAAGTGGAACTGAAATCCGGCGAAGAAGCCGCCGCGACCGCCTTTGCCGAAGCTCTGGCGCAGGAATTCAACCTGACCCCGGAACCGAAAAGCAAGGCGCAGCGAGCCATGGCACTGCTGCATTAAGGACATACAGGAGAGAGAAATATGCCCAAATTTGAGACGCTGTTTTCCAAATACGACCGTCTGGTGCTGTTCGACACCGAGACCACCGGCCTGCTTTACAACCGGGACGAGATCATTGAGTTTGCCGCCGTGGTGCTGGAGCGGGTGGACGGAACGCCCAAGGTGGTGCAGGAGTACGACCAGCTGGTCGCCCTGTCCCCCGGCGGGTTTGTGCCGCCGAAAATTCAGGAGCTGACCGGCATCTCTACCCAAGACCTGCGGGAACGGGGACTGCCCAAGACCAGAGTCTGCCGGGACATTGCGGAGATGATTCAGGGCAACACCCTGCTGCTGGCCTACAACGCCCATTTTGACCTGAGTTTTCTATTCTATATGCTTCTGCGGGACGGCGACCCGGCCGTGCTCAAGGGCAAGGACAAGCTGGACCTGCTCACGGTCTACCGCGACCGCCACAGCTATCCCCACCGGCTGTGCAGCGCCATTGAGGTCTACGGCCTTTCCGGGAAGGTGGTCAATTCCCACCGGGCGGTGGACGACGTGCTTGCCACCGTGGCGGTGATGGAGGAAATGGAGAAGGAAAAGAACGATTTGGAGCGTTATGTAAACCTTTTCGGCTACAACCCCAAATACGGCATCGAGGGCAAGCCCATCAGCTCCATTACTTACAAGCCTCAGCCCTATAACCCTGTGAAGCCGCTGTACGAGGCGTAGTACCCCTATGGAATGGCTGAATGTTTTCGGGCTGGTCATGGTGGCAGTCATCATGATACCCAATATTCTGTTTGCGATGAAGTGCAAGGACGGATTCGTGAACAAATGGAACAACAAATCTGTGGAAACCGTGGAACAAATCGGCAGGTTCGGCTGCTTTGGATTTATGATCATCAACATTCCGGGAACCTGGTTCGGGTGGTGGTCTGACGAAGCGTTTGCCGTATATCTGGTCGTAGATGCCGTGCTGGTCACGCTTTACTGTGTGATCTGGGCGGTTTGTTTCCGGAAAAGCAGCGTTTTCAGAGCGTTGGCGCTGTCCATCATCCCCTCCGTTCTGTTCCTGTTCAGCGGGATTATGAGCCGGTCGATTCTCCTGACCATTGCCGCGGTATTGTTTGCGCCGAGCCATATTCTGATTTCGTATCAAAACGCAAAATGATTTCACCACAGGAGGTAACAATATGCTGAATCCATCCGCCTATGCTCTGGGTGCCAACCGCTCCTGCATCCGGGACCTGTTTGAATACGGCTGCCAGCGCGCCGCCGTTGTGGGACGGGAGAACGTCTACGACTATTCCCTGGGCAACCCCTCCATCCCCTCGCCGAAGGAGGTGGACGAGACGGTGCGCCAGATCCTCGACGACACCGATTCCCTGCTGATTCACGGCTACACCTCCGCCGTAGGCGATTACGCCACCCGCAAGGCCATTTCCGACGACCTGAACGCCCGCTACGGCGTGTCCACCGTCCCGGAGGAATTTTTTATCGGCTGCGGCGCGGCGCCGGAGCTGGTGAGCGTGTTCCGGGCGCTGGCAGTCCCGGGGGCGGAAATTCTGGCGGTCGCGCCCTATTTCCCGGAGTACAAGCCCTTCGCGCAGGAGGCAGGGCTGGAATTCAAGGTCGTCCCGGCGGACATCCCATCCTTCCAGATCAACCTGACCGCCATGGAGCAGATGATCACGCCCAGCACCCAGGCGGTCATCCTCAACTCCCCCAATAACCCCTCCGGCGTGGTCTACACCCGGGAGACATACCAAAAGCTGGCAGCAATCCTTAACAAAAAGGCCGCGGAGTACGGTCACCCCATTTACATCGTCTCCGACGAGCCGTACCGGGAGCTGGCCTACGGGGTCGAGGTGCCGTTCCTGCCGGAAATTTACCTGGACACTGTCATCTGCTATTCCTATTCCAAGTCCCTGTCCCTCCCTGGCGAACGAATCGGCTATGTGTATGTGCCCCAGAAGGCCACGGACGGCAAGGCGCTGTATTCCGCCGTTGCGGGGGCTGCCCGGGCGGGCGGCCACGTCTGCGCCCCCAGCCTGTGGCAGAAGGTCATCGCCCGATGCGCCCATCTGCGCCCGGACCTAAAAAGCTACGACCGCAACCGCAAGGCGCTGTACGAGGGGCTGACCCGGATGGGCTACGAAATGGCGAAGCCCGACGGCGCGTTCTATCTGTTCATCAAAGCCCCCGGCGGCGACGCCAACGCATTTTCCGACGCGGCGAAGAAGAAAGACCTGCTGGTCGTCCCCGGCGACGGCTTCGGCTGCCCGGGATATTTCCGCATCTGCTACTGCGTGAGTCTGGAAATGATTCAGAAGAGTCTGCCGGTGTTTGAGGAACTGATTCAGGGGTTCGCGGAAAAATAAAATGCAGGCCGTTGGCAGCCACGAAAGTGGACGCCAACGGCCTGTGTATTACTGCTCGCCGGCCAGAAAATCCGGAATGAACCCGGTATCCGCCGCCTCGGCTTCCTGCGTGAAGCCTTCCAATTCATTCAGATACATCCAACTGAGCACCGCGTCGTATTCCTCATCGGTGACCCGGCGGTCGAAGGGGGCGGGAAGTCCGCCCATGGGCGTGTACTGGCGCATCAGGCTTACCAGCACCTCCCCGGGGGCGAAATTCTCCCCGATCCAGTCCAGCACCCGCAGGGAATTCTCCACATTTCCGGGCAGAATCAGGTGGCGGATGATGACGCCCCGGGTGACCTTCTCCCCCTCCCAGCGCACCGCACCCACCTGCTGCACCATCTCCTGGATGGCTTCGGCGGCCACGGGAAAATAGTCCGCCGCCCCGGACAGCTGCCCCGCCAGACGGGCATCCGCGTATTTGAGGTCGGGGAGGTAAATATCGACGCACCCATCCAGCGCCCGCAGCGTCTCCACCTGTTCGTACCCGCCGCAGTTGTACACCACCGGCACGGGCAGTTTCGGCCGCAGCGCCGGGAGGATCGTGGGCAGAAAGTGGGTGGGGGTCACAAGATCGATGTTTTCCGCCCCCCGGGCAATGAGGTCTTCAAACAGCTGCCTGAGTCCGGCGGAGTCCGTGGCCTTCCCTACCGCGCCGCCGCTGATGGCGGCGTTCTGGCAGTAGCGGCACCGGAGCGTGCAGCCGCCGAAGAAAACCGCGCCGCTTCCCCCAGCCCCTGCCAGCGCCGGTTCCTCCCATTTGTGGAGCATGGCCTTGGCCACGAGGGCGGTATCCGGACAGCCGCAGAAGCCCCGCTGCCCCGCCGTCCTGTCCACGCCGCACCGCCGGGGGCAGAGATTGCAGTTTCCGTAATCCATACGCATCCCATCCTTTGGGGATATCATATCAGTTTTTTCGCCTTTTCTCAACCCCGGACTTTACCGGCGGGAGAAAATGTGGTAGACTACAAAAATAAACTGTCTGCACCCCTCGCAAACAGCTTTCAGAAAGGGGTAACTGCAATGGAAATCCGATTTGCCGAAGCCCGGGATATTCCCGGTATGATTAACTTGCTGCTTCAGGTGGGGGAAGTCCACCACCGCATCCGTCCCGACCTGTTCCGGGCAGGCGCGCAGAAATATGACGAGCAGACCCTCGCCCGGATGCTCACCGATGACACCCGCCCCATTTTCGTGGCCGTCGAGGACGGGAAGGTGCTGGGCTACTGCTTCTGCATTTTGCAGGTTCGGAAAAACGACCCGGTGCTTCTGGACGACCGCACGCTGTACATCGACGACCTGTGCGTGGACGAAGCCTGCCAGGGCAAGCACGTGGGGCAGGCACTGTACGACCACACCGTGGCCTATGCCCGGGAGATCGGCTGCCGCACGGTGACACTGAACGTATGGTGCGGCAATGACAGCGCCATACACTTCTACGAAAAGCAGGGGCTGAGACCCCGGAACATCCACATGGAAACCATTTTGTGAGGAATGCCATGCTAGTCAAGAACCAGATTTACGAGGCCGAGATCACGGACTACACCGCCGAGGGACAGGGCGTCGCCCACATCGAGGGCTGCGCCGTGTTCATCCCCAACGCCGTCGCCGGGGAGAAGGTGCGCGTCCGGGTGGAGAAGGCGCAGAAGACGTGGGCGGCGGGGAAAATTGTGGAGATTCTGGAAAAATCCCCCCACCGGGTCAACCGGGAGTGCGAGGTCGCCAAGCTCTGCGGCGGCTGCGATTTCTGGCACATGGACTACGCCGAGGAGACCCGGCTGAAAGCGGAGCGGGTGAAGAATTGCTTAAACCGCATCGGCGGTGAAAATCTGGCGGAAGTCCCCATTCTCGCCGCCCCCGACTGCCACGGCTACCGCAACAAGGCGCAGTATCCGGTGGCGGTGAAGAAGGGGCGCGCCTACGCCGGGTTCTACCGGGCGGGCACCCACGACGTGGTGGAAAACGCCCGCTGCCGCATTCTCCCGGAGGAGATCGACGCCGCGAAGGATGCGGTAATTGATTATGTAAACCAATACCGGGTCAGCGTCTACGACGAGACCACCGGCAAGGGGCTTCTGCGGCATATTTACGTCCGCCGGGGCGCGGTATCCGGGCAGATTCTGGTGTGTCTCGCGGTGAACGGCGAAAAAATTCCCCGGCCGGAGGCGCTCGTCCAGCGGCTGGGCGGGATTCCCGGCTTTACCACGCTGGTGCTGTCCATGAATACGAAGCGGGGCAACGCCGTGCTGGGTGACCGCTTTCTCACCCTCCACGGCCCCGGCTATATTAAGGACACCCTCTGCGGCCTGAATTTCCGCCTGTCCCCCCGGTCGTTTTACCAGGTGAACCACCATCAGGCGCAGCGGCTGTACGAGATGGCGATTTCTCAGGCGGAGATCACCAAGGCCGACACGGTGCTGGACCTGTACTGCGGCGTTGGCACCATCACGCTGGCCATGGCTGGCGCGGCGGGGAAGGTCATCGGCGTAGAGGTCGTCCCTCAGGCGGTAGCGGACGCCCGGGACAACGCGGTGCGGAACGGCGTCACGAACGCGGAATTTTTCTGCGGCGACGCCGGTCAGGCGGCGCTGGAGCTGGAGAAAAGCGGCGTCAGGCCGGACGTGGTGGTCGTTGACCCGCCGAGAAAGGGCCTGAACGCGGACACCATCGAAGCCCTTCACCGCATGTCCCCCCGGCGCATCGTCTACGTCTCCTGTGACCCCGCAACGCTGGCGCGGGACGTGGCGCTGCTGAAAGAGCGGGGCTACACCCTGAAAACCGCCGCCGCGGCGGACTTGTTCCCGAGGTGCGCCCATGTGGAGACGGTTGTCTTGCTTTCCAAGGGTGAGGTCGACTCAAAAAAGATTCGGGTTGAATTCTCTTTGGAAGATATGGATATGTCGGAGTTTCAGGATGGGGCAACCTATCCACAGATC
>HF988012.1 GCA_000434635.1 Firmicutes bacterium CAG:110 | reverse complement strand
GCTGCTGCTCCCACCGGAAGAGCTGCGCTCGATCTTCCGACTGGAGGTCGTCTTATGGGTGAACTGATCTGTTTGCTCCGTAAGCCGGAGTCCCGCGGAGACGTAGGCATTCGCGGTTGCTTTTTCTGATACAGTGTCCATTTTCTGCCATATCACGGCGACAACCGCGGCTGCTGCCAGCAGGGAAAGACCGATCACGATAAGGAGCGGATAGAACAAGCTCGCCCGGACGGGCTTTCCTGCGGAAGCCTTTTCCAGATAGACTCTGCATTCTTTGACGTAATCCTCAAAGCCGCCGTACCAGTCATTTTCCCTGAAATCGTCCAGAAAGACCTTTTCCAGCTTCTCCTGCCCGTAGCTGTTGAATGCGTATTCGCAGCGCTTGCCATAGCAGAACATCGCCCAGTCACGGTCATCCATGCTGAGCAGGAGCATAATCCCGTCGCGGTTCGGCCCCTCGCCCATGGTGTAGTTATGATAGATGGTATAGGTTGCCTTGTAGACGCCGTCGGCATGATAGTCCCGGAAATCCTCCACCGTCACAATGTAAACGCCGACACGGTATTTCTGGGAAACCGCTTCCGCCATTTTCTCCAGCCGCGCACGTTCACCTTCCCTGAGAAGTCCGGCGGCATCCGTCACATAGTTCAGCTGCGCTCCCGTCTGCACTGCCGCAGCTGCGCTCACGCAGAGGGCAAGCGCCGTCACGAGCACCAGCAGGAGGCATAATAACCGTTTCTTCATGTTTTCACCCTCCTACCGTGCCATAAGCAGAATCGCCGTCACGCTGATAGCCACAAGCAGCGCTGCGATCGCTGCAAACAGACCGATCACCCGCTTTGTGCTGACCGGCAGGTTGCCGACCAGCTTGCCCGTCTGTCCGTTCATGGCAAAGAGGAAGTCCTTGTCCTCCCATCTTGTGTTCAGAATCCAGACGGGAAGCAGCGCGTAATGCACCTTTCCGCGCTTCAACTGGATGCTCCGGCCCGTTTCATTGCAGGAGGCATAGCCGGTCACGGTTTTTTCCAGCGCATTCACCAGCGAGCCTGCACAGCGCCGATCCGCCCGGTTCCGGCTGTCTTCCACGCTCACATCATATTTATCCGCCAGAAATCCGGGCAGATACGCCGTGGAAAACGGCTTTAGCTCTGTATAATCGTACGGTTCGATGGAGTCCATATAATCGTCCGGCATTTTGCTGGATGCATCCACCGGGATTTTTTCAAAGGCAATGGAACCGGCGCGTCGCACGTCGTAGTGGCTCGTCTCCGTGATCTCATAATCTCCCGAGGTGTATTTATGTACCGTGGTGGCATGAAACCGGACGCTTCCGCTGGCCTCGCCGTCGTACATCCAGAAGGGTACATACACGCCCTTGATCTCCTCCAGATGGTTGGCTTTGGAGAAGGTCGATGGGAGCAAGGGCTTTTTGAGATAATGCTTCTTCAGCGCCTTGATGGCGTCCTCCTTGCTCAGCTTGAAGGGAAGCACAAAGTCGGGCTTCAGAACGCCGGAGAACTGCCCCGGAATCACCGACGGATTTCCGCAGTATGGGCAGGACGTGGCTGCCGTCGTTGCGTCGCAGAGCAGTTCCGCACCACACGACGGGCAGCAGTAGGCCTTCATGTTGACCGCATCCACGCCCCAGTCCTCGCTCAGACCGGAAGCATCCCAGTCGGAGCCATCTGCGGTAGCCTCTTCCGCTTCGGCGGCGTTTTGCGCCGCTTCTGCCGCATTCGCTTCTTTTTCCCCATAGAGCGCCTCAATTTCCGCTGTATTGAAGCTCGAACCACAGTAGTCGCACTCCAATCTGCCGGATTCTCCCGTAAAATGGAGAGACCCCATACAAGCGGGGCATTGATAATTTGTTACTTGTGTTGCCATCTAAAATTCCTCGTTTCCTGGACAGGCGTTACAGTCCGCAAGGGCAGCTTGCAGCACCAAGCGCAGGTATGATTGTGTTTTTCGGATATGTTCGCAGGCTCACTGCTTATGATAGATCGGGTACGTGTCCTTTATGACGTTTTCCTCCGAATCGTACAAGACGCGCACATCGGCCGCTGCATGGTCGCTGTTGGCAAGCGTGATCGCAATCCGCTTTCCTGCGATCAGTCCTGCCATGATGCGGAGCGCTTTGCGTTTCATGGCACCACCTCCGTTTTTTGCGAAAAGCCGGATTCTCCCGCTCCAAAATGGGGCGGGAGCCGGTTTTCATATGGTTTTCAGGAGGACGACGACCCTACCTGAATGACATGTTGCTGAGGATGATGTCCGGCATCGTTCCCGGGACGCAGTCCAAGT
>HF988011.1 GCA_000434635.1 Firmicutes bacterium CAG:110 | reverse complement strand
GGCTTGCTGCGTTAAGTCGATAAGCATTTATTTTTTTTTAATTCTTCTATATTTAACATAATTTTCCTCCTTATTTAAAATTTTAAAAAGTCAAATTTTTTCAAATATTCTGTTCTTATAGGCAACTCATATTGTATGCCACCTCCAATTTGCCCATATCCTGGAGCAATAACAGCTTCATTTAGGATCACCCCCGCGTGTGCGGGGAATAGACTTGAAAGACTAATTCTGTTTTTTCCTTCGGTTATACAGCTTGGCAAGGCCGCCCTCGCTGGTTTCCCGGAAGCGGTGATCCAGATTGACGCCGGTCTCCCGCATGGCGCGGCACACCATGTCATAGCTGATGTTCCGGGAGCCGGTGAGAAAATAGCTCAAATTGCAGGCGTTCATGGCGCGGACTGCTGCGACGGCGTTGCGCTCGATGCAGGGGATCTGCACAAGGCCGCAGATGGGGTCGCAGGTCAGACCCAGATGGTGCTCCATGGCGACCTCTGCGGCGTACTCCACCTGATCCAGATTCTGGTGGTACAGCTCTGCCAGTGCCGCCGCGGCCATGGAGCAGGCGGTGCCGATCTCCGCCTGACAGCCGCATTCCGCCCCGGAGATGGAGGCGTTGGTCTTGGTCAGGTTGCCGATGATGCCGGCGGTGGCAAGCCCACGGCAAATCTGCGCGTCGGTAAAGCCCTTCGTCACCTGGGCGTATTTGAGGACGGCGGGCAGTACGCCGCAGGCACCGCAGGTGGGGGCGGTGACGATGGTGCCGTTGTCCGCGTTCTGCTCGGCGACGGCGTAGGCGTAAGCGGCGATCATCTGAAATTCCTTCATGGCCGGATTTTCGTCATCGGGGTGCTGCTCGTACAGGTATTTTGCCTTGCGCTGGACGTTCAGGCCGCCGGGAAGTACGCCGGTTTTGGAAAGACCCTCGTCGATGGACTGCTTCATGGTCTGCCAGACGTCCAGAAGGAACGCCCAGATCTCCGGCCCCTCGTTCAGCTCCACATAGTCGCTGAGAGTCTGGATGTAGCGCCATTTGCAGAAATCGGCGATCTCCGCGAAGGAATGCTCCACGTAGACTTCTTCACTCTCAGAATCCGTCTGACCGGGGATGCGGATATCGCCGCCGCCGATGGATTCCACCCGCAGCCTGTCCGCTTCCGCCCCGTTTTTCAGAGCGATCAGGTCCATGGTGTTGGGGTGGGCGGAGGCGGGGAGCGCCTCGTCGGAGAACACGATCTCCGTGGGGACGGGGGCGAGAACCTCCCGCAGCACCCGGTCGGTGCCGTGACCCACACCGGTTTTGCTCAGAGAGCCGTAGAGAATCACCCGGAAGCCGTCGGCCTGGGGATGGGCGCCCTTAAAATAGTTCGCGGCACGCTCCGGCCCCATGGTATGGGAGGAGGAGGGGCCTTTGCCGGTTTTGTAGATTTCACGGATGGATTTCATAGAGGAACCTCCGAATTTCTATATCTGCCGGGAAACCGGCGGAGTACTATTTTCTTTAGTATAACAAATCCGGGAGGAAATTACAATGGGTTTTCCTCCCGGTTTTGCAGTGCCTCCAGACTCAATTCCCCCGCCAGCTTGTAAAGGCTGTCGCAGAGCACCTGCTCCAACGGCAGTCCTGCCCAGTCGGCGACCCGGGAATAAAACAGAGCCACGGCCGGCTCCAAGTACAGCGTAACCTTTGTCATAAGCGCCTCCTGAGCGGAAAATTTTTATGAAAAACATCTGCTTCATCCTATGCAGACCCTTGACAATGGTGCTATAATAGAGTATCAAGATTTGGCATTCTGAGAGGATGAGGAAATATGGCAAAAGAGAAAAAGGTGGAGCAGATCACCGACATGGAGGTCGATTTTGCGCAGTGGTACACGGACGTGTGCCGGAAGGCAGAACTGGTGGAGTACGCCTCCGTCAAGGGCTTTACCATCCTGCGCCCCTATGGCTACGCCATCTGGGAGAATATGCAGCGGATCATGGACGGCGAATTCAAGAAAACCGGCCATGAGAACGTGGCAATGCCCGTGCTGATCCCGGAGAGCCTTCTGAAAAAGGAAGGCGAGCTGGTCAACGGATTTGCCCCCGAGGTGGCATGGGTCACCATGGGCGGCAGTGAGAAGCTGGAAGAGCGTCTGGCCTTCCGTCCCACCTCCGAGACCATGTTCTGCGACCACTGGTCGAACATTCTGCAGACCTACCGGCAGCTGCCCATGCTGTACAACCAGTGGTGCTCCGTCATCCGCTGGGAGAAGACCACCCGCCCCTTCCTGCGTTCCCGGGAATTCTGGTGGCAGGAGGGTCATACCATCCATGAGACCGCCGAGGAGGCCAAGGCCGAGACGGAGCAGCAGCTGAAGTGCTACGCCGATTTCTTTGAAAATGTTCTGGCCATCCCTGTGGTGCCCGGCCAGAAGACCGAGAAGGAGAAGTTCGCCGGCGCCGAAGCGACCTACACCGTGGAGTGCATGATGAAAGATCACAAGGCGCTTCAGGGTGCGACCTCCCACTACTTCGGCGACAAGTTCAGCCGTGCCTACAACGTTACCTTTACCGGCCGGGACAACAAGCAGCAGTACCCCTTCCAGACCTCCTGGGGCAGCACGACCCGGATGATCGGCGCGGTGATCATGACCCACGGCGATAATAACGGATTGGTTCTGCCCCCCAAGATCGCCCCCATTCAGGTCATCATTCTGCCCATCGCTCAGCACAAGCCCGGCGTTCTGGAAGCGGCGGCGCAGCTGAAAGAGCGTTTGGTGAACGCCGGATTCCGGGTGAAGGTGGACGATTCCGACAACTCCATGGGCTGGAAGTGCGCTGAGTATGAGATGAAGGGTGTGCCTCTGCGGGTGGAGTGCGGCCCGAGAGATCTGGAAAACGGCCAGTGCATTCTGGTGCGCCGGAACGACGGCGAGAAGACTGTCATCAAGCTGGAAGAGCTGGAACAGGCCGTGGAAGCCCAGCTGGAGCTGGTGCAGAAAGGCATGTACGAGAAGGCAAAGAAGAATCTGGAGGAGCATATCTACGAGGCGCACTCCATTGAGGAAGCGAAAGAACTTCAGCAGAAGAACGGCGGCTTCATCAAGACCATGTGGTGCGGCGACGAAGCCTGCGAGCTGAAGATGAAAGAGGTCGCAGGAATGTCCTCCCGGTGTATGCCCCTGAAGCAGGAGCATCTGGGCGACACCTGCGCCTGCTGCGGAAAGCCCGCCAAGCACATGATTTATTGGGGCGTCGCGTACTAAGAAGCAATAGACGAAAATGCAGGTCTGCCGAAAGGCAGACCTGCTTCTGAGGCTGTAAGTTTACATAATATGGAGGAATATGGAGAAAATTCTGATTATTGGCTGCTCCGGCAGCGGAAAATCCACCCTTGCCGTGGCTTTGGGGGAAAAGCTGGGTCTGCCGGTGGTGCATCTTGACCAGCTGTGGTGGAAAGAGGGCTGGCGAAATGTGACACGGGAAGAATTTGACTCCCGGCTTGCCATGGCGATGAACGTGGACGGATGGATCATCGACGGAAATTACAGCCGCACCATGGAAATGCGGCTGGCAAAATGCGACACCGTCATTTATCTGGATTTTAACCGCTGGGCGTGCCTGCGGGGGATGTGTCAGCGGGTGTTCGGCAATTACGGGAAGGCGCGTCCCGACATGGCGCAGGGCTGCCCCGAACGGTTCGACCCATCCTTTGTGAAATGGATTTGGGATTATAACAAAAACAACCGGGTGCGCAATTACATGTATCTTGCGCAGGCGAAGCACGCCAAAACGATCGTCCTGAAAAACCGGAAGGAAATCAAGGCATTCCTCCGGAATCTGGGGGACACGCTGCCAGACTGAATCCGACACGACAAAAATTGACAGCCCCAACCGTCAGGTTGGGGCTGTAAAGATATTGAATTCTTACACGATGCCCTGTGCGGTCATGGCGTCGGCGACCTTCAGGAAGCCTGCAATGTTGGCACCGGCAACGTAGTTGCCCTCCATGCCGTATTCCTTGGCGGCGTTGTCCAGATTGTGGAAAATATTCACCATGATGGTCTTCAGCTTGGCATCCACTTCCTCGAACGTCCAGCTCAGGCGCTCGGAATTCTGGGTCATTTCCAGCGCGGAGGTGGCGACACCGCCCGCGTTGGAGGCCTTGCCGGGGCAGAACAGAATGCCGTGCTCCTGCAGGTAAGCGGTGGCGTCCAGAGAGGTGGGCATGTTCGCGCCCTCGGCCACGGCGAAGCAGCCGTTTGCCACCAGCGTCTTGGCGTCGTCCAGCAGAAGTTCGTTCTGGGTGGCGCAGGGCAGAGCCACGTCACACTTTACCGTCCACACGCCCTTGCCCTCGTGGTAGACGGAGTTGGGACGCGCCTTGGCGTACTCGGTCAGGCGGGCGCGGCGCACCTGCTTGACGTCGATGAGGGTGGCCACATCGATGCCGTCGGGATCGTAGATCCAGCCGGTGGAATCGGAACAGGTGACGGGCTTGGCGCCCAGCTGCCAGGCTTTTTCGATGGCGTAGGTCGCCACGTTGCCCGCGCCGGAAACCACAACGGTCTTGCCCTCAAGGGACTTACCGTTGCAGCGGAGCATTTCGTCCGTCAGGTACAGCAGGCCGTAACCGGTGGCTTGGGTACGGGCAAGGCTGCCGCCGTAGGAAAGGCCCTTGCCGGTGAGCACGCCCTCGTACAGATTGCGGATGCGCTTATACTGGCCGAACAGGTAGCCAATCTCCCGGCCGCCCACGCCGATGTCACCGGCGGGAACGTCGGTATCCGCGCCGATGTACTTGTACAGCTCCGTCATGAAGCTCTGGCAGAAAGCCATGACTTCCCGGTCGGACTTGCCCTTGGGGTCAAAGTCGGAACCGCCCTTGCCGCCGCCGATGGGCAGACCGGTGAGGCTGTTCTTGAACACCTGCTCAAAGCCCAGAAACTTGATGACGCTTAAGGTAACGCTGGGATGGAAGCGCAGACCGCCCTTGTAGGGTCCGATGGCGCTGTTGAACTGGACGCGATAGCCGTTGTTCACCTGAACCTGACCCTTGTCGTCCACCCACGGAACCCGGAACAGAACGGCGCGCTCGGGGGTGGTCAGACGCTCCAGCAGAGCGTCACGACGGTAAGCATCCTCGTTTTTCTCAATTACGGGGCGCAGAGATTCCAGAACTTCATAGACCGCCTGATTGAATTCGGGCTGGTCGGGATTTTGCTTTTTGACCCGGGCAAGGGTCTCGTCAACATAACTCATGAACAAATGTCCCTCCATGAAAGATTGGGAAGCTCTGGACAAATCGGCGAGAGCTGACAGCGAGAGATTTTTCACCAGATGAAGGTTTCAGAAGCGGAGGAATACTGTATGTATTTCCCGCTTTTGAAACCGCACAGCTGGGGAAAAAGATCCGCTGCTCAGCCGAAGACGATTTGTTCAGAGATTCCAAAGTATGCCCGAATTGTAACAGAACCGGGCGGAAAAAACAAGGGGTATCTGCAACTTTTTCGTCGCGTGATTGCATTTTCTGCAAGACCGTCGATCGGCACAGGCGGAATCGGAAGACTGGAAAGCGTCATCTTGCCCGGGGAATGATCTCCTCCCGGATGACCGAAACGAGAGTGTCCAGCTCCTCGGCGGTGGTGTCCCGGCACAGGGAGACCCGGAAGGAGCCGTCCATGATCTCCGGAGGCAGCCCCATGGCTTCCAGCACGTGGCTACGGTGCCCCTTGGCACAGGCGGAACCGGCGGAAACGCAGATGCCGTGGTCTTGCAGAATATTGATGGTGTTCTGGGTGGGTACGCCGGGGACGGACAGGGACAGAATGTGCGGCGCGTCGTGAGCGCCGTTGACGACCAGCCCGTCCAGCTTGGAAAGTTGGGAAACGGCATGCGAAAGCAGTGCCCTTTCCCGGGCGGCATCCGCGCTAAAAGTGGCGGACAGGGCGGCGCAGGCGGCGGCAAAGCCGAAAATGGCCGGGGTCGCTTCCGTGCCGCTGCGGTAGCCTCCCTCCTGACCGCCGCCTTGCAGCAGCGCCGGGAAGGACTTCAGTCGGGGAGAGATATACAGCGCGCCGCAGCCCTTGGGGCCGTGGATCTTATGGGAGGAGACGGAGATCAGGTCCGCGCCCAGCGTCTTCGCGGAGAAGGGGACTTTCAGGAAGCCCTGCACCGCGTCGGTGTGGAAAATTGCGTCGGGGCAGAGCCGGTGGGTCAGCCGCGCCATCTGCTGAATGGGCATGACGGAACCGGCCTCGTTGTTGACCATCATGACGGAAACCAGAATGGTGTCCTTCCGCAGAGCGGCTTTCAGCGCGTCCACGGAGATGCGCCCCAGACTGTCCGGCTGCAAATAGGTCACGGAGAAGCCATGAGATTCCAGATCCTTCATGCAGTTTAAGATAGCGTGATGCTCGATAGCGGTGGTGACGATGTGCTTTCCCCGCTTGCCCATGCGCTTCGCGGTGCCGAACACGGCCCAGTTGTCGGCTTCCGTGCCGCCGGAGGTGAAGAACACCCGGTCAGGTTCCGCTCCCATGGCGGCGGCGACGGCGTGGCGGGCGGTACGCAGCTCCCGGGCGGCGCGGATGCCGAAATCGTACAGAGCGCTGGGATTGCCCCAGTTTTCAGTCAACGCTTTTGTCATGGCCTCCACCGCTTCCGGGCAGGGACGGGTGGTGGCGGAATTGTCAAGGTAAATCATACGGATATCATCCTTTTTCGGTTATTTTCCCACGCAGAACCGCTCGAAAATTCGTGCGGTGATGTCCTCCCGGACGGTTGCGCCGGTGATCTCGCCCATGGCTTCCATGGCCTGCTCCACGTCGGTGAGCACCGCGTCGGGGGTGATGCCCAGCTGCAGGCCCTGAAGAGCCCGAAGCATGGCTTCGTAGGCCCGGCGGATGGCGTCGAACTGCCGGGCGTTGGTGAGAATGGAGCCGTCGCAGGGCGTTTCGTTTTCAAACATAGTATCAACGGCGTCCGCAAGCTGGTCAAGCCCCGCCCCGGTTTTCGCGCAGATGGGAATGACATTCAGGAAGGGCAGCTCCCCCGGCTCCACGGCGCTGCCAAGGTCGGTTTTGTTGATGAGCGCCACCGCGTTCTCCTGCTCCATGCACAGATCGATGATGGCCTGATCTTCTTCGTCCAACGGCTGGGAGCCGTCGCAGACGAAGATCACCAGATCGGCGTTTTCCACCGCTTCCCGGGAGCGCCGGACGCCCATGGCCTCCACGGTATCGGCGGTTTCCCGGATACCGGCAGTGTCAATGAGCCGCAGACGGGTGGAACCCAGCAGCACCGTTTCCTCCACCGTATCCCGGGTGGTGCCGGGAACGTCGGTGACGATGCAGCGGTCAAACCCTGCCAGCGCGTTCAGAAGACTGGACTTGCCCACATTGGGTTTGCCCACAATGGCGGCGGCCACGCCCTGCCGGAGGATACGCCCCTGACCGTAGGTTTGCAGCAGGGCATACAGCGCTTTGGCATCGCCCCGAAGGCTTTTGCTGTACTGTTCAAGCCCAAAATCCTCGATATCCTCGTCTGGGTAGTCCAGCACCGCGTGGAAATGGCTGCACAGATTGGTCAGGTCGTCGTAAATGGGCGCGAGCTGCTTTTGCAGCTTGCCGCCAACCTGTCCGGCGGCGTTGGCGGCGGCATCGGCGGTGTCCGCTTCGATGAGATCGATGACGGCTTCCGCCTGCGTCAGATCCATTTTTCCGTTGAGGAAGGCGCGTTTGGTGAATTCCCCCCGCTTGGCGGGAAGCGCCCCGGCGAGATACAGAGCCTCCAGCCCCGCCGCCAGCACGGCAGGGGAGCCGTGGCAGTGAAATTCCACGGTATCCTCGCCGGTGTAGGAGTGGGGCGCACGGGAGACCACTGCCATGCACTGGTCAATGACCCGGCGCTGCTTGTCGTGAAGGGTTCCGAGAACCAGACGGCGGTCGGGAGATTCCCCGAGGGATTTTCCGCTGTTCAATGTAAATACCTTATCCGCGACCGCGATGCACCCGTCACCTGACAGGCGGATGATGCCGATGGCGGAAACAGAAGCGCCGGTGGATACGGCGGCGATAACGTGGGACATAAAAAGCCTCCCTTATTCGTTCTTCAGAAATGCCAGAGGGTCGCCCTCACCGGCAATGAAGTGCATCAGCATGTACGCGCACATAATGGCCACGTTTTCCTCACGCAGGATCCGTCGGCACTCCGCCCGGTCGGCGATGAGCACCTGAATGTCCTCCGACGACTCCTGATGCGCCGAGGTGGGTTCGCCGCTGCAATAGCCGAATACGGTGCCGCAGCTTTCGTCGGTCATGCCGATGGTGGTGAAAAACGGCCGGGAACAGGCACCCGCGTCCACCGGGGTAAAGGTAAGCCCGGTTTCCTCGTACATTTCCCGGATACCGGCGGCCACCATGTCTTCACCGCTTTCAACCAAACCGGCGGGGAATTCGTAGACGTAATCCCCCAGCGGGTAACGGTACTGGCGGACGAGGACAACTCTGTCCTTCTTCTCTCCGTATACGCCGAAAAGAATGACGCCGTCGGGCTTGTTCTCGTGAGAAACGGCCTTGAGCTGCTCGATTTTCTTTGCCCGGGAGGCGACAAAATAGGGCGCGGACATTCCGTCCCGGTGGACGGCCTCGAATTCATAAAAGTTCAGAAACCGGGTATCAGACAATTTTTTGATCTCTCCGATTTGGCTCATTGCAGTATCCTCCAGAATTTCATAACACTTTACTATAGCATTATAAAGTCAAAAAAGCAATGATATTCCGCCAAAATCCGGGCATACTTCCCTAGAAAGTGGAGGAGGGGAAGTCATGACAGATGAACAGATCAAAAGCCGGTTTGCCGAAGCGGGAGATTTCGTGACCCGCACCCTGCGCTGCGACGAAAATACCCTCTATGCCTACTACATCGACGGCCTGACCTCCGGCGGGGATATTTCGGAGTACGTGTTCCGACCGATTTCGGAAAATCTCTCCGGAAATCTGGAGGAAGCCTACGACGCCGCCCTCCACGGCGCTGTCTATAACTCGGCGGTATCCGTCTGCGAGGATGTGGACGAGGTGGCGCTGAAGCTGGTGAATGGCTTCTGCATCGTCCTGTTCCCCGGCGTGGGCGCTCTCGCTTTTGAGGTAAAAACCGGTGTCAAGCGGGGACCGTCCTCCCCGGAAGTGGAAAACACGGTGAAGGGGCCGAAGGACGCCTTTGTAGAAACCATCCGGGTCAATACCAGCCTGATCCGCCGCCATCTGCGGACGCCGGATCTGCGATTGTACGAAACAAAGGTTGGCTGCCGGTCGCTGACCAACGTGACGGTCGCGTGGGTGGAGGGCATTACAAACCCGGAACTGGTGAAACGCATGAAGCGGCGGCTGGATACCATAGACATCGACGGCTTTCTGTCGCCGTCGGCAGTGGAGGAGTACGTCACCGGTTCCCGCGCCACGGCGTTTCCGCTGCTGCAATACACGGAGCGTCCCGACCGCTTCTGTCAGGGGATGCTGGACGGCCGGGTCGGACTGCTGGTGGACGGACTGCCACTGGCCTATCTTGCCCCGGCAACGCTGGGCTATCTGCTGGAAAGCCCGGAGGACAGGGGCCGGGATTATGTGCTGGCGTCCTGCATCCGAATCCTTCGCTACGGCGCACTGCTGACGGGACTGCTGCTGCCGGCAATCTATATTGCGTTCGTCAGCTTCCATCAGGACTGGATACCCCAGCAGCTGCTGAACATTATCCTATTGAATAAAGAAATGGTGCCGTTTTCCACAGCGGCGGAGGTTCTGGGGCTGCTGATTGCCTATGAGCTGCTGCAGGAATCCGGAATTCACCTGCCGCAGGCCATTGGACAGGCGGTCTCCACCATCGGCGGTATTGTGGTGGGAACGGCGGCGGTGGAAGCGAGGCTGATCTCTCCTGTGGCACTGGTGGTGATCAGCGCGGCGGGCGTGTGCGGCTTTGTCCTGCCCAACCGGGATCTGGCGGAAGCCATTCGGGTCTGGCGGTTCGGCATGGGCGTGCTGGCGTCGTTTTTCGGTATCAGTGGACTGACGGTGGGGCTTGTGCTGTTGATCCTCCATCTTGCAAGTCTTAAGTGCCTGGACGTAGGCTATCTGACGCTGTTTCCCAGCAGCAGAGGGCTTCTGAGGAAGCGCTTGAAGAAGGAAAAGACGCGGGACCCGAAGCTTCATCCGGAAGATGAAAAAAATCAGAAATAATCCTTAAAAACCGCTTGACAAAAGGTAGAACAGGTGGTAATATATGCAAGCTGTTTCGAGAGA
>HF988010.1 GCA_000434635.1 Firmicutes bacterium CAG:110 | reverse complement strand
CCGCTACAAACCCCTTTGACAGTGTGTTTTCCTAATAGGCGCTAATCATATGAAAAACACATATCTCAGAGGGGAATTGTACTATGCAGACCTTGGCACGGGGATTGGCTCCGAGCAGAACGGCTATCGCCCGGTGGTCATTATCCAGAACGATGTGGGAAACCGGCATAGCCCTACAACCATCGTGGCAGCGATTTCCACGCAGATTAAGACAAAGGCGAATCTGCCCACCCACTACCACCTGAAGCCGGGGAGTGGGCTTGTGCAGCCCTCCATGGTCATGCTGGAGCAAATCAGAACCGTGGACAAAACTCGGCTGGTTCAGTACATCGGAAAGCTGTCTGACGGGGAAATCAAAGGGTTGAATCATGCGTTGGCCGTCAGCATCGGCCTGATTCCCACAACACCCGGAAAACTCACATTATGCCTGTG
Organism: Firmicutes bacterium CAG:110; assembly: GCA_000434635.1. GTDB lineage: Bacteria > Bacillota > Clostridia > Oscillospirales > Oscillospiraceae > Faecousia. The sequence continues at coordinate 7,205 of HF988010.1, read as the reverse complement.
CAGCACCTGCGCCGAGAACTTCTACGGCTCAGGTGCTTATTATTTGCGGCGGGTGAATCCCATCGAGGTTGAAAAGGAGCTTTGCACCTACTGTAATCAGAGATCCGGATTCACATATGAAGTTTCTCCCCGCAATAATCAAAGAGGGAAATGACTTGAATTTTGTGATATACAAGGACTTTTCAAAATTTTTTTCGATACAGAGAAACAGACAAGTTCTTGAATCATAGAGTAAGTATCATGCGCAGCCGGGAGTGATGTTTGTGAGCGGTACTGCTTCGTATCAGACAGAAACACATACGGCCTATATCGGATCAAAAGCAATTACAGTCATTGGATTGACGCCTGTTTTCTCCGACGAACTGGAAAAGCGAAAAAACAAAGAAAAGATTGAATACGGACTATTCAGCATTTTTGAGAAGTATTCGCACATTTGAGCATATGGAGCTGCCACAGTATAATCATGCTGTTGGTGGCTCTTTCTACATAGAGGGGAGAGCTTATGTTAAAATATGATGCGATATACGCGCGACAGTCTGTTGATCGAATGGACAGCATTTCCATTGAAAGCCAAATTGATTTTTGCAAATACGAAGCCAGGGGAGGGGAGTACCGAGTATTCCAGGATAAAGGTTACAGTGGTAAAAATACAGATCGGCCAAATTTCCAGATCATGCTGGAGGCCATCCGCAGGGGAGAAGTAAAGCGTGTCATCGTGTACAAACTCGACAGAATCAGCCGCTCCATTCTGGACTTTGCCACTATGATGGCCGAGTTTCAGGATAATGGCGTTGAGTTTGTATCCTGCACAGAAAAGTTTGATACTTCTACCCCTATGGGGCGGGCAATGTTCAATATTTGTATTGTGTTCGCACAGCTTGAACGTGAAACAATACAGCAGCGTGTGACGGATGCCTATATATCAAGAAGCAGAAAGGGCTTCTATATGGGTGGCAGAGTTCCATATGGATACCAACTGGAAACCTATACGATTGACGGTAAAAAAACATCTAGATATACCATCGTTCCAGAAGAAGCCAAAATCGTGAAGGTTATTTTCTCAATGTATGCCGTGCCGCAAACCTCCTTTGGCGATATTGTTCACTATCTGGTGGATAATGGCATTCCAAACGCAAGAGGGAAGGGGCAGGTTTGGGATCGTGCGAGAATCTCTGATATGATAAAGAACCCGATTTATGTCAAAGCGGACCTGGATATTTACCAGTTTTATAAGGATCAAGGCTCCATTGTACATGATGATCCTTGCTTGTTTATCGGTACAAACGGATGCTATCTCTATTCAGAGAAGGGTGCTGGGAGAAAAACCATCCATTTGGAAGGGCAGCATGTGGTTCTGGCCCCCCACGAAGGAATCGTCCCTTCTGACATCTGGTTAAAAGCACGCCGCAAATGTCTGAATAACATGCAGGTTGCGAAGCCTTTGAAAGCCAAAAATACATGGCTGGCAGGAAAAATCAAGTGCGGTAAATGCGGCTATGCGCTGACCATCCGAAAGTCCAATACTCAAATCGGGCGCTATTTTATTTGCAGCAGAAGGATGCAGACAAATTTCTGCGAAGGCGTCGGCGGCATTGACGCGACTGCGTTTGAGAACCTCATTCTGTCCGAAATGAAAAAGAAGGTGGAGCAGTTTGATGTACTCAATGCCCCGCCTCAAATGCAGAATAACCCACGAATTGTGGAATTAGGTACCCAAATCGAACAAATTGAGACGGAAATCGAAAAGCTACTGGATCGTGTGTCGGAAGCGGATTCCGTTCTGATGGGATACATCAACAAAAAAGTGTCTGAGCTGCACAATCAGTCATCAGAACTGAAACGCGAGATGAACGAACTGGAGCAAGCAATTATTCAGCCGAAGCTGAATGTCAAGCAAATCCGAAACTGTATGCAGCATTGGGAAAAACTGGAGTTTGACGATAAAAGAGCAGTTGTTGATCAGCTCATTGCCGTCATAAAAGCTACGGAAAACACCTGTGAAATTACATGGAAGGTCTAATTTTTTATACTTCATCTTGATTGCAGTGCTTCGCCGAAGCGCTGGAAATGCACGACCTCCCGTTCCCGCAGAAACTTAATGACATCGTTCACATCCGGGTCGTCAGAAAGCCGCAGAATATTGTCATAGGTCACCCGCGCCTTCTGTTCCGCTGCCATGTCCTCCACAAGGTCGGCCATGGGGTCGCCTTTCACCGCCATGGACGCGGCGTTCCACGGAGATCCGGAAGCGGCGGTAGGGTAGACCCCCGCAGTGTGGTCCACAAAATAGGGCGCAAACGCCGAATCCTTCATCTGAGAATCCTTCAGATTCCGCGTCAACTGGTGGACGATCGCGCCGATCATTTCCAAATGCCCCAGTTCTTCTGTTCCGATATCTGTCAGCAGCCCTTTCAGCTCGTCAAAGGGCATGGCATATCGCTGGGACAGATACCGCAGGGACGCACCCAATTCGCCGTCGGGGCCGCCGTACTGGGAAATGATGATGGCGGCAAGCCGGGGATTCACCGCGGCAATTTTCACCGGATATTGCAGCTTCTTATCATATACAAACATGGTTACGCCTCCTTATTCGTCGTGTATTCCCACGGCCACGGGTCATCCAGCCATTGGTAGCTCTCGGATGTCTGCGGCGTGCCGTGGTTCAGGGGGCCAAAGCATTTCTGATATTCCGCCCGCACCTTTTCCAGAAGCTGCTGATAGCGGCGGTACAGCTCCAGCGCCTCCCGGTCGTCCCGGTGGGTGTCCAGATACAGCGCCAGCTCCTGAACGGCAAAGGCCAGTGCCTGCATCTGCGACGAAGGCGTTTCCGGCAGCTCGTTCAGATTCACCATGCCCATGAAGGGGAGATCCAGCCCGGGGAACAGCGTTCCCCTCACCAGACCCTTCTGCGCCTCATACTGCGGCGGGTTTTCCAGCTGGAAGGGAACATAGGGATTTGCCAGCGGCGCCATGGCCGGAAGCCGCCCTTCGCGGCCGTTTTCCTCCTTTTTCTGGTTATCCAAAGGTCATTCCTCCTAACATTTTTGCTAAATTTGTCGCTCCGGGTCATTCTATGCGGTTTTTGCAAAAAGGTTCATGACGGCAGGGAGGACGCATAGACTTTGACGAGGTGGTGTCCATGATAAAGCGAAAACTCTGGGGGCTATTGTATATTCTGATCGTTCTGGGGACGCTGGCCGCGGCGGAATGGGGCTGCCGCACCGTGTCCGTCATGGTCGAAGCCGCCCCGTTAAAGCGGGGAAACTGCATCATCATCGACGCGGGGCATGGCGGAGAGGACGGCGGCGCGACATCCTGCCGGGGGGTGCTGGAAAGTACATACAATCTGGAAATTTCCCTCCGCTTAAATGACCTGTTCCACCTGCTGGGCTATGACACCCGGATGACCCGCACGACGGACACGTCCATCTACACGAAAGGGGAGACCATCGCACAGAAAAAAATATCCGACCTGAAAGAGCGCGTGCGCATCGTCAACAAGACGGAAAACGCTCTGCTGCTGAGCATCCATCAAAACAATTTTACCGACAGCCGCTACAGCGGCGCACAGGTGTTTTACGCCGGGACAGAGGGCAGCGCTCAACTGGCGAAACTGCTTCAGGAGAGGCTGGTCTCCACCCTGAACCCAGGCAGCAAACGAAAATGCAAGAAAAGCGACGGCGTTTATCTGATGGAACACATTGACTGCACTGGCGTGCTGATCGAGTGCGGCTTCCTGTCCAACGCGGAGGAGGAAGCCAAACTCAGCTGCGGCACGTATCAGAAAAAACTTTGCTGTGTCATTGCGGCAACGGTCAGTCAATATCTATCGAACACTTGACCGAATAGGTTTTCGCTGATATAATAGAGAAAACAGACCAAAGGAGAAACACAATGGCGAAAACGAAAACTGTTTTTTACTGCACCAACTGCGGCAATGAGACCCCCAAGTGGATGGGACGCTGCCCCAGCTGCGGCGCGTACAATACCATGGAGGAACATGTGGAAAAGCCCGTGGCCGCCGGCAAGGCGAAATCGGCTCCCGTGGGCATGAGCCGGAAGCCCCAGCGCATCCGGGAAATCACCAGCGACGGAGAAATCCGGTTTTCCACCGGCATGGGGGAATTGGATCGGGTTCTGGGCGGCGGCGCGGTTGCAGGCAGTCTGGTGCTGGTGGGCGGCGCTCCCGGCATCGGCAAGTCCACGCTTTTGCTGCAAATTTGCAGCAGTCTGTGCGTCGGCCGTCGGGTGCTGTACGTGTCCGGCGAGGAAAGCGAGCGGCAGCTGAAGCTTCGGGCAGAGCGTCTTGGCGTTGCGCCGGAAGAACTATTTATTCTCTCGGAAACAAGACTTTCCGACATTGTGGACGCCGCAGAAGCGATGAAACCCGATATTCTCATCGTAGACTCCATCCAGACCCTCTATAATGAGGAAAACGAGTCCTCCCCGGGAAGCGTCTCTCAGGTGAAAGACTGCACCATGACCATGATGCAGCTGAGCAAGAGTCAGGGCATCACGGTGTTCGTGGTGGGGCATATCAATAAAGACGGCAATATCGCAGGCCCCAAGGTTCTGGAGCACATGGTGGACTGCGTCCTGTATTTTGAGGGCGACCCCAACACGTCCTACCGTCTCCTGCGGGCGGCAAAGAACCGTTTCGGCTCCACCAATGAGATCGGCGTGTTTGAAATGCTGGACGACGGCTTGGCCGAGGTGCCCAACCCGTCCCAGATGCTGCTGGAAGGACGCCCGGAGGGGGCAAGCGGAACCTGCGTGGCCTGTGTTATGGAGGGAACCCGCCCGGTATTGGCCGAAGTTCAGGCGTTGGTAACGAAAACGACTTTCAATGTCCCCCGACGGGCGGCTGACGGTTTTGATTTTAACCGTGCGGTTCTGCTCATGGCCGTGACAGAAAAACGGGCCGGGATGAAGCTGAACCTGTTTGACGCATATATCAACGTGATCGGTGGATTACGGCTTGACGAGCCCGGTGCAGATCTGCCGGTGGTTTTGGCGGTGGCATCCTCTTACCGGGATGTTCCCATTGCGGACGATCTGGCAGCAATAGGGGAGGTGGGACTGACGGGAGAGATCCGCGCCGTGTCCCATTTGAATCAGCGTTTGGCGGAAATTATGCGGCTGGGCTTCAAAAAATGTATCATCCCCAAGAGCGGATCAGACAAGGCAGAGATTCCCGCCGGTCTGACGGTGTATCGCGTCAAGAATCTGCGCGAAGCGATTGAAATGGCGTTATAATATGCAAGAAACTGTATATGCAACCGGTAGTTGACGCTTAATTCAACTAAAATATTAAAAATTGTAGGGAAGCGGATAACAAAAAGGCAGGGAGGAAATCCCTGCCTTTTACGATTATTGAGATAAACGAGAGGGGAGAGGGGGCTACAGCAAATAACCCACCAGCAGCCCCAGCAGAAAGCAAACGATCCCAACGATAGCTAGCTCTGCCGGGTTTCTGAGATATTTTGTCCGAAAAACCTTTTTGATGACCGGCTTTTCCACATACTGCACTACGGTTTTTTCCACCGGTTTTTCTACAACCTTCTCAACGACCCGCACTACAGGCTTTTCGATAACCTTTTCGACGGTTTCCACCGTCTTTAGAACTACAGGAGGCCGTCTGCCGTAGTTTCTGCGGCCAGTTGTGAGGTACTCGATGTCCGTGTCAAGTACCTCAGCCAGCCGGATCATCTTGAGCGAGTCCGGACTTGTCTGATCGTTTTCCCACTTGCTGACGGCCTGACGCGACACATCCATGGCTTGTGCAAGCTGTCCCTGAGATAGATTCTGCATTTTTCGAAGCTCGGTAATCCGTTCACCAATCGACATAATTGTATTTTCTCCACTATTACTTTGTCAATTATTGGTTGCTATCGTTATTATCTTCCATTTTATCAGAAAAGTCAAGCTTGGAAAGGGGATTCGCCTCTGCGGCGATTTTCAGCTCTGTACTTTCAATATGCGTGTAAATCTGAGTCGTGTTCAGGTTCTCATGTCCGAGGACTTCCTGAACGGTTTTGACATCCACGCCGCCGGAAAGCATCATGGTCGCTGCCGTATGACGCAGTTTATGGGCAGAATATTGGGTAGAATCCAGTCCAGCCTGTAAAAGCGCTTTTTTCACCAGACGATGAACGGCCGTCACACTGATCCGGTTATTGTCCCGTGAACCAAACAGTGCCCGATTGTCTGTAAGCACTTTCTGATTGCGTTCCGGAAGATAGGCGTCGATCGCTTTCCGGCAGGCAGAGCCAAAATAGACAAACCGTTCTTTGTTGCCCTTGCCAATGACGCGGATTCTGTCTTCATAAACGTCCGACAGGTTCAGATTCACAAGTTCGCTGCGCCGTATCCCGCAGTTGAGAAACAGCATCAAAATCGCATAATCCCTTTTTTCGTTCTGCCCGGACACCGATTTCAGCAGCGCGGCGGACTGTTCCATGGTAAGATACTTGGGGAGACTTTTGCGAAGCTTTGGATATTCCAGATCTGCCACAGGGTTCTCCTGCAGCTGCTTGGTTCGTGTGGTCAGATATTTATAGAAGGACTTAATGGACGAAAGCTTTCTGGCCCTTGCGGCAGGGGAAATTCCGTACTCCGGAGCAGCTGAATCCGGGTTAATTGCCCGGTCATTGGCCAAATAGGAAAGAAAGTCGAAAATATCCGATGTGTCGATATCCCGGATAAATTGAATGTCAATTTCCTTGATATCGATGTCATCCAGATTCGTGCTCATTGGCATATCATTTCGCATGAGCTTTATGAAGCGCAAGAACATTCTCAAATCCAGATAGTACTCCGAAATTGTCAGCGGCGACTGACCCTTGATATTTTCGTGGTAGATCAAAAACTCCCGCAGCACCTGGGGACAATCATGGTATCGCTGCATAAGGACCTCCTGTAAACTTGATTGATGCCATCATTATAGCATACATCCGCTTTAAACGCAACAAAATTTTTATTTTGTTGCGTTCGCTTTGATAAAGGATTATTATGGCTTCAACTGCATTTACAAATGTGTTTCTGTCCTCCCCTCGGCCTGATGCTGGGATTCCTGACTTTGACAGTCTGCAAATTGTGCCGTCCGACTTCTGGCGCAGACACTTTCTTGTGCATGACGGTAGTTTCCGGAAGCTCGGCAATTGTGATTTCCACCGGGGTGTCTGGTATTTCACGCCCATAGGCTT
>HF988009.1 GCA_000434635.1 Firmicutes bacterium CAG:110 | reverse complement strand
TTTCAGATAGACCCTAAATAAAATGATGAAATCATTTTATCAAGAAATAGTATTATACGGCCGGGCTGGTAAAATATCCTATGCACGGTTTTTCCAAAAAGCTACACCGTTTCAAAATTTGTGACCTTCAATGACAGAATGCGCCGTTCTTTGTAGAGAATCTCGGCGTCTTCCGGGCAATCGTCCTCCCCCAGCCAGATGTCCAGATGAAGCGCGTCGTCCTCGTAGCTGTCGTCAATGGTCAGCCGCAGACGCCCGCCGTCCATCCCGGCGGAGGTGATATAGCCGCTTCGCAAGGTTTTCATGAGTATCCACGGGGCGCTGACGGGGGTCACCTGTTCCTCCGCCATCAGATCGAATTGCAGCGCCGTGTCGTCAAAGGTCAGCTTCCCCCCGGCGTCGGATACCTTGCCGGTGATGCCCGTGATGGTCTCAGGCGCGGTGACGGCGAAAGTCAAATTGCCCTGAGGATCGCACCGGCAGTCCATGGAAAAGGTGTACACTTTGTCTGAGTAGTCCGCCGTAATTTCGCAGGAAAAACGGCATTCGGAAGCCTTCAGCAGCTCCGATCGGAGGTCAAGCCCCCGCTGCATCTCCTTTGACCCGCCGGAACACCCGGTGAGAAATACAAGCACCACCACGGCCGCCGCGATTTTTTTCAAAGAAACCCCGCCTTATTTCATAAGTCGCGGAAGGGCGCTGAGCATGTCCGTGGGCAGCATTCCGTACTGCCCCAGCTCCGCCGCGCACCGGTCCCCCGCCGCGCCGTGGAGCCACGCCCCGCAGGC
>HF988008.1 GCA_000434635.1 Firmicutes bacterium CAG:110 | reverse complement strand
TCTGACCATGGCGGAGCTGCTGGACGATGAGGACGAAGCGGACGATTAACCCTTGTCGGAATGGGGAAAATGTGGTATAGTAACCTTACACCGAAAGATCGGTGAAACGAAAGGAGCTGCCGCATATGAAATTCCAGTACAGTGAGAAAAAAGTAAAGCTTCCCGGGAATGTCCACGCTTATGCCGAGAAAAAGGTCATGAAGCTGGCGCGCTTTTTCGAGGAGGATGCGGAAGCACTCATCGTCTTTTCTGTAGAGAAGAACCAGAACAAGGTGGAACTCACCGTTCACGGTGCGGGAACCTGGTTCCGGGCAAGTGAAAGCACTTCGGATATGTTCGCGTCTATCGACGCCGCCGTCGCCACCATCGAGGGTCAGATCCGCAAGAACAAGACCCGGCTCGCCCGCCGTCTGCGTCAGGATGCCTTCACCCGCACGGTGCAGGAGGAGACCAGCTTCGTTCCGGAGACGGAGGAAGACGATCTCAGCCTGAAGAAAGTCAAGAGCTTCTACTTCAAGCCCATGACCCGCGAAGAAGCGGTCATGCAGATGAACCTGCTGGAGCACAATTTCTTCGCGTTCCGTGACGAGGACAACGGCGGGAGCTTTGCCGTGGTGTACCGCAGAAACGATGGGGGCTACGGCCTGATCGACGACGCGGAATAAGAAAACAAGTGAATTTGGAAGCCTCTCCGGAGGCTTCCAAATTTTTTCAGAAAATGTCGAATTTGGGCTTGACAAAGGGAAGGCGGCGTGGTAATATATGCAAGCTGTTTCGAGAGA
>HF988007.1:783-8263 GCA_000434635.1 Firmicutes bacterium CAG:110 | reverse complement strand
CTCGCAGACGCAATTGCGCGGTGTTGCCTTCAGTTTTCCGCAAGCCCCGCATCCTGCAAATGCAGCAGAACCCCCTGTTTGACCAGCTCGTTTTGCAGGCGGGACACATCCAGCGCCGTGACGTCATCCGTCATGGCCATTGCCAGACCCGCAGCCTGCCCCGTGACCGCGCAGACCGGAATCACGCGGGTGATATCCCACATCGCGTCGGTCACGCTGATGATCCTGCCCGCCGCCATGCAGTTGACAAGATCTTCCGTATACAGTGTGCGCAGCGGAATTTCATAAGCAGGGCCGCACTTGCGCCAGTCTCCGGCCATGCCGATGCTGTCTGCAAAGGACTTGTGCGCCTCCGTATCGTCCATCTCGTATGCGCCCCGGATGCAGCGGGTCATTCTCAGCTGCGGGATCGACGCCAATGTCGCCAGACTGTGCCGCTCCGTCAGAGGGCCGCTTTTCAAAAACGCGGCAAGGCTCTGCCCATGGCACGATATCTGACGGCGGGATATCTCATCCGCATCCACGCCGGAGATACGTCCTCCCACCACCGGGTCCGGAACCGCGGGATTTTCCTCGTCCGTAGGGACATCCGCCGTGCCGACCATATGGAGCACATTTCCTTCCGCGCCCGTTTCATAAAACCATGCGGCCGGCATATTGCCCGCTTCATGCAGCCGGACCGGCGCCGCGGCCTGATGGAACAGGTCTGCGTCGCCGGTGGCATCCACGGCACTGCGCACGGGGATCGCAAAACGCCCGTCCTTATTCTCCACGATGATATGGGTCAGCCGGCTGCCGCTGCGCAGAACCTGACAGACCGTCGTGCCATAAAGGATCTTCACATTTTCCTCGGCAAGCAGCTGCTCCGCCAGAATGGCAAACACCTGCGCGTTGTAGCGCACCTTATAGCGCTGCCGGCCATGCTCTGTACTCCCGGACAGCCATGTATCGGGGTAATCCCGCTCCCAGCCTTCCCGGATGGAAAGCTTCAGCAGCTCCTCGGCAAGGCCGAAGCTCAGCTGGTGGCCTTTTCCGTCACACAGGGGCAGATAGATCGTCACAAGCCCCAGCGTGGCAAGGCCGCCCAGAGCAAACATTCTTTCCAGCAGCAGTACCCGTTTTCCGGCTCTTGCCGCCGCCAGCGCCGCCGCAATCCCCGCAATGCCGCCGCCCGCCACAATGACGTCATAGTCCGCATAACGCACCGGAAGCGTGCGCTCCGGCTCCTGAATGTATTCCGCGTTCATATTTTTCCTCCTCAGGCCAACCTCACAGGTTATTTTCTTTTGTAAAATAGTGCCGGAACAGGCTTTCAAACTCTTTCCGGTTCTGGGTCTGCGCATAGGTAAAAATCTTCTTCAGCCTGTAGTTCAACGCACTTCGGCTCAGAAACAGCCTGTCCTCGATCGAATCATAGCTCTCCCCGTTCAGAATGCCCTGAATGATTTTCAGATTCAGCGCGTCGCATTGTGTCAGGCAGTTTTCTACATGCATCACATTTGCGATCACAGGCTCAGAATAAAAGGGGCCGCCCTGATGCGCCGCATCCAACAGAATGGCGTTTTCCGTATCCATTTCGTGCATCTCATAGGCCGTGGATTCCCGCACGATCAGGCTGCTGGGCGTCGTAATGTGAATCTGATGGTCTTCCATCTTGTGATTCTCCAGAAACTCCCATGCGTAGTAGGAACACTCCCCCACATCCACGAAATTGATAGACATGGACGTGATGCTGGGCTTGCAGTATCTGCTCAGCGTCCGGTTGGAAAACGCGGCAACATACAGATCTTCCGGAACCCTCAGCCCGTGCTCCTCACAGTAGCGGATGAAGCAGAGGGCGACATAGTCGTTGGGGCAGATCACGGCGTCAAAATTCTCCCGTTTCTCCCAGAAGGCTTCAAAGCTCTCATCCACACGCTCACGGTAGAAAAAGATCGCGTCATCCGGATTGGGGCACCCTCTGGTGTACAGATAGCCCTTGAGGATTTCACAGCGCATCAGATCGTTGACACTGCTCTCGCCGCAGGCCACCAGCGCGATCCGTTCCTTTTTGCAGGCAACCAGATACTGGATCAGCATGGCGGTGGCTCCCCTGCGGCTGGGGCTTGTGCTGCTGATCCCCGAGCCGAACCGTTCCGCGTCCAGCCCTGCCAGAATGACCTGCTTCTTTTTCCCCGTCAGCCGCAGAAGATTATCCCGCAGTCTGGGGGACTCATATCCGATCACGATCACCGTTCTGTCCGAGGAAGCGTCTTCCATCAGCTTTGCGCAATCGGTATAGACTTTGGCGGTCATCTGTTTTTTCGCCGCCGCTGCGGAAATGCCGTTGCACATGTCTTTGTATATGGAAGAGTTCAGGCACTCCTCGTCCCAGAGAACCGGAACTTCGTTATTCATCATTTCAGATTTCCCCCAATCACTCGGATTTTCTGGCATTATACCACAGCGGCCAGCATGTAGGCAACCGGAAGATTCCTGTTTCGCGCATTTCGATATTCGCTGCAGCCCCCTTTTCCCCATACGACAGTGCCAGCACAGCCATACAGCTGTGCTGGGCACCTGTTTTTTACTGAGAAAACTTCACAAAATAAATCACAAACCGGCAGCGCCGTCAGGCGATGCCTTCCTGATTAAAATGAAAATTTTAATCAGGAAATAGTATCAGAGGGAGATAATGCGGTCTACCACCAGCTGGCGGAATTCCGGACTCAGCGCCGAGAAATACGCCGTGAATCCGGTAACGCGCACGATCAGATTCGGATACGCGGAGGGGTCCTCATTGGCCGCCAGAATCTGGTCCTTGTCCACGATGTTCACGTTGACCAGCGTGCCGCCCATATCGAAATGTCCCTTCAATACGGCGGCCACATTCTCAATGGCATTCTCGCGGTCAATGATGGTGTCATTGAGTTCCAGCTGGAACGGCGCGGTATTGCCGTATCCGGGCTGGACAGCGGCAATCGCCTTGGCCGCCGCGGTAAACGCGCCGTCCTTCCGGAACCCATTGTTCGGATTTGCACCGTGGTTGATCGGTTCTCCGGCTCTGCGTCCATTGGGCGTCGCGCCGACCTGCTTCCCGAAGGGAACCGTATTCGCCCATGAGAACAGACCGGGGATCGTCAGGTGTCCCTCCGGTGTGCGCTCCTGAGAGATACGCTCCGTAAAGAACCGGGATATCCGCAAAGCCCAGCCGTCCGCTTCTGTTCCGCCGTAGCCATACATGGGCGTATTTTTCAGGATGCGGCGAACCGCGTCAGCTTCAGGGCCTTCAAAATTGACGGCGATCGCATTGCGCACCTGATCCCAGCTCAGGTCCTTTTTCTCGCAGCAATGCAGCTCCAAGGCCGCGAAGGAATCCGCCACCGTTGCGATGCCCGCGCCGTCTATCGCAATGTTATAATACTGCAAGCCTCCGTGGGACGCGTCGCGGCCCTTTTCAATGGGGCCATGGGAAACCAAGTTCAGCAGCAGCTCCGGCGCGTTGCGGTACTGGTTCTTCAGGTGGAAGTCAATGCCCGCTTTGATGCAGGCGATCGCCTCCAGCAGGTCTTTGCGGAACACGTCATAGAACTCTGCCAGATCGTCTCCCTGATATTCCTGAAACGCCACCTCAAAGACCTTTGCCATGTTGATCTTGACCAGATCGTTCATGGTATATTCCAGCCCCGGCAGGGACATCCAGTTGCACCCCAGCGCGATCCGCCTTCTGGCAAGCTCGGCAGAGTATCCGTTTTTCATAAAGCCGGAAACCAGCGCCTTGTCGCCGGAGAAACGGGGATAGGCAAGCCGATCCTCAAACAAGATCTCCAGTCCGCGGCGGAACAGCCCCTCATCCATATTGTCGAATACGCGTATGGTGATATTGGCAGTGGATTTCAGCTGGTGCGCCGCCTCCAGTATCAGATAGGACAGGTGGTTCGTGTTGTCGCTTCCGTCCGCGGCGGGGCCGCCGATCTGATAGTAATGGGGGTCGCACAGCAGGAAGCAGGCGAGGATAAAGGTGGCCTCGTCGTCCGTCATGCCCTCCGCAACGCTCTTTTCATAGTACGGAAGCAAAGTGCAGTCCAGCTGGCAGCCGGCACCGGCCCTGCAGTAGGTCCGCTCTGCCATATTATACCAGCTGATCCACTGACATGCCTCTCTCAGATTCCGGGCGGGGCCTTTCAGGATCTGGCGGTTGGCTTCCAGCATTTCCCGAAGGTTTTTCTTCACCGCCGGGTCGGATTCCTCCTGCTCCATCTGCGCGATGGTTTCGATGGTGCGCTCGACCCAGTTGATAATGCCCAGCAGAACATCTTTTTCCGCGGCATACAGCTCCTGCGCCTCTTCATCCGTATTCTCCCGGCTGTACCGCTCCACCTTGTCGAGAAGTCCATACCAGCCAAGGTCCAGGCCGATCTGATAGTCTCCCCCAAAATGGTGCATCTTTCCGATACCGGGAACCAGCGCATACTTGTTCTGAACCGGCTTGAGCCAGCTGTAATCAAAAATAGGCGCCATTTCCATGTTATTGGTGGAAGTCACGCTTTCAAAGGGACGCATACGCTGCAAAATGAACATCCATCTGCCCGCGAGGGCGTCATTGGCGTCCACATACACAGGGTGCGCCTCCATCAACCGGCGGAAGTTCCTGCCCCACAGCTCCGCGCCGTAGAACGTCCCGTGCTCCTTATCGTTGCACTCCGGGTGGAACACAAAGTCCTCCGGGGGCGGTACACAGCCGTAGTCGTCCTCGTCCATGTATCCGTTTCTTCGGATTTTTTCTTTTGTCTGTTCCTCTTTGCGGCTGCGCAAAGCATTCAGACGTTCTTCAAATGTATATCCCATAGCTCAGTCCTCTATGTTGTGATATTGTGTTCCGTTCAGCCACACCGGAATTCCCGCGGACGCCGCTGTCCGCGCCAGCTCACGCATCCGGGCGGCGGGCAGCGCCGTGATCTCCGGGACGGGATAGCCCAGCCGCTTCCGTTTGTCGTTTCCCATCGGATTGTAGGAAAGCAGCTCATAATAGGAAAGATTGGAGAGGCTTTTTAAGAATTCCGCCGTCTGCGCGATGTTATCCTCCGAATCGTTGAATCCGGGAATTACCGGCGTGCGGATAATCAGCGGCACATTCCGGCTGTCGAGCCAGCGGATATTGCGCAGTGTCTTTTCGTTGCTGCACCCCGTTCCGCGAATGTGCGCCGGGGCATCCATGCTCTTGATATCCGCCATCACAAGATCCAGCTGCGGGATTAGCTGTTCCAGCACGGCGGTATCCACACACAGATTGGACTCGATGGCGGTGTGGATTCCTTCCGCATGGCACCGCTGCAGAAGCGCCTGCGCAAACGCCTTCTGCATCAGGACTTCGCCGCCGGACAATGTTACGCCGCCGCCGCTTTTTCCATAGAAAACGACGTCCTCCCGAATCTGCGCCATGCAGTCCTCCACGGAAAGCCATTTCCCGATCGGCCGAAGGGCCGCGACCGGGCAGGCTTCCGTGCAGGCCATGCAGTGAATGCACTTCTCCGAATGAAAAACACGGCCTGTTTCCGTAAACACATGACACTTTTCGGGGCAGACCTGAACACATCTTCCGCAGTGAATGCATTCCTGCTCATACCTGTCCACCTCCGGAAACACCTTCAGGCTTTCCGGATTGTGGCACCAGTAGCAATGCAGATTGCACCCCTTGAAGAAAACCACGGTGCGTATCCCCGGGCCATCGGCGGTGGAGTAGCGTTCAATATCAAAAATCAGGCCGCGTTCCATGGACGATCACCCAATCTGCCAGTGCAGATTGTTGACAAGCTCGATCTTTCCGCTGTCGGAGGAGCGAATACCGGCGTCCAGAATCGCCATGGCGTCCAGATTGAATTCCGGCTGGGCGGTGTAATGGATCGGCTCATCCGTATCCATGTGATGGACATAGGCACAGGCGACGTCCTTGAGTTCCTCAGGCAGCGGATCGTTCTCGATATCCTCTACGGTTCCGTCGGTGTGGTAGAACTGCACCTTGCCGGTCTTATAGTCGCAGACCAGAGCGCCCTTGGTGCCGTAGACGATCGGAGACTTGAAGGTATGATTATAGGTCGTCCATGTGCCTTCCAGAACGGCGTAGCAGTCGGGATAGCGCACGATCATCGCTGCGTTGTCCTCGGCGTCCGCAAGGGCGTGGATGGAATTGACCCGCATACCCATTGCGGCAACGGCCGGCTTGCCTGCCATCCAATAGCTGACGACCGAGCCATAGCAGCAGTAATCCGCCATAGCGCCGCCGCCGCAGTCATGCTGGTGCCACCATGTGCTGCACTTCTCCGCCTCGGTCATCGGCTCCGAAGTCTCCGCGATCTTGTGCTTCGCGCCGGGGCCAAGAGGGCCGGTGTGACCCATACGGGTCTTGATCTCGATGACCTTGCCGATAGCGCCGTCATCCACCATGCGCTTGACCGTCTGCAGGCCGGGGTTCCAGGTGATTGGCCAGTTGACCATGTAGAACGTGCCGTATTTCTTCACAATGCGGTACATCTTCATGGCATCCGACATTGTCGTCGCCATGGGCTTTTCAATGCTCACGCCGATGCCGCGCTTGGCGCATTCCTCGGTAATCTGAACATGGTAGCAGTTTTCGGAGTTCACAACGCACAGGTCAGGCTTCACCTCATCCAGCATCTGCTTCCAGTCGTCAAATTTGGGGATGTTGTAGTTCTTGCAGCAGTAGTCGATATTCCATTCCCGGGTATAGATGGCGCCGGGCTTCATCTCCGGCATGTGGGGCGGCACGTCCGCCGCGCCGCACAGATCGATACGGGGATGCTCGTAAAAATGCTTGGCAACATCGTTGATATGGACATGGGCAAAGCCCACGATCACAACTTTATACTTATCCTTCATAATCATAGCCCTCCAGTTCTTCAGCTCTGACTTCTCTGCCTTCCGCGGCGCTGCGGTAGAAGCACTCGATCGACGCGACCACGTTCAGGGTCTCGCGAGGCTTCACAATGCGCTCTTCTTCTCCCTTGAGAACGCGCAGGACATGCTCATACATATACCAGTGTCCGTCAAAGGCCTTCACATCGTTGTAGGCACGGTTGTCAAAATACTTGAGATCCGTCTCCGCCTGATAGTGGCCGACGTTCTTATAAAGCTTCATATTCTCCGCGTCAATGCCGCCCTCGGGGCCGCAGATGACGAAGGAGCGGGAGGTGGGATAGTTCAGCGCCCACGTGAACTTGAAGTTGACGAGGAAGTTCCCTTCCAGCCGGATGGCGCCCATGGCCGCCTCTTCCACGCTCATCTCCTTGGGATCGTAGGGGCGGGGCGTAAAGACCGTACCCGCGTGAGCGCCGGATTCCTTGATGTTGATCATGATGTCCTTGCCCTGATGGCTCAGGCAGTCAAAGCTCATGCCGGACACAGACAGGACACGGGGATTGCCGCACATCCACAGCAGGCTGTCCACGAAGTGAACGCCCAGGTCGCAGTAGGGGCCGCCGCC
>HF988007.1:0-768 GCA_000434635.1 Firmicutes bacterium CAG:110 | reverse complement strand
GGGGCCGCCGCCGTTCTGTTCCTTCATGTGGAACATGCCCCAGCTGGGGATTCCGTAACGGCGGCAGAAGCTGATGTCCGCGTAATAGGGCTTGCCGATCTGGGCCTGCTCCATGGCATCCTTGCAGAACACCATGTCGTTCGTCCAGCGGCGGGACTGGCAGGGGAACAGAACCTTTCCGCAGGCGTCCGCCACGGCGAACATCTCCTTCGCGTCGCGGTAGGTCAGCGCCAGCGGCTTCTCGCACATGACGTTCGCGCCGGCCTTCAGTGCCGCGATAGACCATGTCTTATGCGCCAGATTCGGGGTGCAGACGGCTACGATATCCAGCTTGTCCTTGTGCTTATCCAGCATCTCCTGCGGGTCGGTGTACCACTCGGGGATATTCCAGCGCTCAGCCGTTTCCTTCGCCGCTTCTTCCCGGATATCGGCGCA
The DNA here is from genome assembly GCA_000434635.1 of Firmicutes bacterium CAG:110. Lineage (GTDB taxonomy): Bacteria > Bacillota > Clostridia > Oscillospirales > Oscillospiraceae > Faecousia. The sequence goes on along the minus strand of HF988007.1, from coordinate 333 downwards.
GGCAACGATCTCGGCCAGCCCCTTCTTTCTGAGGTTATTGATGGCCGGAAGGTGTGCGCAGTTGCAGATCATTCCGGTGCCGATCAGTGCAATACGGAATTTCTCGCTCATAGTTCATTCCTCACTTATCATATCAAAAGTTTTAAGGGGATCACCTTGCCTCCCTTATAAGCCCATTATATTCTCCCGGTGCGTTTCTTCAATGCAAAGAAAATCCGCGATAAGACCGTAAAATAGTATTGAATTTTATAATGAATTATGCTATAATGGGTGTCCTTTTCTGTTGAAAACAAAGAAACGGTCAGCACCCCTTGCCTCTCCCTTTGGGAGAGG
>HF988006.1 GCA_000434635.1 Firmicutes bacterium CAG:110 | reverse complement strand
TTTTTGATGACTCGTTCAGGTTCAACAATATCACTTTTATTCGTAACAGAAATGCTTATCTGGAAACTGCAGGCTTTAAGCTGGCCCATCTCTGGGGCTTCCTATGGGGGAACGCCTTCTTCCCGGAAGTTGTTCCGGGTTACACACCGGATACGGCTCTCACAGCCAGGTACGTCCAAATGGCGAGTATGGATATTGGTTTTCCCATAAGAGTTCTTACGTAATCGCCTTGCAACCGGAAACAGTTTTATGTCTGGCTAATGTCTGATTTCTGGCAACGCTTCATACGCGGATAGCCCTGAAAGGCTGGATTCCGCAGTTGACTAAAGCTGTCAGCTATGATATAATGCCATCAACATAGTATCTCTCACCGAACCGTTAGAGATAAATTGTAGAAGTTGTAATATAGAATTTCGCATTTTGTATGCGTAAAAAGCAGCTAGGCATTACGCTCTAGCTGCTTTGTAATGTAAGTCAGATATTAACTACACCGGTAGCGATACTGTTTGACGCTGCAATTAAACCTGCGCAAGTATCATTCAAGCGTATAAACGCAGGGATTGCTTCTTGGGTTCGGTTCAGCAGAACAAACACGATTTTGCTGTTTTCCTGAAATGCTGTAATCTCCAGTTTATCGGTATACCGGCTCACCCCGATCCGAACAGCACCGGTCTCAATATAATGGCTAAAATGCTTGATATAACTCTGCAGTTCCCGTTCCACTAATTGCTTTCGGGCCGTATCAAAAAGGTATGGTGCGTCGCAGAAGTTTTTCACATGATTGGGCCCACCCAGTTCATCCAGCACCAGATTCCAGTCCAGAAATACACTCATTCCCTCGTTCAGATTTCCGATGATATCATGGGCATACTTCTGAGCGTTCGCCAAATTATCCTCTGCACTATATTTGCTGAATTCAATGCATGCTTCCGAAAGCAAAAGCTTCTTTTTCGGAAAGCGTTCCCGGATCATTCGCAGTGCTTCAAAGTGATCACCACTGTACCAATGGAATGCGATGCCAGCAACCATATGGTCTGTTTCCGCGTCAATGATCGTCTCCGCCCATTCAAACGCTCGCTCTTTGTTGTGATCCCAGATATAGATATCGATGTCATCCAAGCCATGCTCAGCCAATGACGGCCAGATATAATCCCGTAGGAACACCTTTTCCTCCTGCGCCGTGTAAATACAGGAATCCCATGTCTGAACCGCTTTGGGTTCATTCTGAAGGGTTAGCATCGTCACGTTGAAACCGCGGCTGCGGTACTCTTCGACGTATCGGCAGATGTACTCCGCCCAGCGCTTCCAATAGCAGGCCTTTAACTTCCCGCCATGATTTCTTTCTCCGTTTGTTTTCATGTATGCCGGCGGGCTCCACGGAGACAGCATGATCTCCAGTCTGCCCCCATAAGCCGCTTCCGCATCTGCCAGCATCGGGAGAATATATTTTTCCACCCGCGCAAAAGAGAAGCTCTCAAACGACGCATCGGCTTCGTCACCATCCGCTTCGTAGTGTGAGAGAGAAAAATCGCAGCTGTCGACGGGAATACGCACGAAGCGATACTTCATCTTCCCCTGCCCAAAGTATTCACCCAGCATCTGCTTTTTCTGCTCCGGGTTCATCAGCGAATAGATATAGGCCGCAGAATCCGTAATAGCCCCGCCGAAACCATCCATCCGCTGATATGTAACCTGCGGGTACAAATTGATCAACTGATCTTCCCTGCCAGCGTCATCGCAAAATGGGATCGTCTGTTCCTTGGTAATTCTTTCTTTTCCTTCGTATGTGGTTGAAATAAGTCTTAATTCCATTACCTTTCACCTCACTCAAATCGGCTCTACCGAGACTTCCAGCCGCAATACACCGCCATTGCGGATCTGCTTTGCCCATTCCGCCGGGACCTTGCTGCCCGCTATAAATGCGGTTCCCGTTCCGTCACAGATTTGGTATCCGGTAATCCGATATGCACCGGGTCTCAGTTCTTCCAAATTTGCAGCATGGTACACTACAGGCACTTTGCCTAAAAATGTCCCCATCAGTTTCCCATCTTCCGGGAGCAGTCTGGCGGGGATTGCCGGACACAGGCTCAGATACAGTCCGTCGTCATCCAATCCAAAGGGAGCTTTCCCGAACAGCATCCAGTTCCAAATGGAGATAAACTCCGCCGTGCTGCCGGAGAGCCGGGATACAAAGCCTCGCCCGTGGGAGGCGGAATCGGAATTTATCGATGAAACCAGAAAGCTGGAATTTTCAAGGGTGCTCCGCCCGTATGTTTCAGGAGAAAGAAACGGTATGACCATGGCTGTAAAGTCCGTAAAGAAGCGGTCATAATTGCCGCATGCAAGCAGCGCCAGCAGATACTTGTATTCCATATGTACCCAGATGGACTCATTCTCCAGCCATCCCCGCGGGAATGCCCGGGTCCTGCCCACCTCGAAACTGACATTTTCCAGGGATTCATTCAGTTTATACATATTCAGGCTCCGGTCCAGCAGTGCGCTGTCCCGGACTTTATCTGACATACTGCGTTTCTCCGTCTCCGTCTGCCGGGTACGCATCCAGCGGGTCGGCCCCTCCAGGAAAAGCGGAAGCGCCGCTTTTCTCATTTTCCCGGGCATTATTCCGGATTCCACCGGTCTGATGTCTTCTGCCTCATAGTAGAAATAGGTTGGACAGATTCCGCCGTTTTCTTCCGTTTCTCTTGCTATGGACTGCCTGAGCGACGCAGCCAGGCAGTTCAAAATATCGGCAGTTTCCTCTGCTCGGAGAGCCGTCCGTCTGCCGGAGAAACCGTTCTGCACCTGCGCTCTGTACCTGTCGCGGAGCCGGTTCCTCTCCACCCACTTTTCATAGGCGGCCTTATGCGCCTTTTCCAAGCTGCACAAGGACTTCAGCAGGTTGGCAATTTCTTCGTACACCTCTATCTGATCAGGGAAAATCCGCTTCCTTTCCAGCAGAAAATCTAGAATACGAAGCAACTCGCAGCCATCGGCAACACTGCTTCCCAGAAGTCCCGGCAACCCGTTCATGGCATCGTACCATCCGGGCTTCCCGCCCTCCATCTCGATCGCCGCCCCGGACAAATCCAGCGTGGCATATTTGACCGCGCATAGCAGGATCAGCTTCTCCGCCAGATTACTGACCGCCGTTCCATCCCGCGTCTGTGTCCACTTCCGTCCCGGCGTTTGTGTCTGCACACAATGATACTGCCGCAGGCCATTTTCCGTCATGCAGTATCGCTCCGGCTGCGGACGAACCGATGCTTGACCGGCATACCACCGATACTGCGGCACGCCAAAGAGCAGCGCCCGTTCCTGATCCGGAAATACCGAAAGCTGACTTTCAATCAAATCCAGCAGATATGTCCAGTGATCGCACCAGTAGCCCTCCTGATACACCGCGTTGGGTTCCACTTCGGAAGCGGCAACCACCGCTGCAAGGAAATCCCCGATATCATCCAGCTTCCAGTTCTCCGCTTCCATAGCCAGCCTGCCAATGGAAAAAGGGCCGCTCAGGATCTCACGTGCCCTGTCCTGATCGGCTGTGCCAACCTTTTTAATCAGTTTTTCCGGATCGCGCACCTGATAGCTGACGGGCATCAGAACCAACGGATTGTATCCGTCGGGTTGCAGCAGTTCAAAGAATAGCCGTATGTTGAACATCCCCGCGTCCGGATCGATCAGGACATCAGACCGGCGATTCTGGCAGATGTCCCGGAAATTGGCGTTGCCCTGACTGAAATATTCTCTGCCAAGCGAGAAATAGTTATATTCCCGCTCCGGGTCGCCATGTTTTCTGGAATATAAATAGACCGGCGGAGTCCTCTTGCAATCGCCGATGTGGTAAGGCAGACCGCCCCGCATCACATTGTCCAGAAAGTTCTGCGCTACATATCCATCGAACACGGAGTCGGCCGTCCTGCATCTGACGGGAGCCGTGATTTCCTCCGCCAGCATTCGCGCCTGCTTCAGCTTTTCTTCAAAGTACGCAGCAGTTCCCGCCTTTTGGCAGAAGGACCGCATCTGATCGATTTCTTCCGCCTGACCGTAAAACTCCCACAGCGTGAGCGCTTCGCCCGGCTGCACGGTTCCTGCCCACGGTGTAAAGGCACAGGGAAGAAAATTTTCCGTGAGCTGTCTGGTGCTTGTTATTTCCGAAAGCGCATGTTCCTCAAAGTTGACCGGCTTCACCATTGAAGTGTCCCAGCCAAAAATAAGGCTTGGCTGTACAATGGTTTTAAGCGGCCGTCCACCTTCGGCAAATGCCAGCTTGAAATTTCCGCCCCGGACAGCAGTGACCTTCGCTGTATCTTCCATACTGGCTCGGACACGGTAATAGGGCAGGTTTTCTTCCAGATCCTCTACCTGCATCCAGGCGGTGCTCAGCTGCGGTTCCTGTTTCAGCTTTTCGTCTGAGATTCCATACGGCACCATGGCGGCAAGACCGTCCAGAAGTTCGGTCTCCACCGCCTTGGGAGAGATATTTTTCAGCCGGACCCTTCGGCACAATCCCGCCATCCGCTCATTTGGCAGAGAAAAGTACGTCACCTCGATTGCGAACAGGGAATCACGCCAGCTGATGGCCAAAGCGTTCGGTTCCACCGTCATGGTCCCCAGGCCGTCGGCGAACGCTTCTGTTACTTTGCCGTTTTCCTTCAGAAACGTCCGGAATCCGGTCAGCGGTGTGCGCTGATATGCAGCAGCTGCAGCTGTAAACTCCAGAATCGCGTGATCCTTATCCTGGATGCCAAAGCTGCACACTGCCTGTCCCCGGTTGTTGTAGTTGCACCATGTCGGGATTCCCCGGGGGCCTGCTATGCCCGGCAGAAAGCTGGAGAAAGTCGGTTGTCGTCCATATTCCGTTTGCACAAACCGGACGTTCGCATCGTAATAGCAGTTACCCATCGGTCATTCCTCAATCGTGATATGAAGGCTTTCTACATTTATAATCCCGGAGTTGCATGACACCCATACAAGTCCCTGCTGGGCAGTCATATTCTGAACGTTCAATGTTCCATCTCCATAGCTGTGTACATCGATCCGAAGTTTTTTCTCCTCCGGATTTTCCACACGGTAGCCTATCCGGTCTCCCTCACGAAGGCAAAGCAGGATTTTCTGATCCTCCGGCTGGGCTTCGCCGCCGTATCTGCGCCAGTCGGCTTTGCCGGTGTGTCCGTCTGCGAAGAGCAGCGCAGCTTTGCTGGTTCTGCGGAAAACGGCTCCCGCACTGCGCCTGCTTTGGATATCCTCCGCATCATAGGCTCCGGCCGGAATTTCCAGCGGCGGTCTGCGTGTCAGTGCGCAGATGATCTCCGGGTGGTATTCTCCATGGGAAATGCAGTTGAGGAACCGGTCAAAGATCACCTGAGCCGCCTCCGGCGCGGGCCGTTCCCCGCCGTCCAGATAGGCGGTAATCCGATCCCATCCCTCCGGCATTTCAAAGGTTACCGGAGAATTGGGCACTTCCATCTTCTTATAAGCCCAGAAGCACCATCCGATTCCCAGACGCTCATACATCGGGAAAGCGTAAGTATACCACTGCAGATTGTTTTCACCGCCTTCACCCATCCACAGGGGAACATTCAGGCGTTTCGCCGTCTCCACAAAGGAAGCCAGACTTTCCTCATCAGGGTCGTTCCAGTATTTGTGGAACTCCAGCACGATATTATTTGCGGCTTCTTTCTGTGTAAAATCTTCAAAAACGGAAAAATCAGTGGCCCAGTGGACTCCTTCCAGTATAATCACATGGTTGGGATCAACTTCCCGAATCGCACGGATCAATCTACGGTATAGCGGCAGCAACCGGGAATTATACTGGCAGTTCCAATTTGGAATGGGTTCATTCAGGAGGTCATAGCCGCCGACGGCAGGCTCATTCCCGTAGCGAATTGCCAGAAGGCGCCACATCTCCACAAGAAGGTCCTGATTTCGCCTGTCTGTGAACAGCTCCGGGATATCCGATTCGCTGTCGTCAATGTTTTGCCCAGTCTGCCCCCCCGGTGCGCCGTGCATGTCCAGGAAAATGTAGATCCCATGCTTCTTGCACCACAGCAAGCAATCATCAACATGACGAAGTGTTGCCTCGTTGAAGTGAACAGCTTCCGTTTCATCGACATCAAATAAATGCCGGGAATTTATGGCAAGCCGTACGGAATTAAGACCCTGCCCTGCAATCCACGCAATATCCTGCTCAGTAATATAGCTGTCAAAATACCGTTTCCAGAAAGAATCTGCATAGTTTTCACCGCACAGCTCGTTAATGAGTGTTTCCATACGCCGGGGGCGGTCACATTTGGTGTAGAATTTCCACATATACCCTTCTGGCAGCAGCCAGCCGCCAAGGCCCATACCCCGCAGAATGATAGGATTCTTTCCGCAATATAAAACGCCATTGTTGGCATTTAAGAATTCCATAGGCTCACCCTTTCACGGCACCATCCGCGATGCCCTTCAAAATCTGCTTTTGGAAAATCGCATAGAACCCAATCACCGGCAGCGCCGCCAGAATCAACGCGCTGAGAATTGCGGTCCAGTCGCTGCTGTACTGACCGAACAGGGTATTGGTGGATAACAGCAGCGTATATTTTTTGCTGTCGGAAATGACAATGAGCGGAAGCAGGAAGTCATTCCACACCCACAGCACGTTTGTGATTGTAATGGTTGCCGTAATGGGCTTCAGCATGGGCAGTACAATCCGGAAGAAGGTCTGCAGAGAACCGCATCCGTCAATGGCCGCAGCCT
>HF988005.1 GCA_000434635.1 Firmicutes bacterium CAG:110 | reverse complement strand
CCATCTGCCGGGAGCATGGCCTGTCGGTGCTGGAAAACAGTGACTTCTATAAACACGAAAAGCTGAAAGTGATCAATGTCGGACTTCAGAGCTTCTATGAAGCGGTAGAAAAGCAGGGCGTCAAGGTGACGCAGCTGGAGTGGCGTCCGCCCGTCAAGCTGAAGCCGGAGATCCTTGCGCTTCTTGACAAACTGCTCTGAACACAGAAGGAGACGCGACAAAGATGGATATAAAAGAAAAAATAGCGCAGGCAAATGAGAAAACAGTCCATATGCTCATGGACAGCGACCCCGTCTGGGTGGATATGAAGCCGGCCATCGAATGCGTCGATGGGCTGGAGGATCACATGATCCTCCACTCGGGCCCCCCAATCGCCTATGAGGACATGACGATGCTCCACAAGCGCGGCATGGTCAGCGCAATGCTCTTTGAGGGCTGGGCGAAGGACGAGGAAGAAGCGGTCAAGCGCCTCAAGGCAGGCGAGATCAAGATTTCCAGCGCACTCGACCACAACACGGTCGGCGCGGGCACGGGCATCATTACAAAGTCCGTCGTCCTGAACGTTGTGGAGGACCGGCACAACCATACCGTCGCCGCGACGTTCCCGGCGGAAGGACCGTTTCAGGGCGGCTTCTGCGGCTGGGGCCTTTACTCCAAGGAGATCGCGGAGAACCTGCGCTATATGCGCGAGGAGCTGTTCCCGCCCATGGTGGAGGCGCTCCACAAGCTGGGCGGCATCCCCATCAAGCCGATCCTTGCCGAAAGCATGCAGATGGGCGACGAGAACCACACCCGCCAGACCGCCTGCGACTACATTTATGACCGGCTCATGCTGCCGGCACTGTTTGAGCTGGACAGACCCAAGAAGGAGATCATGAAGACGGTGCGGTATATCGTCGATACGCCGCGTTTCTTCCACTGCTATGGTCAGGCCGCGGCAAGAGCGGCGCTGGTCGCGGCGGACGGCACGGAGTATTCGACCATGGTCACGGCGGTCTGCGGCAACGGCGTCGAGTTCGGCATCAAGATCGCATCCCTGCCGGGACAGTGGTTCACCGCTCCCGCACCGATGATGAAGGGCCGCTACACCTCCTCGGAGTTCACCGAGAAGGATCAGCTCCCGTGGATGGGCGACTCCTGCGTCGTCGAATGCTACGGCATGGGCGGCTTTGCCGCCGCGGCAAGCCCCATCGTGTGCAATCTGCGCGGCATGACGCTGAAGGAGAGCATCGGGCAGACGAAGGAAATGTACAGGATCACGATGGAGAAGAACTACAACTTCCCCATCCCCAACCTGGACTTCGATTTCCTCCCCGTCGGCATCGATATCCGCAAGGTACTCAAGGAGGGCGTCTGCCCGGCAATTCACGGCGGTATGTTCAACCGTGTCGGCGGCCTGATCGGCGCGGGCATGGCAAGAGTGCCGATGCAGTGCTTTGAAAAGGCGCTGGTCGCCTTTGGCGAAAAATATCTGTGATGAGAATGAAAGAGCCTCGCGGTCCGCGGGGCTTTTTCAAAAAAAGGAAGTGCGTATCAATGAGAGAAAATGTAATTGAGACCATAAAAAAAGAAAAGCTGATCGCGATCGTGCGCGGCATCGCGCCGGAAAAATGCCTGAAGGTCGCCGGGGCCCTCTACGCGGGCGGCTTCCGGCTTGTTGAGATAACCTTTGACCAGAAAAACCCGGATAGCTGGGCAACCACCGCCGCCGCGATCAAGGCCGTCAGCGAGGCGTACAGCGGAACTATGGAGGTCGGCGCGGGCACAGTGACCTCCGTTAAGCTCGTTGAGCTTGCCGCCAGCGCGGGGGCAAAGTATATCATCTCCCCCGATACCAATATCGACGTCATAAAGCGCACGCGGGAGCTTGGGCTTGTGTCCATGCCCGGCGCGCTCACGCCCACGGAGATCCTGACCGCTTACAACAACGGCGCCGATTTCGTAAAGCTTTTCCCGATCGCAAACCTTGGTTCCGCGTACGTCAAGGCCGTGCGGGCGCCGATCAGCCACGTACCCATGATGGCGGTCGGCGGCGTAAACGAGACGAATCTCCGGGAGTATCTCGACCTCGGCATGTGCGGCGCGGGCATAGGCGGAAATCTGGTCAACAAAAAATGGGTTGAGAACGGCGAATTTGAGAAAATAACGGAGGTTGCCAGAACGATGGTCTCCATCGCGAAGGGCTGAGTGCGAAAATGAAAGTTGCGCATTTGGGAATCAACGCCGCCAATGCGGAGAACGCCGCGCAGATCGCGGAGCTGTTTCATGTTCTGTTCGGATTTGAGCCGAAGTACGGCAATTCATCCATATTTGTCGGCGACAAAATGATTGAGATCGTAAAGGGAAACGGCAGAGGAACCAACGGCCACATCTGCATCGCCGTGGACGACATGGCAAAGGCGATGGACGAGCTGAAGGGAAAAGGCGTCGCGTTTGACGAAAGTTCGGCAAAGTACAAAAACGGAGAGCTTACCGCCATCTACTTCAAAGACGAAATCGCCGGTTTTGCGATCCATCTTCTGAAAAATTAACATACATGAGGAGAAAGTCATGAAAGCAGTAACTTTTGGTGAGATTATGATGCGCCTGAACCCGGAGGGGTACCTTCGCTTCGTGCAGGCGAACAGCTTCGAGGTGAGCTATGCCGGAGGAGAAGCGAACGTCGCTGTTTCTCTCGCGAATTATGGTGTGGATGCCGCCTTTGTCAGCAAGGTTCCGGCACATGAGATAGGACAGTGCGTTGTCAACGAACTGAGGCGCTACGGGGTCGATACGAAGTATCTTCTGCGCGGCGGCCCGCGTCTGGGCGTGTACTACTGTGAAAAAGGCGCGTCCCAGCGCGCGTCCAAGGTCATATATGACCGCGCCGGGTCGTCGATCGCGACGGCAAAGGCGGAGGAATTCGCCTGGGACGGCATTTTTGAGGGCGCTGACTGGTTCCACTGGACCGGAATTACTCCTGCTCTGGGCGGCGAGATGCCGGAAGCCTGCCTGCAGGCGTGCAAGGCCGCAAAGGAAAAGGGCGTGACCGTTTCCTGCGACCTCAATTACAGAAAAAAGCTGTGGTCGCGCGAGCAGGCCGGCGAGGTCATGGCAAAGCTGCTGCCCTATGTTGATGTGTGCATTGCAAACGAAGAAGACGCGAAGGACGTTTTCGGGATCGAGGCGGAAAATACCGACATTAACAGCGGCAAGCTCGACCATGCGGGCTATATCAGCGTCGCGCGCCAGATCGCGCAGCGCTTCGGATGCAGGAAGGTCGCCATCACGCTGCGCGGCTCTCTGTCCGCCAGCGATAACGACTGGGCAGGAATGCTGTATGACGCGGCAAGCGACAAGGCCGTGTTTTCTCCCACCTACCGCATCCATATCGTTGACCGTGTCGGCGGCGGAGACAGCTTCGGCGGCGGACTGATTTACGCGCTGATGTCCGGCAAGGACGATCAGGCGGCGATCAACTTTGCAGTCGCCGCTTCCTGCCTGAAGCACAGCATTGAGCACGACTTCAACCAGATGAGCGTAGCCGAAGTTGAGGCTCTCGCGGCCGGAAATGCGTCGGGCCGCGTACAGCGCTGATAACTTATCCCCAATTACAATGCTGCTGTCCGATTACCGGACAGCAGCATTTTCTATCGGCGCTGTCCGGAAAAAAGCGGGATTTATCCGCACCATATGGTAGTGTCAAGAGATATGACCGATCAGCTCGCAAGAGCAGGTACTTCCGTAGGTGCGAATATACACGAAGCGCAGTACGCCCAGAGCAAAAAAGATTTTATTGCAAAGTTGGAAATTGCATTAGGGTCTATCTGAAAACCGGGAATATGAC
>HF988004.1:2558-4002 GCA_000434635.1 Firmicutes bacterium CAG:110 | reverse complement strand
TGCCGTTTTCCAGCTTGCGGTTGCCAAGTAAGCCAATCTTTTCTCCGCAAATATCGCAATATTTCTTATCGAACAGTCCCATGTATGTATCAATCTCCTTCCTCACTATTGTTATGCCCATGGGTCTTGTGCCGCAGGAATACGGATTCCGCTGAGAATGCTGGAATACTCCCACAAAAACCACTGGCCGGTAGAGGCCTTCTGCCGCAGCTTCATAGGCCGCGGCGAATCCGCGCCCGCCGTTTTAAGGAACACGCGCATATAGCCCGGCTCTATATCCTGAGGCCTTGGGTCTGATAGCACGTTCAGCGTGTACGGCATACGCGGCCGATAGCCGTTTTCCGGCGTCGCACCTTCAAAATACGCCAGCGGCAGATAGGCTTTTCCACGCAGCCGGTCGCGCAGAAACTGGCAGTCATACGGTGTCATGGGTCTTGGCCCCCGCAGAATATCCATTGCGGCGGTGCCTGCATCTTTGTCCCGATCAAACAGTGCCAGCGCACACAGGAACAGCGCGCATATGTGCTCCGGCTGCCGCCCTTTGGCGGCGAGTGTTTCAAATTCCTGCAAATTCTCAGGAATTTTCTGTATAACGACCTGCAATATAACCACTCCTTTCTAAAGCGTGTCGATCACACCGGCGAGGTAAGTCGGCGATACCGACGCATAAATAAAATTGTCTGCCAACTGATCCTTCACCGCCTGCCGCACCTCGGAGGCAAGCAGTTCGTCCGCGTTTTCATCCACCAGAAGCAGAACCTTGCAGACCCAACCGAGCTGCTTTACAGCATTGCAAAGCTTGAGCCGTTCGCTCAGCTTCCAAATGCCCTGTCGGATGACCTCCATCACCAACACATTGGCACGGCAGGTCCGGCACAGGGCAAGCGTTTCCTCCGGCTTTGAGGAAAGGTAGACAAGAAAATCCGGGTCGCATCCCGAAAGCGATTGCATGACCGCCTCCGCCAGAAGTCCGCCCTTCATATCCAACACAATTCTTCGCATCCGTGCTCTTCACCGCCTTTCTCTCCTTTTGCAGTTTCCGTTATTATTTTAGCCGTTATCGCTCCTTTTTGCCCCCGCCGATTGGATAGGGTTTGCAATTATTTTTTGTTCATACTATTTCTCGATAAAATGGTTAACACCATTTTATCCTGCGAATCCTTCGCAGGCCGCCGGCGGCGGCGAGAAATGTATGGACTTACGTTTTTTGCGGCTACGCCGCTGGCTGCTGAAACAGCAGCCGAATAAAACGGTTTTTAACCGTTTTATTGAAAACTAGTATCAAGCGCCAGGGGTGTAGGTATATTGCAGCGCCTCGCCGCTGCTGTCGTTGCAGACGATCTCGGCTGTACCCAGGCGGGTCAGATTCTCGTTCTTGGCCGCCGGGGTCTTTTTCAGGCTCCAAAGCTCTGTCTGGTCAAAGTCCTCCGCGGCGGAGCCGTCG
>HF988004.1:0-2545 GCA_000434635.1 Firmicutes bacterium CAG:110 | reverse complement strand
CCTCCGCGGCGGAGCCGTCGGCGGGGGTGATGGCGTAGTAGGCCACGGTGTAGGTCACTTCTTTGCTCAGGAAGGGCTTCTTCGCGTACTCGATGATGGCCACGCAGGGCTTGTTCTCCCGCGTCCGCCCGGAGATGATATCGTACATCTCCTGATTCTTCTCCACCACTTCCTCAGCGGAGTAGTTCTTCGTCAGGGAGTTGTTTTCATAGTAGTAGCCCAGATATCCCGCCACGCAGCCGCAGCCCAGCGCGAACAGCACCGCCAGTGTTACGATCTGCTTCTTATTGAATTTCAGGGCTTCCTTGGAGTGACCCACGCTGTAGGTCAGGCCGAGGCGGTTGGTGATGGGCAGCATCACGCCCAGAAACAGCGCCAGCAGTACGGACTCAATGGGGAACATGAAAATGTTCTTGATCATGCCGGGGACGACCATGGCGAGGGTGTACTGTTTGCCGTCCATGTAAAGGGCATAGTACCACATCATGATAGGGGTCTGGAGCAGCACATTGACGACCAGACTGACGGTAAACCGGCTGAGCATGACCCGGGTAGTGGTGACCTTTGCCCGGTACAGGAACAGGGCGAAAACCAGGGCGCCGCCGACTTCCGTCAGGATAAAGGGCAGGAAGTACATGCCCTCCGGACGGATGACGTAACCCAGCACGTCCGTGATGCAGGCAGCCAGCATGGCCATCACGGGGCCAAAGACCATGGCACCCAGCGCATTGACAAAAAACGCGGTATTGATCTTCAGGAAGGGCGTGATGGGAATGGCGACCTGCTTCATAACCAGACGCAGGGCGATCATGAGCGCCGCGAACACCAGCATGTGGGTGTCCTTCAGCTCGGCGGCGGCGTCACGCCAGTAGGCTTTGGAAAACGGATGGGAATACAGGGTATTGCTCTTTTGTGATCTGGACATAAAAAGTCCTCCTTTTCATGTAGCGACGGTCTTCGCATCCGCATTGACCCTACGGAATCGCGTGCGTAAAAAACTCCCCTTGCGGCTTTTCGCCGAAAGGGGAGATCAGTTACAGACACGGATAACCCGCGGAGAAGGGCAACGCTTAAAGCCGCGACCATTCGCCCGACCGAGTATCGTTGCTACATAAAGGAGGTTATCCCATATGCAACAGCGGGTGCGGTGACCCCATCGTGGAACATTCCTTCGTCCGCCGGGCAAACTCCCCGTCCCGATGGCACTTAACGCGAGGTCTCCTACTCTGTTCGCAGACAAATATACACGAAAGGAGCGGAAAAGTAAATAGGTTTTTTACATTTTTTCGGAAATTTCCGCAATTTATTCGGCGTTCGTCTTTACCATGGCCGCCCGCATCAGCACCATCCGGTAAATCTCGCCATAGGACAGGCGCTCCACCTCCTGCGCCGCTACCAGCGGGACTTCTTTCAGCACCAGATCGCCGGATTTCACCGTGAGCGTCCCCAGGCGCTGACCCCGGCTGACGGGGGCCGTGACGGTGGGTTCCAGCGTCACCTCGCTGGTAACGCCGCTTTTCTGCGCCTTGTCGATGAGCAGCGCCATGTCCTGTTCCGGCACCGCGCTGACTCCGGCGTCTTTCCCCAGCCGCACCGGGATCTGGTTGTCACAGTCGCTCAAATCCGGGCTGACCACCGCGAAATTGGCGAAGCCGTAGTCCAGCAGGGACTTGCAGGCGGCGTTCCGGGACTGGCTTGTCTCCGCCCCCATGACCACGGCGATCAGCTCCATGCCGTCCCGCATCGCCGACGCCGACAGGCAGTACCCCGCCCCGGAGGTAAAGCCGGTTTTCAGTCCCGTGGCGCCGGAGTAGAAGCGGATGAGCTTGTTGGTGTTGGACAGGCCGAAGGTGCCGTCCCGCACGGTGTCCATCCAGATGGTCGTGTAGTTTTTGATGAGGGGATGGTATTTCAGCAGCTGCCGGGACATGAGGGCGATGTCATAGGCGGAAGTCCGGTGGTTCACGGCATCCGCCCCGTCGTCCAGACCGGTGCAGTTGACGAAGGTGGTGTCGTTCATCCCCAGCTCCTGCGCCCGCTGGTTCATCATGGCGACAAAGGCGCTTTCGCTGCCCGCGATATGCTCCGCCATGGCGCAGGCGCAGTCGTTGGCCGAGGACACCGCAATGGACTTGAGCATGTCGGAAACGGACATGGTCTCCCCTGCCTTCAGGTAGATCTGGCTGCCTCCCTTGGCGGCGGCAGCTTCGGAAGCCGTCACCATATCCGTCAGGGCGATCTTCCCGGAATCCACCGCTTCCATAATGAGCAGCATGGTCATGACCTTGGTCACGCTGGCGGGGGCAAGGCGCTCATGGGAATTGGACTCATACAGAATGGTTCCGGTGGCAACATCCATCAGCACCGCGCTTTTCCCCGCCACATCCAGCTCCACCGCCGACGCCGGCAGCGCAATCCGGCACAGCGCCAGCACAAGCGCCGCGACACATATCATCCGCTTCATAGTCATCCCTCCAAACGATTCGTAGTACAACCTATGTCCGCGGGGGATGATTATGCCTGAGAAGGAACAATAGCGAGCGCT
>HF988003.1:2549-6705 GCA_000434635.1 Firmicutes bacterium CAG:110 | reverse complement strand
TCTAAAGATTTTAATTGGAGTTCAGTATGAGTTCTGCGGGATGCTGATCTCCGCCGTCCACCACGAGGAGGGCGAGGAAAAGCTGCATCTGCTGATGCTGGACAACCACATCCCCGCCGGGGCAAAGATGTACTGATACAACCAACGAGGGAGGCACCGTCTCCCTCGTTTTGTCTATGGAAAAGCCTCTGCTTTCGTTTGGTGAAAGCAGAGGCTTTTTGCCATTATGTGGATTCCCGTTCCAGAATGCACGGGGATGTACAGTAGGATTGGGTTTGTAAGTTGGGTTTGCGTATCCGCTGTAAAACAAACCGGGCGGCGTTGACGCCCATGTCGTGCATGTCCACCTCCACGGCCGTGATGGCCGGGTCTGTCAGCATGGAAAACGGGTAGTTGTCAAAGGTGAGCAGCGCGATGTCCTGCGGAACCTTCAGACCTATCCGGCGGATGTATTGCAGGCAGTGCAGAGCAAGATGGTTATTGCTGCAAAGCAGCACCTCCGGTCGGGGGCGGCGCATCAGCAGACCGTACAGCGCCTCGTCGTCCAGCGCGTAGGGCGATTCATTGCAGACAACCTCAACGCTCAGCTCTTCCTCAGACATGACCTGATTGATTCCTCGCAGGCGGCTCTGGGACAGGGCGTCGTTTTCCTGCCCCGTGATAAAGGCCATTCTCCGGTAGCCCTTGTCCAGCAAATAATTCGCGGCAATCTGCCCCGCCTGCTCGTGATTGACGTCGATCCAGCAGATATTGCACCGGAATCCCGGCTTCCCGATGACCAGATAGGGGAAATCCACCCGGGAAAGGATCGCGGCCAGCTCTGGGCTTAAAACGAAAGCATGAATAATGAGCGCGTCCGCCTGCCGCTGCTGGATGATGTCCCGGATGTAAAGGGGCGCCGCCTGTTTCGTCAGCGGTTTCAGGGTCAGGGAATAGTCCTTGCCGTCCAGATACGTGGCAATGCCGGAAATGATCTCGAACATATGGGGATTTTCAAAGGCAATGTTCTGGTAGAAATCCGTGATGAACAGCACCGTGCCGCTTGCCTGCCGGGCAAAATTCTTGGCTCGCGCGTTGGGGCGATAGCCGAGACGGTCCGCGATTTCCCGTATCGCCGCTTTGGTCTGGTCGGGGATGGTGTAGCTGTCGTTCAGTGCCTTGGAAACCGTGGCAATGGATACCCCCGCCTCCTTTGCCACGTCATAAATCGTCACCGCCATGAATCCGTTCCTCCCGTACTTCATACTCCCATGCACCGATTATGGCATGATTGCCGCCTTTTTTCAAGAGCAATCTGCCTGTCTGCGGTGCGGGAATGGGTGCGCCGCCAAGATTCATGGTGACTGTGATCCTTGTATTCTCCCAATTCCGGCTGTAGCTGTAGGTCTTCCCTGCCGCGAAATTCGTCACGAAATCGCCGTACCGCAGGGCGGGATGTTCCTTCCGCAGCGCGATCAGGCGGCGGTAGACATCCTCCAGCGGGTGAGATTTTCCCCACGCCATCGCCTGGCGGTACTCGCTTTCGCTCAGGCCGCAAAGCCCCTTTTCGTCCCCGTAAAACACGCAGGGCATACCGGGGAAGGTCATTTGCAGCAGCACGGACAGCTCCATTTTGTCGACATTTTCCCCGCACAGGGACAGATACCGGCTGACGTCATGGCTGTCCAGCAGATTCAGCTGGGCAAACAGGGCGTTTTCCCGATAGCGCAGCAAAAGGGTGGAAACATTGGTATCGAAGGTTTCCGCATCCACCGTTTCCTCCGCGAAAAATCTGCGGCAATACCGGCGGAAATCGTAATTCATCGCGGAATCCATCATATCCCCGTTCAGATAATGGGCGGCGTTTTCCCAGACCTCCCCGACGACGACGGCATCCGGCTTTGCCGCCTTTACCGCGGTACGGAACGCGCGGAGGAAGCCGTCGTCCAGCTCGTTCGCCACGTCCAGTCGCCAGCCGTCGATGTCAAACTCCCGTATCCAGTAGACGCCGACGTCGCAGAAATACTGCCTTAAATACGGGTCGGCGGTGTTTGTTTTCGGCATACTGGCAACGTAGGAAAAACAGGTATATTCCGGAAGCTCGCCGGGAGCGGGAAGCTTTGGCTTCGCCGGTAGCTGGTAGAAACAGGAATAGTATTTTGACTCCATACCGTTCCGCAGAACATCCTGAAACAGGAAATGGCGGCTGCTGATATGGTTGAATACGCCGTCCAGCAGAACCCGGATACCAAGGGAATGGGCCTTCTCCACCAGTGCGCGGACATCCTCTTTGCTTCCCATATGTGGGTCTACCTGGTAGTAATCGAGGGTGTCATACCGGTGGTAAGATTCTGCCGCAAAAATCGGGTTCAGATAAATGCAGTTGAACCCCATGGACGCGATATAATCCAGATTCTCCGTAACGCCCCGGATGGTGCCGCCCAAACCGGTTTTCCTATCGGAGCCGCCGGAAAGCGTCCGGAATCCGTCGGCGAAGCTGTCCGGGAAAATGTTATATACAACGGCGTCCTTCGTCCATTCCGGGACGGAAAGCCGGTCTGCCCGATGGTTGAAGGGAAGCTGGAAATAATCCGCCCGGGTGGGCGTTCCGGCCATTTCGTAGCAATCGCCAAAATAGCAGAGCGTCTCCGCCCCGTCCGACAGTTCAAAATAGTAGGCGATACGCTCAAGCTTTGTTTCCAGCCGAACCTCGTACCAGTCAAAATACCGGTCTTCCCGGATTTTTTTCATGGGCAGGCAGGCAAAATCCAGCTCCGGCGCCATGGCGGCGCGGTCGGCGTAAAAGAAGCGGCAGCTCCGCGCCTCGCCTTTTCCGGTTCGCAGGCGGAAAACATAGTGGGTACCGTCCATGGCAAACGCGAATTCGCTCAATGGTCTATGGTAAATTGTTGCGGGATTCATACATTATCCTTTCACCGAGCCGCCGACGACGCCGGCAACGTAGTATTTCTGCATTCGAATAAAGAGCAGCACCACAGGGATCGCCACGATCACCGCACCGGCGCAGAAGACGGTGTAGTATTCGTAGATATTCGTCTTATCCACCATGGTGTACAGCCCCTTCGCGACTGTAAAGTTGTTATAATTGTCCTTCATGATGACCGACACGAAGATATAGTCCACGATGGGGTTAATGAAGGCATTGATGGCCGTGGTCGCAATCACCGGCTTGGCGTTGGGCAGTATGATCTTCCAGAAGATCGTACTGTTGGTCGCGCCATCCAGGATGGCAGCCTCGTCCAGAGATTTGGGGATGGTGTCAAAATACCCCTTGGCGATGTAGTAGTTCAGCGCCGCGCCGCCGGAATACACCAGAATCAGCGCCAGCAGCGTCTGATCCAGACTTACCGCCTTCATGAAATGGTAAATGGCGATGATGCTCATAAAGCCGGGGAACATTCCCAGAACCAGAGACGCATTCATCAGGAATTTCCGGCTGGGGAAACGAAGCCGGGAGTACACATAGGCGACCATCAGCACCAGAATCGTGGTGATGGCACAGCTGCACCCGGCGACCAGCATCGTGTTGCCGAACCATCGGGGAAAATCAAACAGCTTCCTGTCTGTAAACAGTCGGACGTAATTACCGAAGGTGAAGCTTTTCGGCCAGAGGTAGGAGGTATACGCCCCCTGCTCCGCTCGGAAGGAAGACACGACCAGCCAGAAGACCGGCACCAGCCAGAGCATTGCCAGAACCGCGATCACCACATTCAGCGCCACCGAGGAAACAATCTTGCGCCTGCGCATATTTTTCATTGAAACTGATCCTCCTTCTTCACGGCGCCTGTCCGGTTATACACCAGCAGGGAGCAGCTGCCCACCAGCATAAAGATAAAAATGCCGATGGTCGATGCCAGAGAGTAGTCATTCCGGTTCACCGTCAGCTTGTACAGCCATGTGACCAGCAGGTCGGTCTTACCGGCCTGATAGTAGTCCAGCGAGAAGGGGCCTCCGGCAGTGAGCAGGTATATGACGTTGAAGTTGTTGAAATTCGTCACGAAGGTAGTGATCGTCGCGGGGGCCGTCACGAAGAACATATAGGGCAGCGTGATGGAAATGAACCTTCTGACCGGCCCCGCGCCGTCCATTTCCGCGCTTTCGTACAGCTCGGCAGGGATGTTCATCAGCACCCCGGAAAAGGTCATCATGGTGTTGG
>HF988003.1:0-2524 GCA_000434635.1 Firmicutes bacterium CAG:110 | reverse complement strand
TAGGGAATGCCGATCCACATATTCACCACAACGACTACAATTCGCGCCAGCGTCGGGTCCAGCAGGAAGGGCAGCGGCGCGCTGATCAGTCCCAGCTCCTGCAGCAGCACATTCACCGCTCCCGCAGGCTCCAGCGCCCGGGAGATCAGCAGCAGGCTCACGAACTGGGGGATGGCGATGGCAATGACGAAGCAGGTGCGCCACACCTGTTTGAGCTTCACCAGCTTGCTGTTGATGGCGACGGCCAGCAGCATACCGAGGATGTAATTCGTAAACGTGGCAAGAATCGCCCAGACAATCGTCCAACCGAGCAATCCAAAGAATGTGTTGGTCTTGATCTCGTTGCCCAGAAAAATATCCGTCACGTTGGTCATACCAACCCATGTAAACAGATTTCCGGGGGGCTGGTGGTCCGCGTCAAAGTTGGTGAACGCAATGAGGATCATGAAAATGATGGGCAGCAGCGTAAACAGCACCAGCGTCAGCATGGGCATGGACAGCAGCGTGATATGGAAGCGCTCATGGGTCAGGCTGTGCAGGTCGTCCCGGAAGCTCGCGATTTTCCGCCCCTCCCGCAGATTCTCCTGCGCATGCCACGAATCCCGGATGTTCGCGTACCAGATGTACAGGAATACCGCAATCACCGCCAGCGACAGCACGCTGTAGAGAAGAATCAGCATGGAGTTGTCGCCGGGGAATCTCTGGTAGATCTGTAAGTCCTCGTTCCAGACCTTCCGCTGGGTCTCCGCGCCCAGCGTGGTGAATTTACTCAGATACTGCAGCGCAAAATTTTTAAGGAAGCAGAAAAAACCGATCTGGGTCAAAAGATAGATCAGCCCGCGAACGTACTGCTTATAGCGGATGCAGCCGGTTCCCATGATAAAAAACGACAACCGTGTCCAGAAGCTGCCCTTCGCGGCGGCGCAAAGAAGTATATTCCGTTTTGTGTTTTCTTGCATGGATATCCCTCCGTGAGCATGGGATGGCGAAAAGGGGCTTTTTTACAGCCCCTTTTCGGAATCAAATGAACTTATCCTGCCAGCGCCTGCTCCACGAGCTGATCCAGCATGGTCTGCAGATCGCCGGTGGAATGGGCTTCCAGCTCCGCGCCGAAGGCTTCGGCGGGCGTCCAGAAGCCGCCCAGAACCATCTGGGAAACGGCGAACTCGCTCTGTGCGTTCAGAGCCTGAAGCGCCAGATTGGAGGCGATGGTGTCATCGGCCAGTGCGTTGACGTTGGAGGGGCCGTAGTTCAGCACATTGTAGCGCTCGATCTGGGCTTTCTCGCTGGTCAGGTACTCCGCCAGCTCCATGGAGTCCACGGGATAGGCGGTCTGGGAGTTGACGCCGTAGATCTTGCAGCCCAGGAAGGAGCCCATCTGAACCTGCTTGCCGTCACAGGTGAAGGTAGGCAGCTTGCAGCAGCCGTAGTTGTCGCCCAGCTTTTCCTGAATCGCGGAGGCGACCCATGTGCCGGACACGCCGCAGGCGATGGCGTCGCCGATGCCGCCCGCCAGAACGGAGTCATCACCGGTCACGAATGCGGGGTCATTGCAGAACGCCCGGATCGCTTCCGCGGCGGCAAGGCCGTTGGCGTTGTTGAAGTCGATGACCTGCTTGCCGTCCTCGATGGTCAGCGTGCAGCCGTTGCCAAGGAAGAAGGAAGCCAGATACCAGCCGTTGGAGACGTCCATATGTACCTTCTTGCCGGCAGCGTTGGCAGCTGCCAGAATGCCGTCCAGCGTCTTCAGGTCGTCCTCGGTGAACACGGACTTGTCGTAGTACAGGAAGTAGCCGTTATCGGAGGTCATGGGATAGCCGTACAGGGTTCCGTCATAGGTCGCCGCGTTGATGGAACCGGGGGTGTTGGCGGCAATGATGGCGTCGGTATTCCGGGTCACTTCGTACAGGGCGTCGGCCTTGACCAGATCCACCAGCTGGTCGTCCGCAAACAGGAACACGTCAGCGGCAGCGGCGGGGTCTT
Organism: Firmicutes bacterium CAG:110; assembly: GCA_000434635.1. GTDB lineage: Bacteria > Bacillota > Clostridia > Oscillospirales > Oscillospiraceae > Faecousia. Next base: position 541 of record HF988003.1, on the reverse strand, counting down.
CCAGATAACGGGCCTTGCCGTCCACAGCGCCCACGGCGCCGTATTCAAAGGTGTATTCCTTCTCGGGATGCTCGGCGGCAAATTCGTTGCAAAGCTTTTCGGTCAACTCCAGCTCGCCCTGATCCGCCCAGACCTTCAGGGTGACCTTTTCCTTTTCGCCGCTCACCACGGCGGTTTCGGCCTGCGCCTTTGTATTCTCCACAGTGGGAGAAGCGTCCTCAGCCGGAGTGCTGGAACAAGCCGCCAGCATACCAGCGGTCATCAATACTGCCATCAGCAGCGCAATGATCTTCTTCATAATTCTCTGCTCCTTCATAATTATCTTACAAATGGATTTCTCCCTTTGCCGCTTTCATTATATAGACTTCACAAAAATTGGTCAACGAAAATATAGGAAAGCGTTTTCGCGTGGCAGCAGCGGCATTTGGGAGTACAAAATCACGTCAGCAGCACCCGACGCTGAAAAAAGCCCTTGCCTTTATATAATACTAAAATCTAGTAAAACACTTTAACTGCCTTACCAGACATGCTATACTGTATC
>HF988002.1 GCA_000434635.1 Firmicutes bacterium CAG:110 | reverse complement strand
AGGTGAAATTACCGCCACCGCTGCCATGAAAGAGCTTGGCTTGAAGCCCAACACGTTCTATCGCAGGGTAAAAGAAATGGGGCTGTAAGCAGCCCCGCAAACACGCAATCGATTCAAAAATTCAAGCGCACATGAAGCAGAAAAGTAAAGTGTGCAAAACGGGAAAATGAGCAAAAAGCCCTTGTATTTCAACGGTTTTTCCTTTTGGAGCGCTTGCCCCTGACGGACGCTGCCGCGGCCGTCAATGGCATTCAAGAGGTCAGCGGTTCGATCCCGCTTATCTCCGCCACGAGTCCTGAAAACCATTGGTTTTCAGGACTTTTTCTTGTTATAATCGTGAATAATCGCTGTATAATCCGTATTTTCCGAACCGGGGCGTTACGCCCCGGTTCGCGTTACTCGCCGTACCGGAATCGTACCAGAGTTACAACGGTTCTATGTGGTCCAATACGTCCAAATCCGGGCCTTTTTCCCCGGAAAAGGCACTGGAAAACTTCTCAATTGCCGCCAATTTCACCGGCTCCTGAACGTGCAGATAGTGCTTTGTCATGTCCACATCGGCGTGTCCCACGATGCTCTGGATGGTTGCCAGGTCAACGCCCAGCATTAGGACACGGAAGCCTCGTTTTTCTCACTTACCTCAAAAATTTTTTCACCGCCCTTAAAAAAAGTCCCTCATAATACCACTAAAGCAAAGAGGGCGAAAAACGGAACTCAATTCTCAAAAAATTTTCCTCCCACTTGGTAGGCAGTGAAAACACGATTTTGTCCCGGTCGAGTGCAAAGTTTTTTCATTTTTGTATGGTTGACCAAAATGCCCGGGCAACATTTGTGAACAGTTCCAAGTAGCGAAGGTTGAGGATGGATTGCACCGGTTCAAAATTTGCGGTATACTGTCGTTAGGTTTGAGAAAGCATACACGCAATGTGGGCAAAAAAAGAACCGCCCGGAATCCGAGCGGTACAAACGGGAGGTATTGGGGATGGGAGAACTATCGAAGCTGCCGAACATCGGCAAGGCTATGGAAGCGCAGCTGATTCAGGTGGGAATCGAAACCCCGGAGGCTTTGCGGCAAGTCGGCGCCAAAGCCGCGTGGCTGAAAATTCAGGAGATTGAT
>HF988001.1 GCA_000434635.1 Firmicutes bacterium CAG:110 | reverse complement strand
GTACCGGTTCGAGTCCGGTTAGCGGCACCAAACCAATATAATCCGAACCAGGTCTTCCCAGTGGGAGATGGGTTCGGATTATTTGTTTTCTTCAAGAGTTTTGAGGAAACGCATGTCCGCAATGGCGTCGTCAAGCGGGCGGAGTCCAAGTCGAGAGGCGTAAGAAAGCAAGCAGCATTTGAGGCAGAAGAATGTGCGCACGAAAAGCTTTGAAAGCTGTACGTTCAATTACCATTCAAGGGCGTGGACTGCGTCTTCAAGTCTCTCAGCGGCAAAGGATTCCATTTCGTCTGATGGTGTCTATATTTATCTTACTGCGAGTCCTGCGTTACCTGTGGCTTGAGTCCCAAAGATATATCTGAGGAAGCGGTCTTTGAACCAAGGCACTCGGCCACGACTGGAGCAAGTGGGTGTCCAACGGCGACGGCACTCACACCCGCAAGGAGACGGTCAACTGCTCCGGCGGCACCACAACTTGTGTGGAGCAGGCGAACTGTAAGGACCGCGGCGGCAAATATGGCAAAAGGATGCCGCAAACCACACCGGCACAAAGGAACGGACGAT
>HF988000.1 GCA_000434635.1 Firmicutes bacterium CAG:110 | reverse complement strand
GAATAGGGAAAGCGCATTGGCAGACGGTTTCAAACCCGGCGGCCTCCGCCGCCAGGTCCAGACCGCCGATGCCGGAGAACAGGCTGACGTGAGTTAGTTTGTGTTCAGTCGTAGGGCACCTCCATAATGCCGTATTCCGGGATTCTCTGGCAGTAGACCAGATACCGCTGCTTGCCGCCGGAGGCGTAGGGATGACAGGTGAGCAGCGTCACCATATCCCGCCCCGGCTGAATAAGGATGTTTTCAATCTCATGGGGTTCAATGATCTTTGTCCCCACCACCCGATACCGCAGACGTTCCCATAGATTGGTGATGACCACCTCGTCGCCAATGGACAACTCCGTTATGTATCGGAAATAGGCCGCGCCGCCCCAGCCCCGGTGGCCTGCAATGACAGCGTTGGTGTTGCTGCCGCCAATGGGAACGCTGGTGCCGGAGAGGACACCTTGCAGCGGGAGGCAAACCGGCTGCTGGGATACACCGCGAAGCAGACGTTGGACTACGCCCAGAGCCTTTATGAGAAGAAACTGCTGATCTGGACAGTATTCTTCGGGCGAAGCTGGAAAAACGCCCCTCCCTCCGGGATCGGCTGAACGCCACCAAGGAGGAATGCGCTGCCCTGGCGGCTCCGGAGAAGAACATCAGCCGCACCGGGCCAGAGCGGTAAGGGGGCGGCAGAATGCCTACATATGAGTATAACCGGGATTATCCCTTCGCCGCTTTCATTACGAACCTCGGCAAATACAACGAGGGCGAACTGATAGGCGAATGGGTGAAGTTTCCCACCACAGCGGAAGAAATCAAGGCCGCCATGGACAGTATCGGCATTGGCCAGAAGGACGATTTCGGATACGCCTATGAGGAGTGGTTCATTACGGACTACGACTGCTAGGTGGACGGCCTGTATGACAAGCTGGGAGAATATGTCAATCTGGACGAGCTGAATTATCTTGCTTCCAAATTGGATGAATTTAGCCAGAGTGAATATGAGCGGTTCCAGGCGGCTATGTCTGTGGGCGACCACGGCGGCAGCCTGCAGGATATGATAAACCTGACGGAAAATCTGGATTGCTATGAGGTAAATCCGAATATCACTGATTATGACGATCTGGGCAGGTATTATATCAACGAACTGGATGTCATGCAGATACCGGACTATCTGGAAAACTACATCGATTATGAAGCCTACGGGCGGGATGTGGCGTTGGACGAGTACGGTCAGTTCACAGACTATGGCTATGTCCGGGATACCGGGGATTCTTTCGTGGAGTTTTACGACGGGAACCCGGAAAACATCCCGGAGGAATACCGGGTCATGTCTGTTCCCGAAGAAAATCTTTCCAAGGAAGAAATTGAGGAGTGAGCAGCTGATATTGCCTATGATCTGGACGCTCTTTTCCGGCGGGAAGATTCCCAATACGCCGCCACTTTTCCTAGTGCGCAAAACGCATGGGCAGATATCCAGGAAAAACTCCTGGCGGGACGAATTGCGGATTACAGTGAGAAGCTGGAAGCTCTGGGCCAGAAAGCCACAGACTACCTTCCCGCCGAATTGGAGAAATTCAAGGAGGCTACCGGCTATGAGGAATGGCTGGATTTTGACCCGGAAGCTGTCCGGGAAGGACTTGAAAACCCGGACAAATCCCGCATTGATGAAATGCTGGCCTTTGCGGAAAAGGCGGAGCGGGAATATGCCGCCGAGGCGGCAGCCTATGAGCAGACCCCGTCGGATATTGTGGAACAGGCCCGGGCCGTCTATGGGGAGCCGGAGAAAATGACCGTTCTGGTGGTGGAGCCGTTGAAGGAGCCCCATGTAAAACAAATCGACCCCGGCTACAAATCCATGCAGGCGGAAGTCGATGGAACATTTCAGGCCATTTATCCCTACGATGACCCTGTGGCTCGATAATGTACAATAAATTGCGCAAATT
>HF987999.1 GCA_000434635.1 Firmicutes bacterium CAG:110 | reverse complement strand
CGCCGAAAAATGCGGAAAATGATCGATTACGCAGAAAAATCCCCCGGACGGATAGACGGGTGTCCGTAAAACAGTTAATCCTCCGTATGGCTTAGACCATGCGGAGGATTTGTTTATGTCTAATCTTCAAACTTGCTGGCGGCAAACGGTTTGTCAAAACCGTTTGCGGATGGCAAGTCCACAAGGGATAGCCGCATAAGCGGTGCAAGGGGGTGTAGCCACCTTGACGGAACGAAGTGACGCAACATTCCCGGTCGGGCAGTTTTCTTCTGCTGACCGGGAATGAAGCTCCGCAGGACGCACATACTCCCGATAGGAGAGTATAGAAGTGCGCCCTTTAGTTCCTAAAGGGATTTTATCAGTTCGACAAATTGGAATTTATTTACTTGTTCTGTTCGTTTTGTTCCAATTTGATATGTTCCACAATGGAGTCAGCAGAGTAATAGACAATAATATTTTCATTCTCTGTCATTACCCAGATATCACCATAAAAACCAGATAGCATACCGTCTGGATTACCCCAATCTTGTACAAGTTCTTCTCGTGTACATCCTTTGAATTGGCTCAAAACGAATGCTTCATCTTTTCCATCCAACTGTAACTGTAGGTAGACAAGTTCTTTGTCTGGAATATCATTTGAAAAATTGACAAAATGCTTATCGACTTAACGCAGCAAGCCA
>HF987998.1 GCA_000434635.1 Firmicutes bacterium CAG:110 | reverse complement strand
TAAGATTTTAATCAGGAAATAGTATTACAGCTAAAATATTAATATGGTAAATAGTGGGCGGTATAGCCGCCAGTCATGACTTTTGCAATGCAGCGTATGAAACCATTTGGTTTGAATGCGGTTTTAGAGCAGCATCCGGACAAAGAATTGCAGCTGTACACTATTAAGGAAGGGTGACTTTTTATGGCAAAAACTCGTAGCTGGTTCAGAAACGGTTTCCTGATTCTGGCATTACTCTCCGTTGCGTTGATAGTCCCAGTTGTGTGCTTTGCAGCGGAGAGCGAAATTTCACTGCTTGATGAGTCTCAAACTGAATACAAACTTACATATGACAGCGGCGAATTTGCTGTCTCCAGTACGGGCACCCTGCAGCTGCACATCATTCAGACAGCAGATGGGGAAGATATAAGCGATCGTGTGATTTGGCTGTCCGGTGCACCAAATATTGCAGCGATTGATAAAAACGGTCTGGTTTCAGGTAAAAAAGTTGGGGAAGCGGAGATTTCCTGCCTTTCGCTGGATGGAAAGACGACCTTTGTAAAAGCTTCCATTAAAGTTGTAGCGGGGGTCGAAAGCGCCGCTCTTTCTGACAGCAAACTTACCTTGCTTCTTGGGGCGGGTAATGAAAAGGCAGCTGCTGCGTTATCGTACACGGTGCAGCCTGAAAACGCATATTTCCAGGGGGCAACATGGATCTCCTCGGATGAAAGCGTAGCAATCGTTGACGCGAGCGGCAAAGTTAACGCCGTAGGCGCAGGAACATGTCTCATTTCCGCAATATCTGAAGACAGCGGCTTTTCAACGCCTGTCAGCTGCGAAATAACTGTGCTGCAGGCTGTTTCGCAAATCAGCATTTCTGCGGAGGATATCCTGTGGACCGGGTCAACGCAAAAAATCGCTCCCGTCATTTCCCCGGAAGATGCATCTGTGCAGAACGTGCTGTGGGAGTCCTCTGACCCGTCAGTCGCAACTGTTGACGCAAGCGGAAGCGTACGGGGCCTGACTGTGGGCGCTGCGACGATCAAATGTATTTCCACCGATGGAAGCGGTGTGTTTGGAGAGTGTGCCGTTCGGGTAGAGGCCAAAACACAGAGCATCGATTTTATCGAAAAAACGGTTTCATTGCTGATCGGGGCGGGAGAAGACCATTCAACTATGGCGCTCACCCTCTCTACCACGCCCGCTGACGCATATTATCAGACGGCAACATGGACATCCTCTGATGAAAATGTGGTAACAGTCGATGCGCAGGGCAGACTCCAGGCTGTAAGCGAGGGGTGTGCACAAATAACCGCGGTTTCGGATGACCCGGACTGCAAAACGGCCGCGAAATGCAATGTTGTAGTTTCAAAAGCGGTCCAAAGCATTGTATTGGACGAAGTTGAGCAGACTGCATACACCGCCGCGACCGTTAAACTGCATGCGGATGTTGGACCGGACGATGCGGCAAACAAGAGGGTTATCTGGGAAACTTCTGACCCTTCCATTGCAGCTGTAGACGCAAACGGAAATGTGCGCTGCCTCTCTGTTGGGACCTGCAGCATCACGTGCACTGCTGCGGACGGAAGCGGCGTTGTGTCAACGTGCGAATTGAACATCATTGCAAAGGTTGCCGGGCTGTCCCTTTCTGAGAAAAATGTAACGCTCCTGATCGGAGCAGGCGATGAAAAATTAAGCACACAGCTTTCCTGTACGGTTATTCCAACGGATGCGTTATACCAGAATGTTGTGTGGGCGTCCTGCGATGAGAGTATCGTCACGGTTGACCCTGATGGGACGCTCCATGCTGTTGGAATTGGCAAAGCAGTTGTCTCTGCTACGTCTGAAGATCCGGAATATACAACTCCGGCAGTCTGTAATGTAACTGTCGATCAGGCGGTAATGATTCTTGCGCTTGATGAACATGATGCAACCATTTACACCGGTGACGCATTAAAGCTCTGTGCAGATGTATCACCAGATTCAGCTACAAACAAGGGGCTGCTTTGGATGTCCAGCGATCCGGATGTCGCGGCTGTAGATACAAATGGCAATGTCAAGGGACTTTCCGTAGGCAGTGCGGAAATTGTGTGCATGGCAGCAGACGGCAGCGAAGTAACAGACAAGTGTACAGTAACCGTGCGTGCTAAGGTCAAAGGGGTAAAACTGGACCAGTCAAACCTCCAACTGGCTGTTGGAAACGGAGATGAAGCAGCAACTGGGCATATTGGGTTTGCCATACAGCCCGAGGACGCGTACATTCAGACCGTCACATGGATGTCTTCTGACGAATGGTTCCTGCCTTTGTCCTGCTGGTGGTCGCCGTCGCCATCAACCTCGGACCGTTCTGATACTATTTCCTGATTAAAATCTTAA
>HF987997.1 GCA_000434635.1 Firmicutes bacterium CAG:110 | reverse complement strand
TCGCCAATTATGGCGAGCCCTTAGAAGTTGCAAACGGGCTATCCCCAAGACCGTCCAAACAGCTCCTGTCCATTACTGGTCAATCTCAACACTGCAGATTCACTAAGCAGGCGCGATGTCTTTTCGCTATATGAATCCTGCTTATCCAAGGCAATGATGACTTGCTTTCCGCAGGTGAAGTAAAGTTCGATAATTTTCTCAATCGCATCATCTGAAATCTGCTTCAGTACGACTGAATCGTGTACCAGAACAGGCAACCTTGTAAGTCTCAACACAGCAAGGTCATATACAACAAGGCCCTTGTACGCAATACCAGTACCTGTATCGTCCGGCGTAAAGAAATTGTATCCGGTGTCAGTGAAGTCCAACACAGGGGCGTTGTAGGATCCTTCGTAAATAGCATCATTGAGTCGGCTCATTTCTTCATTAAGCCGATAGGAAATTAATGCCAATTGCTGTTGCTTAATTGTCTTCAGCCGCTCTGCATCAGCATCTCGTGCTTCCTTTAGCTGCTGAAGCTTTTCATAAGCATCATTTTCTTTTTGCATCCGGTCTTTCTCGCGAAGCAGTTCAGTGTGACGCGTCAGAACAATCTTGGAGAGATTTGGGTTTTGAATCAGCTCCTGAAGTTGTGTTTCGTATTCATGAATAGTTTTGTCGTACTCAGCCAATTCTTTTTCGAGTTTAGATCTTTCTGCTCTCAGTTCAGCCTTGAAGACGGAGGAAATCGTTCGATGGAATCCCTCAATGTCCTCCAATCTCGCAATGGCTGTATCTGGGAAAAAGTGTTGTAAGTCTGCGAAGGTATCGGTCGTAGAGGAAAAGGCATATGTGCCATTTTCATCAAGCAAATCCCATTGGGCTTTCACTTTGCTTCTTGCTCGGCGAGCTCTGGATAGTAATTTCTTGACATAAACCGCCTGTTCAGACGCTGTAGCATCTACATCGAGTAAACCGCGTTCCAATCCAGAAGAAAGCTCCTCAATTTGCGCAGTAATACTGCGAATCTCCTTTTCGTTTTTGTCGTATACACGCTTGGTGATTTTCGCAATAAACCGCAAAGTTTGCGCCTTTTTATATGCAGTCAATTCAGCATCAGAGCGCTGGGCTACGGCCTCTGTTTCCTTGAGTGGTGCGTACAAATCGAAAAGTTTAAGAAGCGCCATGCATGCCTTTTCTGCCTTCTCGGCGGCCTTATAGTGCAACGGATGCCGCTCATCACAATTGTTTTTCCCGTACACTCGAATATATCGACCGACTGCATCTCGGAAAGACAGTTCCGGCAAAGATATTGCGTACTTGGAATCCAGCCATTTGCAGTAATCGCTTAGTCCGATTTCCTCAACCTTCTCGTAAGAATCATTGCATTTCCAAACGGTATTGGCGTTAATGCTGTTCCTGCAAAATTTGAAAGTTTTTTCACCAAAAACAAAAGAAAAATAGATATCGTGGGGACCAACATTTTCGATGATGTCCGTTGCGCCTGCATATGTGCTCCCGCCAAAAACATAGTCCACTATCAGCAGGAAGGTGGATTTTCCAATAGAGTTGTCGCCTGTATTGGTACCCAACACCACACTAAGCCCAGGATTGAAAACAATTTGCTTTTGGTAGAATTGATCACAGCAAATCTCGTGTAACATAACAGAGCACCTCGCGTTCTGCATCATATCTAATTCTCTTGAGAGCAAACAGGCAGTCCAAAGTATCCATGAAATCCTCAATACTGCTGAAATACTTCATGGTAGCTTCATATAGCGCAAATACCCCCGCGTTGGCATCCTGCAATACCGAGAGTACCGATGGGAACTTACTAATTGTGCTTTCACCATAGGATGTGATTTTACTTGGTAATCTCACGGAACACCTCGCAGTTCTGAACAAAGAAGGAAACTATAGCTTCACATGCCTCTCTGGATGTAGAGCACGTTTTTGCCATTACCCAATTTACAAGTTGGTCAAATATGTCACTCTTGTTATCTGAAAGGCCTTCCATTTTAATAAAGCAACTTTTAATCTGAAGGCTGAGTGCATCCAACCGAAAACCGTTAATTCCCTCCAGTTCTTTAAAGCAGTCGCGGATGTAAGGATAGTAACTGGTGACATATGTGCCGATACGGTTTTTCAAGAGTACTTCAGTGGCGGAAAATTTCTTGGTCAACCTGACAGGTTCATAGTTCAATGTAGCCATTTCATCTTCATGCAGGGCGCAAATCCGCTTCACTACATCTGCAATTTGCAGCTCCAATCCCATTGTCAGTGTAGCCTCGCTAAGATCAGTCAGTTTAAGAAACCGTTGCTTCTTTTCCAAGAGCTTCAGATAGTCCTCCGCAGTTGTATGATAATCCTGCTGATTGTGGCAGTCCTTGCACAGAGCAATCTTGTTCTCAAAAGACTCCGAATCGCTGCCCAAACGAGGCAGGGTCTTTAACCGCTCATACTGTTCCTCGGTCGGACTGTTAGGAAAAATGTGAGCAATCTCATAAAGCTTGTTTGTCTTTCTTTGCCCTCTGTGACGGAGAATCTTTCCACACAGCGGGCATACAAAGGAAACCTCCTTCAAGTATAGCTGTTGATCAACTGCGGTAGGTGCCCTGCGTTCTTTCAAATAGGGATCGGCCGCAATTACTTTTGCAATAGCATCATTTTTTGCCACAATAATCACGCTCCCCCTAATTGATCAAAAAAGGCCGCATGGGAATACGCCCATACGGCCGCCTTGGTGGTACAAAGACCCACCGTGGAAATATTATAGTGCATAACGTTGAAAATTTCAAGATATTGTCACACCTGCGCGCAAAAATGTTAAAAATGCTTCTGTTATGGATGGATTAGGAATTTTGCGGCTTTCGGTATTTCTCTGCACCAAGGACGTAACCGCCATCTTACCGCTCTAATCATAATCGGAATGTGGTCAAGTTCGTTACTAAAAGCAAACTTTGGGCGAAGAAAAGCTGCCTGAACAGGTGGTTTTTTATGAAAGGTTGCCCGAGTAGTAGAACTTCAACCCACGGCATCCTGCTCCCAAATGCAGTACTCTACCAGCTGGCTATACCCGGATTTTACTGAATTTCTCAGACATGGCCAAACATATAATCGATAAAACGCTACCATACCTTCAGAAAACGTTCAAGGGAAAATAGGAGGGGAATTTCTAAAACCACGGGGAGAATATAACATTTCAATGTATCAACTGATTTCGTCCTCCAGCGCCAAAAATTTATTGCTAACCTGACCGCTAGACAGAAATATATAATCTGTCGACAGGGTTCGTGAGCTTTTTCTCCCGGATTTTCTATAAATTGTGTGTAAATACGACACACAAGAATCGCCTGATTCCGATTTGAAAGACGATTCGCCGGAAAATCAAGTCAGGTGATTGCATGAAAAACGGTTCCCCACCCATTTTGCGCTGATTGGTGAGGCCCCCTACTAACCTTCGGCACTTAGCCTCCCATGAATATGCTCCCGCTAACTCGTTTTGTCCCGCCATGCGCAGAATAGAATGGGTTGGGATTCTTACAGCCATTTTTGCCACGCAGCCAGGCCTTTGGGCCTTACTGCGTGGTTTTTTACGTCCTGATATCAGATGCCGTGGGCCACCTTCCCCCAGTTCGATTTGACCATCACATTGAACTGGAGGTATTCACTATGACTCACAAATTTGAGCAATCTGATTCCGGGAATGACTTACTACGCGCCCGGTTTACATTGTGGCTCAACATCACACTAGCCCACGCCAAGGAGCGATATCTGGATACTCACACAGAAAAGTTTAACATTGTTCCTTTGGATGAGTTTCTGGCAAATACGATTCCGGATGCAACAGACCATTTTATCCGTATCGAACGCAGCAAAACAGGCTTCGACTTTGAGGAAGAGAAACTTGCGAAAGCCTTCTCAGAATTGTCCCTGATGCGGCGTGAGGTATTACGCCTGCTCTTTGTGGAGGAGAAGACTCCGTGCGAAATTGCCAGACAGCTTTGTATTTCTCCGAACTGTGTCTATCAGTTCAAGCATCAGGCTCTGGCTAAACTGAAACGTGAGCTTACGAAGGGAGATGGTCTGCATGGATAACCAGCAGTTTGCCGCTGTCCTGCAAGGCGCCGTAGCAGGCAGACATGAGGATCTGGAACAGATCCTTGAGCTGTATGAGCCTTTGATCCGGAAGCATTCCCTTCATAGTGGCACATTCAACGAAGATCTTCACCAATATCTGCTGATACATATTGCACTCAACATTAACAAATTCCCCCTATAAATCACGACCCCGGAGAATTACTCTCCGGGGTTCCCCCATCTCTGCACGAAATTCCCTGAGAATTTCTGGAAGTTTATAAGAAATGCAAGTTCCCAACGGCTCCTTTATAGTTATGGGCATCCCCATGCCATGCACCTTGAAAACTGCACACGTACCAGTTCGGTACATCCCTTTGTTTGGAGAGCGGCTATCCATCTGACGGTCTGGCAGAACCATGAGCACTTATGCGTGGGCGGCACCCATGTAGCGCGATGATCCGCAAAGGCACAATGGTACTTCCGTAAAACGCGGCCCGGCCATAGTGAAGGCGGGGAGATGAAACTTCTATGAGCCTGTTCGCCACAGGCGCCGACTGGATGAAAATAAATTGTAGGAGGTGAAAGGGTGGGCTATAGTCGTCAGAATGTAGCCGAAACGAAGAAATATGCAAAAAATTCGTTCGCTACAAAGAAGGCGCAGAAAGATATAGCCTAGGGTTAACCAAGTTTCAGGCGCTTGCAAAGGAAGCAAAATCCGTCTACAAGATAGATGGCGTCGCTTTGGTAAATTGCGAGCTGTTTGAAAGATACCTGGAAACATTCAGGGAATTCTAAATACGACAAGTAAAATAACTGGATTTCTGGCACAAGGGCTTGACTTTTTGTCTTACAATAAGTATAATGTAAATGCTCGGAGGTAGTTGTACAATGAGAACGGGACGTCCAAAGGAAGAAAATGCGAAGCGTAAAACGATTACAATTCGGCTGACAGAGGACTTGTATCGGAAGATCGTTGAATATGCTGCCGAGCACAAACTGTCAAAGACAGATGTTGCCCTGCAAAGCTTGGAGAGATTTCTGTCCAAGAAAGATTGAGTGCTGTGGAATCCTTCTTTATTTTGTAAAGGAGGAAGCAACATGGCAAAAGCACGAAAAGACGACCGTGGAAGAGCTCTCCGGAAAGGAGAAGTTCAGAGAGCTTCGGACAAGCGTTATATGTACACCTATACCGATCCCTTGGGTCGGCGCAAGTTCATATACGCAAATGATTTGGCTGAGCTTCGTGAAAAGGAAAGGAAGCTGATAAAGGATCAGTTGGATGGTCTTGATCTGTATGTAGCCGGTAAGGCCACGGTCAATGATACTTTTGACCGTTATCTTTCGACCAAATTCAAGCTGAGAGAAACAACTCGCAGCAACTACACTTATATGTATGACAGATATGTCAGAGAAACCTTTGGTCGAAAGAAAATTGCAGACATCAAGTATTCCGAGGTCCTCCAGTTTTATCTTTACCTTCTGAACGAAGAAGGTCTGGCACTTAGTACATTGGATAATGTCAACACCCTGCTGCATCCGACATTTCAGCTGGCAGTTCGGGATGAGGTCATTCGCAAGAATCCCTCTGACGGCGTTATGAAGGAGATTGCCAGGGAAACAGATAAAACCCGTGGTTTTCGCAGAGCACTGACGATTGAGCAGCAGCGTGCCTTTATGGAATACATCGCAAACCATCCGGTTTATTACCATTGGTGGCCCGTATTTACGATTCTTTTCGGTACGGGATGCCGGATTGGCGAGGCGCTGGGGCTACGCTGGGAAGACCTCGACTTTGAAAATAGGGTCATTAGCATCAACCACAGCATGGTATATTACCCGGTAGGCGACTCTCGTACTTCTGTCCAGAAAATCTCAAAGCCAAAGACCGAAGCCGGTATTCGGGCTATTCCGATGCTGGACACAGTATATGATGCTTTCATGCTTGAGCGAGAAGAACAGGAAGAAAACGGCTTCAACCAGACGGTTATTGATGGAATGACCGGATTCGTATTTGTCAACCGGAATGGCGGCGTGCCTAATCCGCAGGCCATTAACCGCACGATCAAGCGAATCGCTCATAGCTACAATTCCGAGGAAGTCGTAAAGGCCAAAAGAGAACGGAGAGAGCCGATTATTCTTCCCGATTTTTCTTGCCACCATCTGAGGCACACATTTTGTACCAGACTTTGCGAACACGAAACCAATTTGAAAGTGATTCAGGCAATCATGGGTCATCGAAACATCCAAACGACGATGGACATATACGCCGAGGCAACAGCTCACAAGAAACGAGAAACATTTGAAAACCTGTCAAAACTGGATATCTTCTGAGAAGGGTTCTCAGCGCCCAATGGTCTGACAACAGATATTCTGCGGTGACAACAAGTTGACAACAATTTTGCTTTTTTCCTGATGCAATACGAATGGATATGAATAGCGGGAAGCAAAGCAAATGATGGAATATGAAGCACTATGAAGCCGGGTGAAGTTCTGGCAATACATTTCCCCACAATGAAGCCGTTGGACTCTGACAAGAAGGCTTCCAAGGAAGTTTCGGCTCCTGCGGAGGCTGCTCAGGCGGCTCCGGTTGTGGAGGAAAAAATTGATTTTTCCAATGTGGAGATCGAGCCGCTGTTCAAGGACTATGTGGACTTTGACACCTTCTCCAAGTCTGATTTCCGCGCCGTGAAGATCAAGTCCTGTGAAGCAGTGAAGAAGTCCAAGAAGCTCTTAAAGTTCGTTTTGGACGACGGAACTGGCGTAGAT
>HF987996.1 GCA_000434635.1 Firmicutes bacterium CAG:110 | reverse complement strand
GTTTCCCCGCCGCTGCCTTCGTCCTACAGATCGTCCGCGTCCTGCACCGGCTTTTCCTCCGGGTGTTTGACCAGCCCCGTGTAGCTGCCAAAGGGGTCGGTCACGATCTTCTCTTTTTTCGCCATGTTCTCACCTCCATGGCTATTGTCTGCCCATCGGCGGCAATTATGTTGCATTTCCCGTCCGGAAATGATAAACTGTAGAAAAAACGAAGGGAGATTTGCCATGTTCAGCATCACCCTGATCACCATGGGCAAGCTCAAGGAAAAATTCTACATTTCCGCCGCCGAGGAATACAAAAAGCGTCTGGGCGGATACTGCGCCTTTACGCTTCTCGAGCTGCCGGAAGCCCGGCTTCCCGAAAATCCTTCCCCCGGCGAGATTGAGGCGGGACTGGAAAAGGAGGCCGAGCTGATCTTCTCCAAAATTCCCAAGGGTTCCTGGTTCTGCGTCCTCACCCCCGAAGGGAAGGCGCTGTCCAGCGAAGCCTTCGCGGACAAGCTCCGGGACGTGAAAAATTCCGGCAAATCCAGCGCCTGTTTCTTAATCGGCTCCTCCTTCGGTATGTCTCCCCGGGTCAAGCAGAGGGCGGATTTCCGTCTTTCCATGGGGGCGATGACCTTCCCCCACCATCTGGCGCGGATTATGGTTCTGGAACAGCTCTACCGGGCAGAAGCCATTCAGGCGGGAAGCAAGTATCATAAATAGACCTCTTTCAAGGCTCCGCGCGCAGTCGCGGAGCCTTTTCTGTGCCCAATGTGTTTCCTTTTCAGATTCTTGTATTTATTTTATATGAAGTACCTTGACAGACGAGGTACTTTATGTTATACTGCTCGCGTAAGGAGGGATGCCTGTGTCTATTGCTGGTGATTTGATACGGGGGCATACCGACGCCATCATTCTGGCGCGGCTGCTTCGCGGCGACAGCTACGGCTACGAGATCAACAAAGTCATTTCTACCCTCTCCAATAACCGCTTTGAGCTGAAGGAAGCGACCCTTTACACGGCGTTCAAGCGGCTGGAGGAGCTGGGCTACATCGCCTCATACTGGGGCGACAGCGGCGCGGGCGCACGGCGGCGCTACTACACCATCACATCCGCAGGACGGGAAGCCTGCCACCGTCTGCTGGGAGAATGGCAGGAAACAAAAGAAATTATGGATAAACTTCTGGAAGTGGAGGAGAAATTATGAGAGAGCAACTGATTCAGTACGTGCAGCTCCTGTTCGCGGGAGCCGCGGATTGTGACGATACCCGGCAGGAGATCCTGCAAAACACCTTAGACCGCTACGACGATCTGATCGCCGCCGGAAAAACGCCGGAAGCCGCCTACCGCCTTGCCATCATGGGCATCGGCGATATCAATGAAATTCTGGGCAGAGCCCCCGGTGCCGCTCCCCTGCCCGCCCCGGCGGTCAAGCCGGAGGAGCAGGACACCCCGGTTAAGAAGCTTCTCCGCGCCATCGCGATTGGACTGTACATTCTCTGCCCCATCCCGCTGTTCGTTCTGAGCGGTATGTGGAACATGGGAATTCCGGGTCTGTGCGGGACGCTGACCCTCGTGGCCGTCGCCACGGTGCTCATCATTCTGGGCGCTAAGAAGGAAACCGAAAATGCAGACGTCGAGCCGGGTACTCCCCAGTCGGCGCTTGCCAAGAGCATCAACGGCCTGATCTGGGCAATTGGTCTTGCGATCTATTTCATTGTCAGCTTCCTCACGGGCGCATGGTACATCACATGGGTGATCTTCCCCATCACCGCCGCCGTGCAGGGGCTGGTCAAAGCCATTCTTGACCTGAAGGAGGATAAATAAGATGAAAAGCAATGCAATCGTTCGCATCGTCATCTGGAGCGTTGTGATTTTTGTGCTGCTGGCAGTCCTCATTGCCGGGCTGGGCAACAACCTCTTTGCGATGTTCCACGGCAGCACCGATACGGTGTACCACAGCACCGATGTCGCAGCCTCCGAGTCTCCATCGGGTCAGTCCGATACTCCCATCGCAGAACGCTCTGTCTCCGTGGTATCGCAAACCAGTGTCTACACCATGCCCAACACCCAATCTGCTTCTGTCGGCGCACTGAATGTGGGCGACAATGTGGTCATTGACCGTTCCGAGGAGGTAGGCGGAAGCAGCTGGATTCACATCACCTCCCCGGTTGACGGCTGGATTAATGCTGAGTATCTCAAGCTGAACGGTGTCAACCAGACCGGTTCGGTCGGTTCCGCAGACCCCGCTGCCATCCGGGAAATCAAAATCGAATGGATTTCCGGTTCCGTCACCGTCGAGCCGGGGGACGTGCAGGAAATTACCTTTCTCGAATCCGGCAATGGCACCGACAAATATGAGATGGTCTGGAAGCAGTCCGGCGACGAACTGGTTATCCAATACAGCAAGGACAGCAGCATCGCCGGCTTTGGCCTTCACTTTGGCGACGGCAGCAAAGACCTGACCGTCACCGTTCCCCGGGGCTGGGTCTGTGATTCTCTGGAACTCGACACCGCTTCCACCGATCTGACCGTCCGCGACATGATCATCCGGGAGATGGAGATCGACTCCGCCAGCGGCACCGCCAAATTTGAAAACTGCACGGTCAGCAGTCTGGACGTGGACACCGCCTCCGGAGACGTCACATTTTCCGGAAGCCTGAACGAGCTGGACTTTGAGGCCGCCTCCGCCAGCTTTACCGGCGTGCTGGAGAATGTTCCCGACAAGGTGAAAATGGACTCCATGTCCGGCGGCCTGGCCCTCACCCTGCCCGAAGACGCGGGCTTCACCGTCAGTCTGGACGCCATGAGCAGCGACTTTTCCTCTGACTTCCCCACCGTAAAGAAGAATAAGAGCTACGTCTGCGGCGACGGACACTGCAAGATCGAAGTAAGCGCCATGAGCGGCGACGTGTCTATTCTCAAGCAGTCGGCAGATGCCGCCATCAAGAAATAAATTCTGCCGGGGAACGGTTCAACTGTTCCCCGGCATTGTTTTATACTGAACTTCAATTAAAATCTCTAAAAAAGATTTTAATTGCCCGAAGGGCACGGAGTTCATATGAGACTTGTTTTGTGATTTCTTTCCTTATAAATCACAAACCGGCAGCGCCATTAGGCGATGCCTTCCTGATTAAAATCAAAGATTTTAATCAGGAAATAGTACTAGAATTCGCCCGCGTCGTACATGACCGCAGACAGAGCGCACAGCGGCGCCGTTTCGCACCGCAAAATCCGCTTTCCCAGCGTGCAGACCTGCAATCCGGTTTCCCTTGCCTGCCGGACTTCC
This sequence comes from Firmicutes bacterium CAG:110, assembly GCA_000434635.1. GTDB lineage: Bacteria > Bacillota > Clostridia > Oscillospirales > Oscillospiraceae > Faecousia. The sequence continues at coordinate 5,253 of HF987996.1, read as the reverse complement.
TTTTCTTCCAGCCCGCCCTCCGGGCCGGTGAGCAGACTGACGGTCCGGTATTCGCCGCTGAGTGCCATTTTCAGCGTCACAGCCTGCTCGTTTTCGTAGAACATCAGCGCCTTGTCGGCTTCGGACGCCCGACTCAGCGCGGCGTGGAAGCTGTCCAGCACCAGCACTTGGGGAATCCTCCCCCGTCCGGACTGTTCCGCCGCGGATGCCGCAATTTTCTGCCAGCGTTCCAGCTTCTTTTTGAGGCTTTTTTCATCGGGTCTGGACACGCACCGGGCGGAAGGAAACGCTACGATCTCGTAAGCCCCCAACTCGGTGGCCTTCTGGATCACATGCTCCAGCTTGTCCGCCTTGGGAAAGGCCATGTACACACTGACCCGCACCGCCGCTTCCGACGTGGATTCCCGCCGCTTAAGCACATTCAGCTTCATTTCCCCGGCGTCCGTCACTTCGCAAAGGCACTCCGTCCCCTGCCCGTCGCACACCAGAACCGTCTCCCCGGCCTTCAGCCGCAGCACCTTCGCGTGCTGGGCATTCTCCCCGGTCAGCACGACGGTATCGCCTCGCAGCACCTCACCGTCCGCAAAAAAGCGCACCATACGCCCATTCCTCCTTTTTGCAATATAGTGTATCAGAGCGGGCGCAAAGTTGCAAGGGTTTTGCGAAAAACTATTGACAAATCCCGCTGTCAAGGTTATAATACTCAGGCAAGTTTGCGAGAGTGTTGGAATGGTAGACAAGCACGTTTGAGGTGCGTGTGGTTACGCCGTGGGGGTTCGAGTCCCCTCTCTCGCACCATGACGAGTGTTCTTATAGGATTTGATCCTTTGAGAACGCTCGTCATTTTTATTGCCCATTTTGCGCCGGTTCGTAACTGACATAGACACCTCTGCGGGTGTTGACAGTTACATCTGGCACGGGCATAGACGGGGTATCCGGGATTAACAAGGCACCGACACAGTTGTAGTAGATGGTCAATTTCTGGACCCATTCACCGTTAATTTTCTCGGCTTGGTGGACCTCAATGTGGTTGACCAATTCGTTCAGCATCCGGGGCGTCAGCTTCTTGGCGCGGGTGTACTTGCGGACGGTAGCCAGGAACATATCCGTGGAAACAGCGTCACCGTTGAGCTTGTCCAGCTCTTTGCGGAGTGCCTTGATCTTTCTGGATAGCTCCGCTTGTTCTTCCTCGTAACGCTGGGACATTTTGGCAAAGCGTTCGTCTGACAGCTTCCCGGAAATGTTATCCTCATAGATTCGTTCAAATAACCCATCCAGTTCACCATGGCAGTTACAAAGACGCATCCTATCAAGTCTACCCTAAAGGCCGCCATCGATTATATCTGCAACCCGGCCAAGACGGACGGTAGTCTATTGGTTTCTGCCTACGGCTGCTCCGCCGAAACTGCCGACATCGAATTTGCCTGGACCAGGCGGCACGCCATTGACAAGGGCGAGAACCTGGGCCGTCATCTGATCCAGGCATTCGCGCCCGGAGAGGTAACGCCGGAGGAGGCACATCAAATTGGGTTGGAACTGGCAAAGGAGATTCTGGGCGGGAAATATGAGTTTGTCCTGACCACTCACATTGACCGTGGGCATATCCATAATCATGTGATTTGGAATGCCGTCAGTTTTGCGGATCACAAGCATTACCATTCCAACAAGCGCAGCTACTATGAGATTCGCCGCGCCTCTGACCGGCTCTGCAAGGAGCATGGCCTGTCCGTCATCGTTCCCGGACAGGAGAAGGGCAAGAGCTATGTTGAGCATCAGGCGGTTAGAAATGGCACCAGTTACAAGGCAAAGCTGAAATCCGTCATTGACCGCCTGCTCCCGGCCTGTGCGGACCTGGAATATCTGCTCCGCAGATTGCAGGAGGAAGGGTACGAAATCCGGCGGGGAAAATACATTTCCTGTCGGGCCTCCGACCAGGAACGGTTTACCCGACTGAAAACCCTGGGTATTGATTACACAGAAGAAGCGCTCGCTGCCAGGATTGCGGGCCGCACCCGTCCCTCGAAGCGGCCCAAGGCGCGGGACGGCAGCATTCAGCGGATCGCCGTCATCCAGGACAACCAAAGCCCTGGGCTGCGACACTGGGCGAAGCTCCAAAAGCTGAAAGAGGGAGCCAAAACCCTAAACTATCTGGCAGAGCATGGCATTGAAAGCTATGAGGCACTAGGTAACAGGCTTGCGGAACTGAACGCCGCCGTGGATGATTCGCTCGCCTCTATCAAGGCGGTTGAGGGCAGAATTGCGGAGCTGAATCTGATCGTCAAATATGCTGCTACTTACAGGAAGTTCCGCCCGGTCTATGACCATTACCGAAAATCGGACGACAAAGAAAAGTTCCTTCGTGGGCATGAGAGCGAAATCATCCTTTTTGAGGCCGCCGCCCGGGAGCTGAAACGCCTGGGAGTGGTTCCGCTGCCCGCCGCTGAAAAGCTGGAAAGAGAGCTGTCGGAACTGACTGTACAGAAGGAGACCTTGTATGCGCAGTACACCGCCGCCAAGCGGCAGGCAAAAGAGTACGATACCATCAAACGAAATCTGGACATCCTGCTCCCGCCGGAGCAGAGCGTTATGCAAGAATTAGAATAAGCAAGGAGAATGCTATATGAACGAAAAGCCCGTTATCATTGTCACCGGGAAGGTGCCCAATATGCAGAGCTGGTATGAGGAAAAATGCAGACGTGCTTTGGAGGAATTGGCCCATCTGTCCGACACTCTCCACCGCCCGGGGGATACACCCAACCGTGGCTGGGCAACCAAGGAGGAAGAAATCAAAACGCACCTATTCAACGCCGTGCGCCTGGTGCTGGTTCTGGCGAACGTCTCCTGTGGCCAGCGGAAAAGCGTGGGTAGTGAGGATGTGGGGTGTATCGTGGATGAAGGATTCGCCGGATACGAAAAGGTCTGGGAAAAGTTTGCGGAATAGACATCGTTTGCAGATTATTAGCGCCTCCTAAATCCACAACTGGTATAATGGATTCCGGGAGGCGATATACCATGACAAGAAAAGAAGCGGTCTTTCAGTTTTTCAGAAAGAGTATAGTGCCCGTGGCCGGGGCGGCCCTGCTGGTCTGCATCTTCAAATCTGCCTGTATAAAAGACGGCACTGTTAACTATCTGCGGCTCTGGATTCTCTGCGGACTGCCCTTTGGCCTCCATCGGATGCGGCTCTGGATTGTACCGGGCAACGGTTCCATGGGTGGAGGGGTTGCCTTATTCGCGCTGAACTTCATTATTGGCGGTGTCATCGGTGGGTTTGTCCTAGCCTGGCAACTGATTGTAGCGGTGTGGTATGTGCCGCTGACTGTGTATCGTTTCATTTTACCTTAGCATTTATCAATATCAGTAATAACAACGGGAGAATTTTCTGCCTTTTAATGCAGGAAGTTCTCCCTATTACTATTTTATGATGGATTTTATGTCGAATTAGTGTTATAATCCAGTATGTGGAGTTTGAGCCGCTTGCATGCCAATTGTTTGTCGGGAGCTATGCCGTTCAAGTCCTATTATGTTCAAGGAGGAAATTCCTATTATGGCAAAAAGCTATGCAGACTTAATGAATGAAATCTCAGCTGACGAACTGTATAATAGGTTACTGGCGCATGGCCTATTTGCTGATAAACTTCCTCCTATTCTGAGTTCAGTTGACTTCTATAATTATTGTCAAAAGAATACTACCTCATTTTCTGATAGTTGGAAACAATATATTTACTATGAGAGCTTACGTAATATCAATGTTCCACGCCCATTAGGAATTCCAAATCCAATGGCCTATCAAAGATTGTGCCGCTGCCTTTCAGATAATTGGGGTAATTTACAGCAACACTTCGAGCAACAAACGGTATCTCAAGACTATAAAATTAGCCGTATTCATATTCGCAAGCAGGGCAATTCAGATGCCATTTTTTCTATGAGTTATTCCAATTGGAGAGTCGATGGCTCACCTGAGCCAGATTTGCTTATAGGAAAAAGATACATCGTGAAAGCTGATATCTCAACTTGTTTTCTGAGTATCTATACACATTCCATTCCTTGGGCATTGGTCGGAAAAGCATTTGCCAAAGAACACAGTGCTAAACAGTATAGCCAAGATTGGTACAATCAAATTGATCACTATACGCAGAATTGCAAAAATGGGGAAACTCATGGGCTACTAATTGGGCCACATGCATCAAACCTCTTGTCGGAAATTATTCTTACAGTCGTTGACAGAAAGTTATATGACAATGGGTGGCGCTACATACGAAATATTGATGACTATACCTGTTATGTCGAAAGTGTCGAAGCTGGGCAAAAATTCTTGATGGATCTTGGCAATGAACTTCGACAATTTGATTTAAGCATTAACTTTAAGAAAACAGAGATACAAGAGCTGCCTGTAGCGGCTGTAGAACAATGGGTTCGTAAAATAAATTCTGTATCCGCAATACAGCGGGACGGAAAAATGGACTTTATTGCAGTTCGTGCGTATTTGGACTTAGCAATTGAGTTAATGCAAAAGAACAAGGATAATTCTGCTGTCTTGAATTATGCTATTAAAGTATTATCTGGTCACAAACTCACACCAAACGCAAGAGATTACTTCATAAAAACAGTCTTTCACCTCAGCCTATTATATCCGTATTTAATTCCGCTACTCGAAAAAAATGTATTTATTCCTTTTGATGTTGAGCCACAGAAAATATCTTCTTTTTCACAAAAGGTATTTCGGGTCGGGTGTAATAGTCAAAACTATGAGGCAATCTGCTATGCGATTTATTTTTCGTTGAAGTACAACTTTGATATCGATAGTATTACTGCAAATACAGCTATTTCAAGCGATTCATGCTTATTCAAATTATTGGCCTTTTTGTACTTTACTGTACATAAAAATAAAGGGGAAAGGAAAGCATTAAAGGATCATGCCAAAACATTGTCCTCAAACGAGGATGACTTTAACCGCAACTGGCTGTTCGTATATGAGGCGCTATCTCAAAGTGATTTGAAGGGTGAATGGAAACCAATGAAAAAATCTGGCGTTTCATTTGTGAAAATGCCTACCACTAAGAGTACTACCTAACAAATAAGTGGGCGTACAGCCAATCGGACAAACCGAAAGGCTGTACGCCCATTTTTGTGCGTGACAGAAAGTGTGTAAAATCTGATATTTTTCTCCGTGGGTCAGTAAGTAGACCAACACATGAGAAATTGAAAAGTGCAATATATAGGTGATAATGTACAATAAATTGCGCAAATTGA
>HF987995.1 GCA_000434635.1 Firmicutes bacterium CAG:110 | reverse complement strand
AGGAACGGAAAATTCCGTTCCTCGTTTTTTGCTGCTTAAATTTTACTATGCACCGTAGATCAGATTGGGAATGACCATGGAGAACCACGGTATGAACGTCACCAGAGCCAAGGTGACCAGGCACACAATGATGAAGGGAACCAGCTCCTTGTACAGCTTCTCCGTCTTGATGCGTCCGGTGGAACTGACGACGAAAATGTAGGAGCCGAAGGGCGGGGTGATGCAGCCAATGGTAATATTCAGGCACAGCATCAGTCCGAAATGCACAAGATCGATTCCGAAAGCGGTGGCGACCGGCGCGAGCAGGGGGGCGATAATGATCATGGCCGCGAAGCTGTCCAGGAACATGCCGACTACCAGCATCAGCAGATTTACCAGGATCAGGAATACATACTTGTTGTGGCACAGCGCGATCATACTCTGGGTCAGCATCTGGGGAATCCGCTCCCAGCTGAGATAATAGCTCAGAACATTGCTGGCGCACAGGATCATCAGCACGGGACCCACGCCCTGAACGGATTCCTTCAGGATGGCAGGGATGTCCTTCCACTTCAGTTCCTTGTAGACGAACTTGCCTACGAACAGGGAGTACGCTGCAATGACAGCCGCGCCCTCGGTCGCGTTGAAGATGCCAATGCGCAGGCCCAGAACCAGACCGAAGGGGATCGCCAACGCCCATGCGGCTTCTCTGAACAGCTTCCACAGGGTCTTTCCGCCGACGCGCTCGGTGCGCTCTGCCTGATAGCCCCGCTTCTTGCAGATGAAGTGGTTCAGCAGGAGCATGGCCACCGTCAGCATCAGGCCGGGAATATAGCCAGCAGTCAGCAGCTTTCCGACGGAAACCTCGCACAGCACGGCGAACATGACCAGGCTCACTCCGGGCGGTATGATCGGGGTGATCACAGCCGTTGCCGCCGACAGCGCGCCGCTGTACGCTCTGGAATAGCCGTGGGCTTCCATCTGAGGCAGAAGCACCTTGCAGTCATAGGCCGCATCCGCAAGTCCGGAGCCGGAGATGCCGCCCATCATGGCAGACACGATCACGTTCACGTGACCCAGACCGCCCACCAGGTGTCCGACCAGGGCGCCGGCAAAGTCGTAAATCCGTTTGCTGATGCCGGAGTAGTTCATGATGGCGCCTGCGATGATGAAGAACGGCGCTGCCATCATGGAGGTGGACTCGGTATTGGCGACCATTCTCTGAATGATGATATTGGCCGACATATAGGGATCTGCGATAAAATAAGGGATCACGCAGCAGATCATGGCGTATGCCACGGGCATGCCCAGGGCAAAGCAGATCGCCAGAATAATCAGGGGCAAAAATGTCATAATGCTTATCGACTTAACACAGCACGCTACAAGATGTAGCGACAGCTCT
>HF987994.1 GCA_000434635.1 Firmicutes bacterium CAG:110 | reverse complement strand
CTTGCTGTGTTAAGTCGATAAGCATTAAAATTTTTTTGAGCGCTGACGTTCTTTTTACCGCCCCAGCATTTCCATCAGCTCCGGCAGAAGCGGCTCAAATTTGACGCCGTACCAATGGGCAGGGGCGTTCACTGTATTCTTAATGCACCGGCAGGTGAAATCCGCGGCGATTTTCGCCGCATCCAGCCGATTTTTCCCCTGCATCAGCGCCCCGGTGAAGACAGCGGCAAAAATATCGCCGGTTCCGTGGCAGCCCGTCCCTATCCGTTTGTGGCGGTATTCGTGCTGCACCGTTCCCTCTTGCAGGACAATGCCGGTGCTGTCCTCATCGAAGTCAACGCCGGTGAGCACGGCGCAGGGGTGATTCAGCCCATTCAGCAGTTGGTTAACATAATTTCTGTCAATATTTTCCTGATATGGTAAACCTGACAAAATCGCTGCTTCCGTGACATTGGGCAGAATGATGTCCGCCTTCCCGGCCAGCGAACCGATCGCCCGGACATAATCCTCGTCAAATCCGGAATACAGCTTTCCGTTATCCGCCATGGCCGGGTCAACGATGGCAACGCCGCCGGGAGCAAGCAGCCGGTCGATGATCTCTCCCGCCGCTTTCACCGCCGCCAGACTGCCAAGATAGCCCACGAGGATCGCGTCAAACGTAATGCCATTCTCCTGCCAGTGGTGCCAGATATCCGTCAGCGCCCCGTCGAAATGCACCACGGCGGGCTTGCCGAAGCCGCCGGTGTGGGTGGACAGCAGCGCGGTGGGCAGAATGCAGGCTTCCAGACCGCAGGCGGACAAAATCGGCAGCGCCACCGTGGTGGAGCACTGTCCGACGCAGGAAATGTCCTGCATGGTCAAAACACGGCGGTACATTCCTTCAGTCCTCTACATCCATGTCCAGCCCCAGCTCTCTCGGGCGGAACCGGGGGCAAACGCTTTCGGAGGTCACGATCACGGACGCCGCCAGCATGGCGCCGATCTCACAGGCTTCCTTCAGACCCTTGCCGTAGGTCAGGCCGATGGCCGCACCGGCGCAGAAAGCATCCCCAGCGCCGGTGGTGTCCTTCACCTCCAGCTTTCTCGCGGGGCAGTAGCCGCTCTCCCCGTGAAGATTGGCATACACCGCACCGTCCGCGCCCATGGTCACGATCATGGCCGGAATACGGGCGGCCTGCACCTTCGCGGAAATAATGGGGATCATTTCCTCCGGGGTCTTGCCGGAATAGTCATCGGAAAACAGGATTCCCGCCTCCTGCTGATTGCAGACAAAGCAATCCGTGGACTGAAGAAAATCCCGTCTTTCCAGGGCGATGCTCATGTTCGCCACCACGGCATAAACAGGTTTATTGTATTTCTGCGCCAGCCGGAAGGTGCGCTTGACGATCTCCTTGTCCATGTCGATCTCAATGACGACGCTGTCCGCATTCCGGAAAATCTCGTCGCCGTCCTGCTCCAGCGTGTGGGCAATGGGCAGCAGGTTCGGCCGCTGGGAGATGGACGCCGCCACGTCCCCGTCGTCATTGAAGACCGCCAGCCATGTTCCCATGCCGTTTCTGGTCTTGCGGATATAGTCGGTGTTCACCCTGTGGCTTTTCAGCTTGCGCACAACATCCACGCCGGTTCCGCTGTCGTCCACGAGACTGACAAAGGTGGGGCGAAGCTCGCAGTTTGCGATGTCCTCCGCCACATTCCGCCCGACGCCGCCGTGAATCTGCTCCACGCGCCCAGCGTTCCGCCCAGTGGGGATAAACGCCGACGTGGGATACCCCTTGATGTCCACAAACACCGCGCCGATGACAACCATTCCCATGATAAGCCCTCCATTTTTCTCCGGATTTTGCGTTTATTATACCATAGCATTTCCATTTTGCAACAAAGCGCCTTTTCTTTTTCCGGAAAAAGATTGCAAAAAGTCATTTTATCCGGTATAATGAAGCCATTATCTACCCGGCCGCCGCGCCGGTAGGCAGAAAATGGAGGAAGCTGAAATGTCAAGCAATGTACGTCCCGAATCCATGGAACGCATCACCACCCCTGCCCTCGCCAACGCCTTTATCGCCCAGCAGATCGGGGAGATCCGGGCGCAGGTAGGCAGCAAAAAGGTTCTTCTGGCGCTGTCCGGCGGCGTGGATTCCAGCGTGGTGGCCGCGCTGCTGATCAAGGCCATCGGCAAGCAGCTGGTCTGCGTCCACGTCAACCACGGTCTTCTGCGCAAGGGTGAGCCGGAGCAGGTCGTCAAGGTCTTCCGGGACGAAATGGACGCGAATCTCATCTATGTGGATGCCGTCGATCGTTTTCTCGACAAGCTGGCGGGCGTCTCCGACCCCGAGACCAAGCGGAAGATCATCGGCAAGGAATTCATCGAGGTATTCAACGACGAAGCGAAGAAGCTGGAGGGCATTGATTTTCTGGCGCAGGGAACCATCTATCCCGACATTCTGGAGTCCCACGGCGTCAAGGCCCACCACAATGTTGGCGGTCTGCCCGAGGGCATGACCTTCGAACTGGTGGAGCCGGTCAAGCTGTTGTTCAAGGATGAGGTGCGTGTCGTAGGCGAAGCGCTGGGTCTGCCCCACAGCATGGTCTATCGTCAGCCCTTCCCCGGCCCCGGCCTGGGCGTGCGGTGTCTCGGCGCCATTACTCGCGACCGTCTGGAAGCTCTGCGGGAAGCCGACGCGATCCTGCGGGAAGAATTTGACAAAAATGGTCTTGCCGGAAAGGTCTGGCAGTACTTCATTGCCGTGCCGGACATGAAGAGTGTCGGCGTAAAGGACGGCAAGCGCTACGAGGGCTGGCCCGCCATCATCCGCGCGGTCAACACCACTGACGCCATGACGGCCACCATCGAAGAGATTCCCTATCCCCTCCTCCACCACATCACCGCCCGCATCACGCATGAGGTTGACGGCATCAACCGCGTAGTGCTTGACCTGACCCCCAAGCCCACTGGGACGATTGAGTGGGAATAAATCACAAAAGCCCAAAAGTGCAGGAATACCAACGGTTTTTGGATTTTGCCCACCCCTTCTGATAAGATTTTGATAAGATTCCGCCGGAGCGCAGTTATTCTGCGTTGCCAGTGGCTTGTGAGTAAGGAGTAATCGCTCCTGGCCCATGAGCTCCCCATATTATCGTTTAAGCCCGTACTGATTGGATGTCAGTACGGGCTTTTGCTATGCTCAGATATCTTCCAGATAATTTTTGAATACGCCGACAAGCATATCACTGAGTCCCTGCGACGGTACTTTTGCCCAACGCTGGGTGGTGTCTTCCTCCG
>HF987993.1 GCA_000434635.1 Firmicutes bacterium CAG:110 | reverse complement strand
CGTCTGATTTCGTCGGCGCCCTCCCGGGTTCGTATTTGGGCGGGTCAGGGGTACCAAAGGGGAGTTCTTATAGGACTCCCCTTTGAACTTTTCGTGAACATTTTTCAGAAGCTGCACGTTGGTGTGCAACTTTTCTCTGTTTTGAAACTATGGATAGAAGGACTTTTTCCTTACTACAACATTCGGAGATTTCTATGACAGAGGAAAACTACAATTACCGTACAAGTCAAACTCTCTTGCGTAACCAGTTCCCAGGGAAAGGGAAATGGAAAATTCCGGTAATACCAAAATTCCAACCGTAAGATGGTGATTTTAACGACCTTCTGCTGATCGGCTTTGACAAAACAAATCTGGAAGATCAGAATCATCTTGACCGGATGGTGCATTTTTTCCTGTATGATTACCGCTTTGAGCGGGTATGGAAAAATCCCGAGGCTGACATTGAAAAGCTGTCCCGATACCGGGCTGTGCTTTCTCCCGATTTCAGCATGTATTTGGAAATGGCACCTGTGATGCAGATGTATAATGTGTTTCGTAACCGCTGGTGCGGTGCTTACTGGGCATCCAAGGGTATACGGGTGATCCCAACCGTCAATTGGGGTGATGAATCCACCTTTGATTTCTGCTTTGACGGCATTGAAAAGGGCAGCGTTGTGGCAGTTTCAACCTACATGGCTTCCGAGCATGATCATCGAAAGGATCAGAAGGAATGGTTCATGGCTGGTTACAATGAGATGCTGCGGCGTATAGAGCCAGAGAGAATCATTTGCTACAACACCCCGTTTCCGGAGATGCAGGGAGACATCGTGTATGTGGATTATGAACGCAGCTCCTGGCGGTACATGGACTATGACCAGAAGGCAATGCCCCATGAAGATTTGGACTGCTATAAAATTGGTGGCGCAAATCACACGTTTTGTGATACAATGGACGCATACATGATCGGTAAAGGCGGTGGAAGCGCTTATGGTGGAAAATGGAGACCAAATCCCAATAAGCCGCAAGACCAGCGCTATCTGGGAAATCCCGGAGAAATCAAAAGAACGATAATGAATAACGGTGATGTTTACAAGACAAAAATGGGGCCTGATGGGCGGGCGGAAATGGAACGGCATGAGACAAATCACAACCGTGGAGATAAGCATACGAACCCACATGACCACAGAATTAGCTGGGATAATCCAGATGAACATCCGGTTCCAGGTCCGCCGATCAATTATCCGAATGGTGCACCAGAATTTAAGAACTTCAGCGAGGTGTTTTGCATGAAGGAAATAATTGTTCCATATGGCAGTATGAATTTTGAAACCATCAGTGAATTTAAGCGCAGCATCAACTGGGGTGCTGAGATTGAATTTGAGTGGAATGGGGCTGTGTTTAATATCATCAGATATGGTACCGATGGGAAAATAACAATCTACGCAGCAAATAAACCAGAAACTGAGAAAGTATGTGAGACGGCGGATGAGGCGCTGGAATACATGGTTGGCGATGATAGATTGCGGGACATCATTACCAAGGTTCATGTTGTATCCCGGTCGATTTGAAAAAGATGCCTATGTGAAGTGAAAAAATAGGAAATTTGATGCTCTGAAATCCAAAAAAACGTTGGTATGACAGGGTTTTTCAAAAAGTCCTATAAGAACACCCGTACCAGAGAAGAATGATCCGAACCTGTTCTTGGTGAGAGACGGGTTCGGATTATTTCTGTTTTAGGACTCGAAAGGGCGGCGGCAGCAACGCTT
>HF987992.1 GCA_000434635.1 Firmicutes bacterium CAG:110 | reverse complement strand
TCATAGAATTTGCCGAACACATCCCGGACGATGGCCTTCTTGTCCTCCATGGAGAACATCCAGATGCAGAAATCCTTCGTCTTGTATTTCTCCCGGAACTGCTCGCAGGGCAACCCCAGCAGGCTCAGGGCGATCTCGTCGCCATAGACCGCATGATGCTCCTTGGCCAGCGCCACAGCCTCGTCATTGAACAGGCTGGCGTAGGTCATCTGAATGGTGGTTTTCAGGCCGTTTTCATGGGCGCACTGTTGCTGGAGCTTGAAAATGTCCAGACTTTCGGTCAGCAGCGCCTTACGGCCGATATTCTCCGTCTGACCGTGCCCTGTGACCTTTTCGGCATACTCAGGCACCATTTCAGGCCGGTGGATGATATTTATAACAAACGTCGACATATAGCTGATCCTTTCATCATAGATTTCTCCCTGCGCCCTGTTCCACGTTCATATTGCATTTTACAGAATTTCCGGCTTAATTGGAGAAATGACTGCTCTCTGTCACTCAACTTTTCTCAGAATAGCCATATCGAGGTTGCACCAATCATCAGCACCGGCAACAGTATAGACCCCGATTTCCAAAGTGTTGTTGGTAACAACTATTTCATCGATGGTAAAGATGTTCCAGTTAATATCACTTGTAGTAATAGTAGTGGTCAGTTCATCCCCTCCATAATTCTTCGCATACAACTGGAGCACATCCTGATCCCCATTGGTCTTTGCCCAAATTGAGAATTGATACGTACCGTTGGGAAGATTTGTAAATGTCTTATATACAGAGCAGGAGTAGGCAGAATCATCCCAGAATGTCAGCTTATAATCACCATCATATGCATAACCATATTCCGTCTTTACAGTCCCCGTATCTGAGGAGTCGCTAAGCCATACATTCCAGTCGGCGGGAGTGGTTGTAACGCCATCATTTTCAAAACTGATATTTGATAGCAGATTCTCCGCAGGTTGATTCAGCACCTTGATAGAAGACAATGCATTGCCATTAAAATCGAACAACGTCATATTGTCCCAGGTATTACATGGGGTGTAGGTATCATTCTTGTATGCAACGCCTGCATCCGTTGCATAAGTTCCATTCTCTACCGGCAGCCATTCGGGTTCCCAGTAAAAATAACCAAGCCCCTTATCATTAGGAACATTAAGAATGACGGATTCCAGATCGTTCATGAAAGCAAATTGTCCTTCAACCGTTGCAGGATATCCACCGACTTCTTCATCTCCACTGATAAATACATTGCCGACACCATCACCATCTTCTGTTGTCCATGCATATGCAGTTTCAACAATACATACCTCTTTGCCATAAGTGGAAGCCAAATAGTTTATGTTATACTGCAAGCCCTCCATGGTCCCGTGCCACATCGGATAATAGGAAAGGCCAAACACATCAAAGTCCAGATTGGGGGAGGCCGTCAGCAATCCGCCAAAGAACCATGTATAGAGAGAGTTCTGACCTCCCATATCCAAATGCAGGATGATTTTGGTATTGGATGCAGAGGATGCTCTAACACCAGCAATCGCAGATTCCAGGAGTCCGGCAAGATTGGAAAAATCCTCATTTCCGTTGCCAACCTTGCCATCATCATGAAGTATGCCCGTGGATATCTCATTGCCAACCTGAACCATTTCAGGAACAATGCCTGCCGCCGCAAAGTTGTTCAGCGTGTCTTTCATGTAGTTGTACAATGTAGTCTTCAGTTCGGAGTAAGACAGATCTTTCCATGCCTTGGGTTTAATCTGGTTGGCAGGGTCTGTCCAGAAGTCACTCAGGTGGAAATCAATCAACACTCCCATTCCGAGGTTTTTTGCCCGCCTTGCCAGCGCCAAAGTGGTTGCATAATCATTATTACCACCACCATAAGGATTTCCGTTTTCGTCGTATGGATCTACCCATAATTTCAGCCGCACATAGTTAGCGCCATTATTTTTCAAAATCGTGAGGGCATCGCTCTCTACGTTATTTTGATAATAACGTGCGCCAAGGTCTTCCAGCATATCGAGAGTGGATACATCTACGCCTCGGACAAAGTTGTCAGTGTCAACTGCTCCCGTAATTGTGGTCGCAAACACCGTCAAGCCAGAGCAAATCATGGAAAGAATCAGAACACATGAAATTACAGATGCGAATAATCTCTTCATTTTCGTAATAGCCCCTTTCAAATAGTTGGTTTGTCTACTTATCATCCTTTGACGCCTCCGGAAACGAGTCCACTCTGGATATATTTCTGCAAGCACATAAAGACGATCATTATGGGGATAGACGACAGAACCGCCGCGGCAGAAAATGTTGTCCAATGTGCGGCAAACTGGTCACTGATAAACGTCTGGAGTCCCAGTGCGAGGGTCATCTTGCCCGGAGTCTGCAAAAAGATCGATGTTATCACATACTCGCTGTAAGTTGCGATAAAGGAGAACAGGAAAATAACCGCCAGCTGCGGCGCTGCCAACGGCAGAATGATTTTCCGGAACACCTGAAAATGCGTTGCACCATCTACCATGGCCGCCTCGTCAAGTTCCTTCGGCAAGCCATCCATGTAGGATTTCAGCAGCCAGATATTATATGCACTTCCCCCGGCAAGCACAAAAATAAGCGCTGCATTGCTGTCCACCAATCCAAATTCGTATATCAGAATGTAATAGCCAGCCACAGCCATGCTGCTCGGAAAAACCTGAAGGACAAGCAAGGACATCAGTCCGTACTTTCTTCCCGTAAAGCGAAGCCGC
>HF987991.1 GCA_000434635.1 Firmicutes bacterium CAG:110 | reverse complement strand
GGGTCTCCGTTTTTGAACCGCTCCGGGAATATCTGATAGTACACCTGCCGGCCCCGCCACCCGGGTGCGGAAAAGCCGTCCGTCGGGTTCGGCCAGAGGAATTCAAAGAAATTCCCGTTCATGGCAGGCTCCGTCTCCTGTAAGCCGTTCGCGCCGAGCCAAAGCTCGTCCGTTCCGGCTCTCAGGTGGAAACAGTACCGGGTGTATGCCGCGATCTGGCCGGTGCAGACCGTCGTGCGGTAGTAGTCGTGCAGCGCGTCCTGTAGCGACACGTGCAGACGCTGCCGCCGGATCTTCGCCGGATCCGTCTCATAGCGCATCCAGTACCATAGCTCCGCCTCGTCCGCATCCCCCCGCGCCGTGATAAGCTGAAGCTCCAGCGTATTGCGGGAGCTTGGGTAGATGTAGTCCGAGGTGGGGCGGTGAATGATGGCCGCCTGATTCAAATGGTAATCGCCTCCGTTTCATCTTGTTTTCTCCGCATTGTCGAGGCGCGCTCGATGAGCTTCGTCGACAGAAGGATCTGCCGCAGGCTGGTCTGCGGGTCTTCGATCTGCTCGATCAGAATCTGGGCCGCCTGCACACCCAGGGCAAACGTATCCACATCCACGCTGGTGATGGGCGTCTCGGCCAGCTCCGTCAGCGGCGTGTTGTCACAGCTGATGATGCCGAACTGCTCCGGCACCCGCAGTCCCAGCTGCCGCGCGGCCCGCAGTGCGCCCAGCGCCAACCGGTCGTCGCTGCAAATGACGGCATCTGGCGCGTCGCTGCCCTGCAAAAACGCCCGGACGCAGTCTATGCCGCTCTCGACGGTCGGCAGACCGTGGAGGATGCCGCCGTCCGGAACGGACAGATGATTTGCGGCAAGCTCGCGGCGATAGCCCGCGATGCGATCCTGATTGAAGACCTCCTGATCGCCGTCCGAAAGGAAGGCGATCTTCTGATATCCCCGCTCCAGCAGGAGCTTGACGGCTCTGCGGCCGGCCTGCACATTGTTGATATCGACCCAGTTGGCCTCCGCGCCGACCTCCTCCGAGCGGCCGAGGATCACACACGGCACGCTTAAGTCTTCGATTCTGCGCAGCAGCTCGTCCGTCACAAGGGAGATCGGCAGCACCACGCCGTCGACCTTTTTTCCGGCGATCAGCCGCTCGACGGAGGAAATGCCGCCGAACGCCGCCGCGCCGTTGGTGATGATGAGATTGTAGTCGTTCCGGTGCGCGGCAGTCTCGATGCCGAAGACGGTATTGTTGAAGAAATTGTTGGCGTAGGCCGTGCCGTCCGAGATGTCGATCACCAGGGAAATCGCGTGGGCCGAACCGTTGGCAAAGCTGCGGGCGATGTCGTTGGGGACGTATTTGAGCTGCTCCATTGCGGACGCGATTTTCTGCTTTGTCTCCTCCGAAATGACGCCCTTTTGATTGAGCACGCGGGAGACCGTCGACGGCGAAACGCCCGCCAACCGCGCCACATCCTTGATCGTTGCTGCCATGTTGTACCTCCACGCAAACGGTTTACTTGCAATTAAAGGAATATCAGACAGAATCATAATTAAAATCCATGTATTAAATTGGTTAATTATGATAATTGTCGAATTATTATAATATTCCGCCATGTAATTTATGCAACCGTTTGCTTAACGTCATAGTAGCACGATTTTCCATAGAAGTCAATTTGTCAGTTTATACAAGAAA
>HF987990.1:5895-12060 GCA_000434635.1 Firmicutes bacterium CAG:110 | reverse complement strand
GTCACCAGCAGCGCACGGAAGCCGAAGAAGTAAATGGAACCCAGCAGCGCGGGAACCAGCGCGATCAGCACATCCCGCATGATGGTCTGGGTCGTGACGGGGGAATGGGCGTGGGGCGAGCTGGAAATCGTCAGCTCATAAAAGTATTTCATCTGTGCCATTTGATCTCCACCTCCTTAAGCCTTGGCCTTTTCCCGGGCGGCAGCGTTGCGGATCATCTGCTTGCCGGCACGGAAGCCCAGCACCAGAGGCACGCTGGCGGGGCAGGTGTAGGCGCAGCAGCCGCATTCGATGCAGTCCAGCAGGTTCACGGACTTCATGCCGTCCACATCGCCGTCCTGGGTGGCCTGATACATGAGAACGGGCATCAGATGCATGGGGCAGACCTCGATGCACTTGCCGCAGCGCAGGCAGTGAGGCTCCTCCACGAAGAAGTTGTTCTTCTTGCCCAGCACGGTAACGGCGTTGACGCCCTTGATGGTGGGGACGTTCAGGTCGTACTGCGCAACGCCCATCATGGGGCCGCCGGAGAGGACCTTGTAGGGGTTCTCGGAGTGGCCGCAGGCGTCAATCAGGTCGTTGAAGCTGGTGCCGATGGGAACCAGCAGGTTCTTCGGCTCCATAAGGATGTCGCCGGACACGGTGACGATTCTCTTGATGAGTGGCATTCCGTCGTACACCACATCGTGGATGGCGCGGGTGGTCGCAGCGTTGAATACCGCGCAGCCCACCGCGGCGGGCAGACCGCCGGAGGGAACTTCCCGGCCGGTGACGGCGTAGATCAGCTGCTTTTCAGCGCCCTGCGGGTACTTGGCAGGCAGCACATCCAGTACGATACCGTCCAGCTGGTGCTCCTTCAGCGACTGAATGGCTTCCGGCTTGTTGTCCTCGATGGCAATGTGTCCCTCTGTCAGGCCGAAGATCTTCATGATGATCTTCAGGCCCTTCATCAGCTCCGCCGGATGCTCCCGGCACAGCCGGTCGTCAGCCGTTATGTAAGGCTCGCACTCGCCCGCGTTGATGATGACGGTATCCACCTTGCCGATGCCGCCGGAAAGCTTGACGTGGGTGGGGAAAGTCGCACCGCCCATGCCGACGATGCCGCCCTCCCGGATAATGCCGATCAGCTCTTCCGGGCTGAGTGCGTCCACTTCTTCCTGCGTGCGGGGCTTGATGTCCTCACACAGGGTATCCAGATGGTCATTCTCGATCACCACACTCATCACGGTGGTACCGCTGGTGTGGGCGCGCATTTCCACAGCCTTGACCTTACCGGAGACGGAAGCGTGGACAGGCACACACAGTCCCTGATTATCGCCGATCTTCTGACCCACGGTCACCGGGTCACCCTTCTTCACGAGGGGGTTGCAGGGGGCGCCGATATGCTGGGACATGGGGATCACAACGATATCCGGCTCGGGGAAAACCTGAGTCTCCTTGTCGCAGGCATACCACTTATTTTCTTTGGGATGGACCCCGCCGAAAAAAGAAAACGCCATATTTACTTCACCTCTTTCAAATTTCGCGGCACACACCGCACTGTACGCCCCTTATTTTACTTCATCCGGAGCCATTTGTCCACAGCGAATTTGTCATTTTAAACAAAAAATTTGTATAAAGCTCCAATTGTATCGATATAAATAGACGAAATGTATACTTTTTCCCACTATTGGGGAAATGTCTCCGCTCGGGCGGAGGGCTTCAGAAAACAGCAGAAACGGCCGTTTCCGCCACATTCCCGAGCCGCAGAATGTTTGTAAAAGAAGCGCAGAAAGCCCCACGAATCGAGGCTTTCTGCGCTCAGTTTATTCTCTCAGCAAATGATCCGCGTACTTTTCCGCCATGGCGCGCCAGTTTTCCAGCGACTGCCCCATGTCCGCACCACAGGATTCCCGGTACAGCGCCCAGACGAACCAGTAATAGGCAATGATGGCAGTATAGGCCATGTAGTGGAAGCGGCCGGACACGTCGTATCCGCTTCCCAGATATTCTTTGATGAACCGTTCCGCGTCCGGGAAGTCGTACATGGCGTCTACGATGTAGTAGCCAACGTCAATTCCGGGGTCGGAAAAGCCTGCGTACTCCCAGTCGATGAGAATTACGTCCCCGTCAGGCAGGAGCATCCAGTTGGGACGGTAGGTGTCGCCGTGGCAGAAGCATTTTTTCACCCCGTCGCCCAGCGTCATCTGATAGAGTCTGCCGATTTTTCCTTTCAGCCCCTCGTGGGCGGCAAAGCAGTGGGGGTCTTTCTCTGTCAGCAGCTTCTGCATGTTCAGAGCGTCCTCCCAGGGGCGCATACCGTAATCTACCTTCACGTCCGAAGCATGGAGCTTCCGCAGGACAGACAGCACCTTTTTGGAATCCGCAAAGCTTCCGTAGTCCGGCTCCCGGAATTGGGGGACAAATTTAGAGATTTTCCACCCTTCGTTGACATCGGCATAGATATACGTGGGGTCAATGCCCAGCTGCTTCGCCTTTATGAGGGAAGTCTTCTCGTTGCGGCGGTTGATGATGCTGTCGGTGCCGTCCCCCGGGTGGCGGTAGATGTAGTCCACACCGTCGATCTTGAAAATGAAAGACGTGTTGGTCATGCCCTCGCTGACGTTCCGGAAGTCCACGATATCTTCCTCGTCGCAGCGGAAAACCAGCTTGATGTTCCGGATAATGCCGCTGTGGGTGTGGCTCAGGTATTGGGTGTCGAACTGGCGAAGCTCCTCGAAATAGTCAAACTCGAAGATCGTGCCGGGGGTGTATTCCTTATAATACATGGGCGGCAGCTGGGCAAGGTAGTCCTTCACCAGCCACTCCCAGAAGCAGGCGTGGTAGCGGCCGACCTCCCGATCGGCTTCGGCAAGGGCGATAAAAGCGTCGGAGAATCCTTTTCGCCAGAAGGAATGCCCCAGCAGCACGCGCCCCGCGTCCCGGTTTTCTGCCATCCGGATGACTCTGCCGTCGCCGTCCGTATCCACGTACAGTTCGTTCACTGCTTCGCTGACGGACAGTCCCGCGTAAAAGGTCTGGTATTCAAAGCGGTTAAAGGGATTTTCCACAAAATAGCTGTCGCTGACGCAGACGTAGGTGTTTTTCAGCTCGTTTCGGGCGAGATACAGGCTTTCAATGTTGTTCTTGATGTTGAACGCGTCGTTGATGATGAATTTAACGCCGTACTTCTCCTTCAGGTAGAAGAACATTTCCTTTTTATAGCCCAGAACCACCGTGATGTCGTCAATTCCGGCGGCCTTCAGCTGCTGGATCTGGCGCTCGATCAGCCGTTCTCCCTTGACCTCGAACAGACCCTTGGGCTGCTCTAAGGAGAGGGGGATGAATCGGGTGGAGGCGCCCGCCGCCAGAATGACCGCGTTGTCCGCCCGGTAGGGTTCCAGCGCAGCAAGACCCGCCCCGGTCAGAGCGCCGGTGTCCCGGGCAATCAGCCCCGCGTCCGTCAGGGCGTTGATGGCGGCCTGATCGTCCAGCGCGCGGGTGCGGTCAATGTCCGATGTGCAGCCGCCCCGGCCCTGCCTGCCGTTATACAGGTCGTTGAGAATGTAAAATTCGTGTTTTGTCATAGGAATCCGCCTTTACGCCTTGTTCCGGGAGGTCAATCCCCGGAGCATCATGGGAAGAATGCTTTCCCGGCAGCTTTCGTAGGACTTTCCGCTGAGGTACAGCCGCTCCACCCGAAGACCACTGAGTTTGTCCTTGGGGACGGTGTACGGGTTTTCCGACAGCACTGCCATATCCGCGATTTTCCCGGCTTCCAGACTGCCCCGCTCCCGCTCGTCAAAGGCCGTCCATGCGCCGTTGTAGGTACACATCCGCAGAGCGTCCTGAACGGAGACCGCCTGACCGGCGTTATCATTGTTCACCGCTCTGTCCATCCATGCGATGGGGTCGGGGGTGGTACATGGCGCATCGGAACCGAAGGATACCATAATATCATTGTCCCGGAACGTTTTGATGGGGTTCAGCTTTTCCAGACGGTCGTGACCCAGAATGTGTTCCAGATAATCGTCCGGTTCCTGCTTCCAGCCGATGAACGCACTCTGCATGGGCATCTGGATATGATAGCCCCGGCAAACTTCAATGCCCTCCGGGGTGGGCAGGCAGTCATGGATGATGCCGTGGCGGTGGTCTTCTCTGGGGCAGTCGTCCAGCGCCGCTTTTATCGCACGGCAGGCCTGGTCAAATGCCTTGTCGCCGATGGCGTGCAGCTCGATCTGCAATCCCGCCCGGTTGGCTTCTTTGCAGAAATCGATGACCTTCTGATCGTCGTAATACAGCACGCCCTCGCCGCCGGTTTCGTCGGCGTAGGGGGCGTTCAGCGCTGCGTCGTGGGAACCGAAGCAGCCGTCCAGCGCGCAGGCGAAGCAGCCGCCGATGCGGGGAAGATGCCGGCTGGTGGCCGTTTTTATTTTCATGCTCTGGGGGAAGACCCGAATCTGAAATCCGTTTTTCAGCCCCTTGGCAAAGAGCTTTTCCAGCGTGATGTCCAAATCGCCCGCGAAGCCCACGCCGCTGACGGTGTGGACGCAGCCGATCCCCCGGCTTGCCTGAAAATCCACCGCCGATTGCATATTGTGAATCAACTCGGGAATGGACAGAGAATTGGTCAGCGTGTTGGAGAAGGCGAAAAACGCCTCCTGATTCATTTCCCCCGTGTCCGGGTGGTAGCCGCGAAGGTGCTTTACCTTGCTTTCCATGGCGTTCAGGAGTCTGGAATTGACGATACAGGCGTGGCCGTCGTATTTTACCACCATAATTTCCTTGTCGGGACACACGGCGTCCAGCTCCTGACGGCTGATGAGCCGCCCCTCCTTTACACAGTAGGGGGACGCGCCGAAGGCGATCAGCGTTTTCTTAGGAGACTGCGCCGCGAACCGCCTCACCATCTCCATGATCTCGGCGTTGGACGCCGCATCCATGACGTTCAGACCCGCGTGGAAGGTGGAGAAGGACGCAAAGTGCTGGTGTGTGTCCACAAAGGCGGGAATAAGGGCTTTTTCACCCAGTTGAATGACCTCGGCGGAGTGGTACTGTTCTGGCAGGTCGTTTCCCACGTACACGATTTTTCCCCCGTCTTCCACGAGATAACGGGCAACGTCGTTATTCTGATTGACCGTCAGGATATGGCCTTCGTAGCATTTCATAGCGTCTTCTCCGTTCGGTAGGTGGAATCCAGCTGCGCAAGCTCGTAGTAATTGTCGATCTCCATGATGTCCGACTTCCGGCACTGGCGGATCTCCACGGCATAGCGCTCCTTCCGGAGCACCAGAGGGATGAATTCCCAGAAATAGTCTTTCCCGCCGGCTTCCTCGTAGACCTGCCGGAAGTCCTCCCGCAGGCGGGCACTGTCCGCTTGCGTCCAGTAGGAAATGCCGTAGTAGTTGTAGCAGAAGGTGTTTCCCTTCTGGTAGTTGATGATGTGACCGGCTGCGTCCATCTGGAAGCTCCAGTCGTCGGTTTCCAGAGAATATGCGCCGAGGATGTTGCTGGCGTATTGATATTTGGTGATGATCTGGGGATTGGTGATGTATAAATCCGCCTCGCACAGGTAGCAGCCGTCCAGCTTATCAAGCACGGCCATGACGGAGGAAATGTTGTTGGTCTTACTGTAAATGTCGTTGTCTACCAGCGTCAGGAAGGGGTACTTTTCCAGCAGCGCGTCAAAGCATTCCTTCCGGTAGCCCCGCACCACGGTGATGTCCCGAATCCCAACCGCCACCAGTGCGTCCAGCAGCGTTTCCAGAATGCGCACGCCGTTCACCGTCACCAGAGGTTTGGGACGGTCGGCAGTGGCGGGCATCATCCGGGAGCCGAACCCGGCGGCGAGAATGATGGCGCGTTTCACCCGGTAAGGTTCCAGCGCGGCCAAGCCGGCGTCCGTGACGGCGAGGGCGTCCCCGTCCTGGGTGATCCAATGTTTCGCCGTCAGCTGCTCCAGGCACCGGGAAATCTCCCCACCGGAGATCGTCAGTGCGTCCGACAGCGTCCGCAGGGGATATTGCCCCGCTCCGTTCCGCTCCAGATGGGAAAGCACCTCAAATTCATATCGCGTCATGTTACCGGATCCTTTCTGCCGAAGCGGGCGTTGTTATCTCCTTCTAACTATACTACATGCCCGGAAGAAAATCAACGGCGGCGTCAGAGAGAAGCTTCTCTCCGACG
>HF987990.1:0-5890 GCA_000434635.1 Firmicutes bacterium CAG:110 | reverse complement strand
AGAGAGAAGCTTCTCTCCGACGCCGCCGGTGCGTTATTTTCTTTTACAGCCCGAACTGAATCGCACAGAAGGCCGCATAAATGCACAGCAGGAGGATGCCCTGCCAGCGGTGGAGCTTCTTGGTGGTCAGCGCCGGAACGGTCAGCAGCGCCATGACGACGATCATCAGCGGCATGTCCAGAATCAGGGAGGAATTGATGCCGAAGATGGTCTTACCCACGGGAACCTCAAACGGCGCGAGGGTGACGGACACACCGGAAACCAGCACCAGATTAAATAGGTTCGCGCCGATGATATTGCCGACGGACAGCGAGCCGTGGCCTTTCACCAGGGAGGTGATGGCCGTGACCAGCTCAGGCAGACTGGTGCCGAGAGCGACGAAGGTCAGAGCGATGACCGTCTCCGGCACGCCCAGCTCCTTGGCGATGATGGTGCCGTTGTCCACCAGCAGGTTCGCGCCCACGGCAATGACCGCCGCGCCAACCACCAGGAGCAGCAGCTCCTTCCACAGAGGGACGGACGTGCCGTTCTCGTGGGGTTCCTCGTCCTGGGGAGCGGGGGTTTTGATGCCCTGACGGACGGTGACGACCATGTAGAAGACAAACATCGCCAGCAGCACGATGCCCAGCGGCCGGGTAAATTCCCCCATCCCGTAGGCAGCGAAGCAATAGACGGCGGCGGCGACGAAGAAGAAAATCACCGGCTTCTTCATGGACTGCACATCCACGGGGGCGGGACGGACGGCCAGGGTGATGGCGGCAATGAGAGACGTATTGCAGATAATGGAGCCGATGGCGTTGCCGTAGGACATGGCGCCCTGTCCATTCAGTGCGCCGGTAGCGGACACCATCACCTCCGGCAATGTGGTTCCGATGGACACCACGGTGGCACCCACGATGATCTCGGGGATGTGGAACCGCCGGGCAAGGCCGGTGGCGCCGTCCACGAACCAGTCGCCGCCCTTGATGAGCAGCACGAGGCCGACTGCGAACAATAAAACGGGTACAAGCATAATGACTCTCCTTTTCGTTTTTGGGGATTTTTCCCGAATCATAATGGCATATCCGAAGGACAGCGGGGAAGCTCTGAATCAAAGATTCCCAAAATAAAAAACCTGCCCACATCCGAACGGATATGTCAGGTCTGAAAAAAGAGACAGATCATGCATAACCGAAAGGACGGATATACATGAGTCTGGCAAATTAAAGCAAGCCAGGCTTTCGCCGTACTGTTGACTTGCTGCGCGGCGGGAACCGTGCTTGCTACTCCCCCACATGTTTATTACATTCATTACATATGAGGATTATACCACGTTTGTCCGGGAAGTCAAGACACTCCGGCAAAATCTTTGAAAAAGCTTTCCTGTGAGCGCATCCGGATAAAAACCGGAGTGGCGCCGCCAGCGCTGCGCCACTCCATTTGAAACGAAACATTCCCGCTCATGGCCCCGTTTTTGTACCATCCGCACGAACCGGTGCAGTTCATTTGGGGTGTGCCCTCACATTATTTCTGCCCTTCCCAGAAGGGTTCCGGCTTGGTGCAGGAGGCGCAGTTTCCTTCGCAGTTCCGGGGCTTGAACTGCAGCTCCTGACTCTTGACGCTCACTGTGGTGCAGGGGGGGATGGAATGGGTGATGAAGACGTTGGAGCCGATGACGCTGTCCCGGCCGATCACTGTGCCGCCGCCAAGGATAGACGCGCCGGCGTAAATGGTCACATTGTCCTCGATGGTGGGGTGGCGCTTCTTTCCCCGCAGGCTCTGTCCGCCCCGGGTAGTCAGCGCGCCAAGCGTCACGCCCTGATAGACCTTCACGTGGTCGCCGATGACCGTGGTCTCGCCCACCACAATGCCGGTGCCGTGGTCGATGAAGAAATACCGGCCGATGGTGGCGCCGGGGTTGATGTCGATGCCCGTGACGCTGTGGGCGTGCTCCGTCATGATCCGGGGGAGCATGGGGACTTTCAGCATATACAGCACGTGCGCCAGCCGGTACACCGTGATGGCAAACAGTCCGGGGTAGCAGAAGATGATCTCGTCCGTGCTGAACGCAGCGGGGTCGCCGTCGTAAAAGGCCTCCACGTCTGTCTGAGCCACCGCCCGGATGCCGGGGATTGCCCGGAAGAACTGCAAACTCAGCTCCTGCGCCGTTTCCTGCGCTTCCCGCTCCGTCCTGTCGACCCGCAGGGCGATAGCGATCTGCTTGTTCAGATTGTACATCACGTCCTCAATGAGCATGGAGAGGTTGTGCTTGGTGTTGTAGATGCGGTAGGCTTTGTCCCGGGAGGAGCCAGGGTAGACAATGCGCAGAAGCTTGCCGATCATGTCAATGACCACGGCTTTGTCCGGGTGCTGGAAGGGGTCAAGCTTGTCGATGTCCCGGCCGTGGCGGTAATCCTCCAGAATGCCGTCCACAATGCCTTCGATTTCCTTTTCGATGGGGGTCATAAGTATCCCTCCTTGTGTTCTTGATCTCAGTTTAACATATGCAAAGGGCAAAGTCAATGAAACACTCCGGCACATTCCTCTTGCATTTCCCGGCCATATCAGGTATAATCATCCCAAAATCAATCCCAATATCAGGAGGAACTTTTTATGGAAAACGAAAACATGGAACTCGAAGAAAGCATTCTGACCCTGACCGACGAAAACGGACAGGATATGGACTTTGAATATCTGGATTGCCTTACCTACGAGGGTAAGGAATATCTGGTGCTGATGCCCGCCGACGAGCCGTCCACCGAGATCGTGATCCTCGAGGTGGAGCCGGTGGACGAGGAAAATGAAAATTACCTCGCCGTGGAGGACGAGGCAATTCTGGATGCGGTCTACGGACTGTTCAAGGAAAAGTATAAGGATATCCTGACCTTCGAGGAAGAGTAAGCCGGGGCAGCGCTGCCCGCCCGGAAAAAAGCAGCCGTTTTGGGGCTGCTTTTTCAAGCCTCCGGTGCAGCCATCGCGATGTCCCGTACCACTTCCCCTGCCAGAATCAGCCCCGCCGTTCCCGGCACGAAGGCCGAGCTGCCGGGGATCTGGCGCTTGCCAAGGGCGGCGGCTTCCGCCTCCCAGCCGGTGGGGGTAAGGGCCTCCTCTTTGGAATAGACGACCTTTAAGTGGCGGATACCCCGCTTGCCCAGCTCCCGGCGCATAACCCGCGCCAGAGGACACATGGAGGTCTTGGTGATATCCGCGACCTCAAACATGGACGCGTCCAGCTTGTTGCCGGTGCCCATGCAGCTGATGATGGGCGTCCCGGCGTCGTGGGCGTTCTGAACCAGCGCCAGCTTGCCGGTGACGGTGTCGATGGCGTCCACGATGTAGTCGTATTGGGTAAAATCGAACTGCCCCGCGGTCTCGGGGGTATAGAAAACGGCATAAGTCCGCACGACGCACGCGGGGTTGATGGAAAGCACCCGCTGCTTTGCCGCGTCCACCTTCCGCATCCCCACGGTATCATATGTCGCGAGGATCTGCCGGTTCAGATTGGACCGGCTCACGGTGTCGTTGTCAATGAGATCAAGTTGCCCCACGCCGCTGCGGGTCAGGGCTTCCAGTGTGTAGCCGCCGACTCCGCCCAGCCCGAACAGGGCGACCCGGGCATTCTGCAGCCGCTCCAGCGCTTCGGCGCCCAGCAGCATTTCGGTACGGATAAATTGTTCGCGCATGTTCGCTTCCTCCCCCAAAGTCTGATCGTTTTATATCATGCCTCCGAAACAAAGTCAATGGGGGCACCGGCCGGGAGGAGCATGGAATCAGAAAGGAATCTGGGTATGACAGTGAATACAAAGAGATATCTGGCAGCAGCCCTGTGTGCCGTTATGCTTCTGGAGGGCCTGACGGGCTGCGGGAAAAAGCCCCCCGTGAAGACGGAGACTACCGCCCCGTCCGCGGCGGAGACTACCCAGCCCACCGTCCCGGCAACGATGCCGCAGGACGGCAATCCCGGCGACGTGACCTGCAAGGGCAGCTATACGGTGGATTCCGTCAACGCTTCTGCCGTGGTGGCGACCGTTGGAAACGAGCAGCTGACAAACGGGCAGTTGCAGGTCTATTACTGGATGGAAGTCGCCTCTTACCGTCAGGCAGCGCACGAGACTGCCCCGGACTTTGATAAGCCTCTGGACACCCAGCCCTGTGAAATTGACACCAGCGTCGCCAGCTGGCAGCAGTATTTCCTGAAACGGGCGCTGAACAGCTGGCACAGCGCCCTTGCGCTGTCGCTGCAAAGCGTGGACGAGGGCATCCCCACAGAGGAAGCCTACCAGCCCAACATGAAAAACCACGAGACCTACATGTCCGGCAAGCCTGCCACGGCCTATCTCTACGGCTACAATAAGAATTACCGACTCAACACTCTCCACGAACAGTATCTGGAGGACATTCCCCAGGCGCTGGCGGCTCTGGCGGAAAAGTACGGCTTTGCCGACGTTTCCGCATTGGCGAAGGATATCGCCGGTGCGTCGGCGGAAGACCTGACCGCCTGCATGGAGCTGTACAACCGGGGCTATATGTACGATACCGCCCTGAGCTACTACATCGCGCCCACTGAGGAAGAGGTGGAGGCCTACTTTGCGGAGCATGAGTCGGACTACGCCGCGTCCGGCATTACCCGCAGCAGCGGCAAGCTGGTGGACATCCGCCACATTCTGCTGATCCCGCAGGTGCCGGAGGACGGGACGGGAACCGTCACCGTGGCGCCGGACGGCACCGTGACCTGTTCCGAAGAACTGTGGGACGCGTGCCTTGCCTCCGCCCAGACGCTGGTGGAGGACTACGAGAAAGCTTTGGCAGCGGACAGCAGGCGCGGCGACAACAGATCCACCAATGACGCCATCTTCGCGGATTTGGCCAATAAAAATTCCGCGGACGCCGGTTCCGCGCTGGACGGCGGACTGTACCAGAAGCTGCACAAGGGGCAGCTGACCCCCGTGCTGGACGACTGGTGCTTTGACGACGCCCGCCAGAGCGGGGACGTGGACATCCTCCGTTCAGGTTTGGGCTATCATATCGTCTTTTTCAAGGGCAGCACCGACATCTGGTACGGCGCCGCCCGGAAAGACCTGACCGCCGCCCTTGGCGGGGAGAAGATCGCGCAGGCGCGGGAGAAATACCCTGCCGAGATCGACTACAGCGCCATCACCCTGGGTACGGCGGCGCAGACCGCCCCCGTGACTGCCTCTGACCTGCTCTATCCCGACGTTGGGCACCAGCGCTACCCGGAAGCCCAGCTCTATCTCCAGCAGGATTACCCCACCACCATGTACGGCGCGTACCGGATCGTCACCCACGGCTGCGGCATCACCACCATGGCCATGCTGGCGACCTACATGGCCGACACCGAGCTGACGCCGCCGGAGATGTGCCGTCGCTACGGCGGCTACTGCTACGATCACGGCACCGACGGCAGCCTGTTCGTCGTCGCCCCGGCGCAGATGGGCTTTTACCTGAAGAAAAAGACCTTCGAGTGGCGGGAAGCCAGAGACGCCATGCGGGAGGGCTATGTGGTGGTCTGCGTCCAGACCAAGGGCTACTGGACGCGAGGCGGACACTATCTGCTGCTGGAAAAGATGTTCGACGACGATGTGATTCAGGTACGGGACTCCAACATTTACAATTACGGAAAGCTGGAAGGCCACAAGACCGACCGCTTCGACTTTTCCACGGTGGTACCCTCGGGGACGGCCTACTGGATATTTGAAAACAAGGTAGTAACAATCCCCGCCTGCGCCCGCTGCGGCGGAACAGAGGAAGGCGCGCCGGAAGCGCTGCTCACGGAGGATTACCTCTGCGAAAAATGCGCCGCCGCCCTGCTCAGACGGGGTACATATCTGGAGTATAGTGGGATATAAACGCATTAACCGTTAAAAAAGATCAGGAGCGAGACGTAGGTCTC
>HF987989.1 GCA_000434635.1 Firmicutes bacterium CAG:110 | reverse complement strand
TCAGTTTTGTCTTCATGGGGTGAGTGCCGGTTTTCATTATCACGAAGCTGCCCTTGGGCATGGATTTCAGCTCATCCGGGGACATGAGGGGGCGCTCCATCATTTGCAGGGACTGGGAGTTGCTGTCCTTGCCCTGAGTCACAGAGCCGGACAGAACCGTTCGGCTGCCCAGATTTCTGGACAGCACCTCTGCCGTCTGGCTGTTGGGAGCGAAGCCGCCAAAGATGGTGTCCTGACAATTATCAGCGAGGATTTCCGCGCCCTCTTTTCCGTAATTTTTCTCCAACTGTGCCAAGCTCTGGATAATGGGTACCAGTGTCAACCGCCGGGAGCGGCCTGCGGAAAACAGGGGCAGGATATCAAAAGGCGGCATAGTCCCCAGCTCGTCGCAGAAGAACACCGCCCGGTTGGGAAGCCTGCCGCCATGCTCATTGGCTACGGAAAACAGTTCCCGGGCAAGGTTCTGGATCATCAGGCTGGCCACAAAATTCTTGGTAGTGTCCTCTTCCGGGAGAATCAGAAAGATAGCGCACTTTTCCCGCACAAACTGCTCCGCATCAATGCCTCCATCAAAGCACAGCACCTGTTCCAGTTCCGTATC
>HF987988.1 GCA_000434635.1 Firmicutes bacterium CAG:110 | reverse complement strand
CTCTTTCCCGAAAGGAATTCCAACAATAGCTCTGTCTACGGTTAGCGCTTGCCCACATAGAAGTTTTGGTGCCACACCTGATTTCTCAATTGCACCTCGCCACAATGCAAACATTTCCAAAGCATCCGGTAGTGAGAAGAAATCGTTTGTACCGAACACTTTTGGAGTACGAGTTCTACCGATTGGTTCTGTGCACCATTGCTTTCTCAATAACTGCATCTGCTTTGGGTCAGCATAGGCAACGGTAAAATGCATATTCGAATCCAATGCACCATAGTTGATATTCATTACAGCCTCTCCACGAACGCGCAATCTAGCCGCCGCATCATTTCCTTGCACGAACGTTGCATAGGATTCTTGAATATTATTTTGAAGTGCTATACGAATTGGTATAGATGCATAGATCGCATCACTCTTTGCAGCCAATGCGCCTTTACGCTCTACAGTTTGACTCGCTAAAATTAAATGTATCCCGCAGGCTCGTCCTTGACGAACTGTATTCTCAATCAGCTCAGCCGCACGAATTCCGGTATCATCCGTAAACTCAACTAACTTTTGGTATTCATCAATCACGATAACAATACGAGGCATATAAGATGCAGGCTTAGCAGTGCGATACTCTGCAACAGTGTGTGCATCGACTTTTTTCATCGTACGAGCACGGCGTAAGCGTTCCTCTTCAATATGTTCTAAGACCGCTACGCCGAAATCGCGTTCACTTTCAATGCCCAGTACTGCCGCATGAGGTATCCACGAATGATTCTTCATATCTCCATATGGTTTAAATGTTAAGCCATCTTTGAAATCGAGAAGATATAGTTCTAACTCATTTGGGCTATAACGACAGCACAGACTATGTATTATTACTTCTAGTAAATTCGACTTACCTTTCCCAGGAGCGCCTGTAATTAATGCATTGTTAATTTGAGTGTTTTCATCGCCCATTCGCAGAGTAACCGTTTCCATTCCAGCTTTTCCAAGAGAAAACGTAATACCTTCGGCAGATGAGGCTCTCCACATCTCATGTGTATTTTCTATACTGTCAAACGGGATTGCAATTGCAACAGATTGTTTTGCTTTCTCGTTTAATGCATTGAAAATATCAAGGATATCGTTTTGTTTGCGACTATAAGGCCTAACTAGTACATTGGGCATTAATGTTGTTTTCCATTCACCTGAGCAAGATTCCTTCAATAAAACGATTTTCTTTACATCAAGGTTGAGCTGTTCCGCTGCTCCTGCTGGCAACTGCAGGATAAAGCCAATACCCGCACGAGGCGCTCCTGCAAGGAGGTGTACAAGTTTTGAACGTAAGGGCGGTTCTTGCAACCAATCATCACCTGTAATTACAACAAGACGGAGCTGGCCGACAGGCTGCTTCGCCTCCTGCCGCAACGCCAAAATTGAGGGGAACTGCCCTTTTAGGACACTATCCGCTGCTGAAATTTGTTCTGATAATCTGTCAAATAATTTCGATAAACCATCCTGAGATGAGATAGATTCAAAATCATCTAAAATCGCAAAACACGAAAAGGTATCACGCCATTCAGGATTATATATGCTTACTGACAATTGTCCTGCGGCAGTTTGTTCCAGAGCCGATATCATTATGCTTTTTAGCATAATGTCGGTTGCTAGGCCTGTACCTTCAACTGCAATGCTGTTCTTACCTAAGAACGGGACAATGTATGGAATCGTACTGTATTGCTCTAGCCCTTTTAATTTGGCTGTTCCAATAGGAACATACTCTGCCGCACACAGAATAGACATATCTCTGTTGGAATTGGGTATTGCATCTACAATACCCTTTAATGTTTCACTATAGGCTCTAAACCTGTTCTGAGATTGTGAACAATACCTTTGAAGTTTGGTATTCACTTTGGTCATCTCTACGGCAATCGCATTATCTTTTCTTTGCCTCAAGGCAGATTTTTCCTGTTCAATAGAGAAAAGTAAACAACCATGGCTATGAATAAGCGATTGATAGTATTTAGTAGCCTGTGTTACGTCCATCAAATATCCTCCGGTCTATTTTGCAATAACAACATCCGCTGGACGTAATAAATGCTGCCCTTTTATATAACCGTGCCTACGAATTTCTACAATTGTTCCAGCCGGCACTTCGGATGTAGCATGTACAGTTGAGATAATATTGTGCAAACTGGGATCAAATTTATCGAGTTTGTTAATCGGTTCAATTCCTCGTCTTGCCAAAATCTCTAGAATCTCATCCAACATTGACCAAGCAAAATCATCCTCTTTTGGCTGCTGGTAAATACGGTCGCAAAGTAAGAACAAGTCTTTCGCAATAGCATTAAGTTGCGCCCCTTCTAATGATCTTATCAAGTCCTTATTGGCAACTGCGAGCTTTTCTATTGCGTTATTTTTCACTTTATCATCCATCAAGCGACGAACAAACAAATCTCGTAACTCTGCAATGCCAGCAATCAACTCATCAATTTTCTCCTCAGACATATTATCCATTGGCCATCACCTCATCATTTCTGCCTGATATGTCCTCTTATGTAATGTCCATGTCGTCAATCTTAGTGATTGCCTGACTGACTTCTTCTTCCGACATATTCAATACACGATCCACTTCAAAGGTGCCAAGAGAGCAGTGTGCCGTATCATCAAACACTTCAACGTATACTGTTTGGTCGATATCATAGGCATATGAAATTGTTAACGGTGCACCTTTAGGATACGGTGGTATAGGGATCTCTTTGCTTCCTATAACCACACAATATCGCACGTCCTGTTCTTCACCCTGTGTGACCCGAACATTAATTGAGTGCTGATTATCCACTACAGTGCTACCCGATGTATTACCTTTGGCCGGAATTTTTGCGTTTCTCGGTATAATCACAAAATTCTTTTCTTCTTCTGTGACCGAGTCCAGCATGATAACTCCCAATGCCTGACTTGTAATATCAGAAACAATGATTGGCATCGTCAAGGAAGATGGCGCTGGTATAAGTGCTGAATTGTCGCAAGCGTTAGTAGATGTCCCCCTGCCTTTTTCCTGTTTGCACAATGCTGCCTGTATCGCTGCTCCAAGTGCAACCGCTTCATCCGGATTTACATTCAACTCAAAATGTTTGCCACTCTTTCGTTCCATCATATCGCGCACCATAGGCATTCGCGTCGATCCACCTATTAGCAATACTCGGTCAATATCGCTCCACGTTTTTTGAGCGGCAACCAATGCTTCCTCTACCATATCATGTGTTCGATTAAGAAGATCTCTTGTAATTTCTTCAAAATGTTCTCTTGTGATTTTTAGTCGAAATTGTTTTCCATTGTATGGAATAATTATATTTGCCTGCTTTACATTAGAAAGACTGATTTTAGCAAGCTCCGCTTTCTCTCGCATAGAAGCAATTAGTTCATCATCCGTATTCAAATTCTGCCCTGCTCCTTGCATCTCCATTTGGGCAATGCATTCTTCGATGATGCGATTATCAAAGTCAAAGCCACCTAAATTTCGGTCTCCATCAGTGGATAGCACATCGAACCGACCGCCATCAATGTCCATAATTGTGACATCAAACGTACCACCACCTAAATCATACACCAAGACACAGCCGGTGGTATCATTACTCATCCCGTATGAAATTGCTGCTGCAGTTGGTTCGTTCAGAACCCGTAAAACATTAAACCCTGCAATACGGCCGGCTTGTTTTGTTGCCACTCGTCGAGCATCATCAAAATATGCTGGAACAGTAATAACTGCATCTGTTACTTCTTCTCCCAACGCCATTTCCGCATCAGCTTTTAATTTCTTTAGAATAATAGCGGAAATTTCTTCAGCAGAATAGCTGTTTCCGTTAGTTGAAGTGAATCGATAATCAGGATTACCCATTTGACGCTTAACAAAGGCTACAACATCTGCTGGTGAAGATGCCGCTGTCCTCTTGGCCATTTCTCCAACAAGTGGTTCGTCAATGCTATCAGTTTCCGGAAATAGTACAACAGAAGGAGTAGTATTTTTACCTTCACTATTCGGCAATATCTCAGGGATACCAGCTTCATTAACTACTGCGACAGCTGAGTATGTTGTACCCAAGTCAATACCTATTACATGTCCCATGGCAATCCTCCGTTGTATATTCTTAGCAATCTTAAAGGGCTGTCCGCTGTTTTTTAATTTTTCTCCATGTTCTGGTGGATACTAAGGTACACATTATTATCCATTTGAC
>HF987987.1 GCA_000434635.1 Firmicutes bacterium CAG:110 | reverse complement strand
GAGCCAGGATCAAACTCTCAAAAATTTGTATCTAAACTCTGAAGAGCTTAAATCAAGTTTCTGAACAATTTGCTTCTAGCAAAATTACTCAAGAATTTTCGTTGGCTGTTTTTTCGCTTACGCTTAAACAATCCATTTATTGTCCAAGGTGTTTTATAGTCGTTTGCGTTATTCAATTTACAAGATACAGCTGTTCGTCTTGCGTTCACATTCGTCCCGCAACGAACTTTTATATGTTAGCACAACTTTCTCCCTTTGTCAAGAACTTTTCCAAATTCTTACAAAGTTTTTTGTGCGCCGCCCTCATGGACAGCTTGCTTATAATACCATCCAAAGTTCGCTTTGTCAAGGGTTTTTTACATTTTTGGCCGTCTTTTTTATTGTTTTCTACTCAGAGACGACCGTCTCTGGAGGAAAGATTGTTGCTGATCTCCGTCAGGGCGTCCCCTGCGTCAATGCTGGTTTCGTCCTGCATTGCCAGATCTCCCAGACTGACCATGCCGCAAAGCCTGCCGTTCTCCATGACGGGCAGCCTTCTGATCTGCTCTCTGCCCATCAGCCCCGCCGCAAGGGCGACCTCCATGTCCGGCCGGGCGGTGATCACCTTCGCCGTCATCACGTCCCGGACGGGCGTGGACGAGGCCGACCGTCC
>HF987986.1 GCA_000434635.1 Firmicutes bacterium CAG:110 | reverse complement strand
CCTGCGGCAGGGCGGGCGTCAAGGTGCAGACCTACCACAACCGGGCGGATCTTCCCGGCGGCTCTACGCTTGGCAGAATCTCCCTTGCCCACGTGAGCGTCCCCACGGTGGACATCGGCCTTGCCCAGCTGGCCATGCACTCGTGCTACGAGACGGCCGCAGTGTCCGACGCCATCGACTTAGAAACCGCCATGGCCGCCTACTACGGCTCGACACTGGAAGCAACGGAGAGCGGCTTTTCCATCCTGTAAAAAGCCCGGATTGGCAAACTGCCCAAAAACTATTATCCAAAATTGTAGAAACCAACCATTGCGTGTTCTTGCAGAATATGGTAACATTTATTTATCCAGGTGGATTCTGTCTACTCCACATAATAGACAGAATACCGCTAAAATAAAGGAGGATAAACCCGTCTGACGCACGGTGCGGCAGTGTGGAGACCTGTCGTAATGCTCCCGGAATATTGCTTTCCGGTCAGTGAGAACGCATGCGAAAATGGTAGGTGCGTTCGGCGTCGAAACAGTATGGCAAGTGTAACCCTGAAGAACGTAAAGAAGATCTACCCCTTCAACGGCGACGACGCAAAGAAGAAGAAAAAGAAGAAGGGCGAGGAGACCACCGAGAAGAAGGTGAACCTGCAGATCACCGACAAGGGTGTCGTGGCAGTGCAGGAGTTCAGCCTGGACATCAAGGACAAGGAATTCATCGTTCTGGTCGGCCCCTCCGGCTGTGGTAAGTCCACCACCCTGCGTATGATCGCCGGTCTGGAAGAGATCTCCGAAGGCGAACTGTACATCGGCGACCGTCTGGTCAACGACGTTGCCCCCAAGGACCGCGATATCGCCATGGTTTTCCAGAACTACGCTCTGTACCCCCACATGACCGTTTACGAGAACATGGCCTTCGCTCTGAAGCTGCGTCATGCTCCCAAGGACGAGATCGACAAGAAGGTCAAGGAAGCCGCTGAGATTCTGGACATCACCCAGTATCTGGGCCGTAAGCCCAAGGCTCTGTCCGGCGGTCAGCGTCAGCGTGTTGCCATCGGCCGCGCCATCGTTCGTGACCCTCAGGTCATGCTGATGGATGAGCCCCTGTCCAATCTGGACGCCAAGCTGCGTAACCAGATGCGTGCTGAGATCATCAAGCTGCGTGAGCGCATCAACACCACCTTTATCTATGTTACCCACGACCAGACCGAGGCTATGACTCTGGGCGACCGGATCGTCATCATGAAGGACGGCTTCATCCAGCAGATCGGCACGCCTCAGGAGGTCTTCAACCATCCTTACAACCTGTTCGTCGCGACCTTCATCGGTACGCCTCAGATGAACATGTTCGAGAACGCCAAGCTGGTCAAGGCTGACGGCAAGTACGCCGTGCAGCTGGACAACCAGACCGTGGTTCTGTCCGACGAGAAGCAGGCCAAGCTCGCCGCCAACAACGTTGCGGAGCAGGATGTCGTTCTGGGCGTCCGTCCCGAGCACATTGAGCTGACCGCCGGCGGCATCGAGGGCAAGGTTGACGTGTCCGAAATGATGGGCTCTACTGTCCACCTGCATGTCACCTCCATGGGCCGCGACGTGGTTCTGGTGGTCTCCACCATGAACATGACCGGTGCGGAAGTCGCTGCTCTGTCCAGCGGTTCCACCGTTCACTTCTCCTTCCCCGGCCAAGTATGCCACATCTTCTCCAAGGAGACCGGCATCAATCTGGAAGCCTGATTCTGAACCAAAGTACAAACGGGTCTGCCTTAACCG
>HF987985.1 GCA_000434635.1 Firmicutes bacterium CAG:110 | reverse complement strand
GGCGGCCTGCGCGCAAAGCGCAGGATAAAAGGTATTATCCATTTTATCGAGAAATCGTATAAGGCGCAGCGGTGCGGTGGAAAAGAAACAGGTCAAGTAGGTCCCCGCTGAACTGCAAGCGATATGCTCCCTTTATGAGAGATGGTGAAATGAGAAATCACTGTAACTCATAATGGGAGCATTATCATGTAATTCTCTGCAAATCAGCACCGGTTCTTTCCCGAAGCCTCTGACAGAGGAGGAAGAACGTCACTATCTGACCCTCGCCCAGCAGGGCGATCTGGATGCCCGAAACATCCTGATTGAGCGAAACCTCCGTCTGGTATCTCACATTATGAATAATGAATAAGGATAATGCGCAAGGAGACTTTATCTGGGGCAGAGCAGGAAGTTTGGAATTTACCTGCTGCGGGAAGAAAATGACTGGTTTTGGGAATGGAAAATTAGAGCTTTTCCGACAGGATTTGATGCGGTTTTCTGCGATGTAACAAAAAGGAAAAAATGCGAGTTTATTACATCAATGTAACAAACTTGACGGTGGGAAATGGCTGTGCTATGATTGCGGTGAAAGGCGGTGGCACCTATGCATAAGAGCCTCAGGAACCGTGACATCTATCTGCGGCAGCTCAAGGCGTTCCAGGACACGGAAATGATTAAGGTCATTACCGGTATCCGCCGCTGCGGA
>HF987984.1 GCA_000434635.1 Firmicutes bacterium CAG:110 | reverse complement strand
ATTAAGCAGGCTTCTGAAAAATGGGGCATCTGCCTGGGGCGCACTGGCGCTGTATGAATTGCCGACTACAATCCTTGGTGTCCGTCCTGGAAAGCCAGGCTATGAGGAAATTGTGGTATCGCCCAGAATGGAAACTGTGACCTGGGCAAAGGGAACTGCCATCACGCCGAAAGGGGCGGTCTGGGTTTCCTGGAATAAACATACGGATGGAACAGCGGAAATTACGGTACACGGTCCGGAAGACGTGCCGATTACCGTCAGAAAAGGGGGATAATATGAAACTGAATTGGATTAATACCTTGCCCGATGGCGAAACGACAAGGAAAGAGTTTGCCTTCCTGCCCGATAAAGAGGGCGTGGAGAATCACGTGGTGAATCTCTACCCGGAAATCACATTCCAAACGATGGAAGGATTTGGCGGTGCCATTACGGACGCAGCTGGCTATGTATATTCGTTGATGAAGGAAGAGCAGAAGCATCAGCTGATGGAAACCTATTTTTCGCCGGAGCAGATGAAGTATGGGATTGTCCGGATTCACATGGACAGCTGTGATTTTTCCACAGAAATGTATGAAGCGATGTCTGATCCATCTGACCGGGAGCTGAAAACCTTCTCCTTTTCCCGGACGGAGAAGTACATTCTGCCCATGCTAGCCGATGCGGAAAATGCAGCGGGGAAGAAGTTGAAGCTGATGCTGTCGCCCTGGTCACCTCCAGCGTTTATGAAGACCAACGGCGAAAGAAAACACGGCGGCAGTCTGAAACCGGAATATCGGGAGTTCTGGGCGGATTACATTTGCCGCTATATTCTGGAATTCCGCAAGCGTGGATATGAAGTCCAACGGATCTCACTGCAGAATGAGCCTAAAGCCGTGCAAACCTGGGACTCCTGCATTTACACCGCCCGGGAGGAAAAAGAATTTTTGCGTGACTTCATGTACCCAGCACTGCAAAAGCATGATCTTTGTGATGTGGAGGTCTTTATCTGGGATCATAACAAGGAACGGGTCTATGAGCGCGTCCGGGACACCGTGGACGAAACAACGAAGGACATGGTTGCAGGTGTGGCATTTCACTGGTATTCCGGTGATCATTTTGAGGCGCTGGATCTGGTGCGCCGGCAGTATCCGCAGTTGAAAATGGTAGTTTCTGAAAGCTGCATTGAGTATACAAAATTTGGTGCGGCTGACGGTGTGGTCAATGCTGGAAGACTGTCACATGAGATCATTGGAGATCTGAATGGCGGCATGTGTGCTTTCTACGACTGGAATCTGCTGCTGGATGAAACAGGAGGCCCCAATCATGTAGGGAACCTCTGCCATGCACCGTTTTTGTATGATCGCCAGCACAAGGAACTGCTGCCCCAGCTGATTCAGAAGCATTTTTACCATTTTGCCCACTTTGTCGAACCCGGTGCCAAACGAATCGCTTTCAGTAAGTATACGGATGAGCTGGATGTGACTGCCGTTCAAAATCCCGACGGAAAGATTGTCATAGTCATTTTGAACCGGAGTGAAGAGTGCCTGTCGGTAGTGCTGCGGCTGCAGGAGCATATCGTTCCTCTGCAGGTAGAAGCTCAGTCTATCTGTACGGGTGTAATCGTATAACAAAGTCTGAGAAGCACGGGAGCAGCTTGAAAATAGTCCATCCGATTCACTGTGCTGTATAATGATTTTGTAAGATTCTGTATATTTCCGATATGTCGAATGGTGAGAAAATCCATCACACCATTTCTCCGAAGCTTGGTGAGAGATGCAGAACGGACAAGAGCATCTACTATACTCTGGATTTCCATGTGACGCCGCATCTTCTCAGGCACACCTATATCACGAATCTGATTCATGAAGGCGTCGATCCAAAGACTGTTCAGTATTTGGCTGGGCACGAGAACAGCAAGGTGACTATGGACATTTACGCCAAGGTGAAGTACAATAAGCCTTGGGAACTGGCACCGGTGATAAACCAAGCTTTCAGCACAAATAGTGAAAAAGAATCGGCTTAATTGATGGGTTAACTCGTAGGGGAAAACAGCAAGACAGAACGAAGAAACCCTTGAAAATACAGGGAAAAGGCGAAAAAACTGATTCAATACGGCTTGAAGGCCGCCCGTCGCGCTCCGCAGTTCAGCAAGCGCTGATTGTCGAACTTTTTCTTCAAAGTTTCATGTCAAATCCCCGAGATCTTACGGTCTCGGGGATTTTTCATTCGATGGTTTTTAGAGTCCCCTGCAAGATCCCATTTGCGCCGTTTCCGTTGACGTTGGTGATATTATATGGTATAATCGATATAAATGAACCGAATAGTCCCTGCACCTCCACGATACACCTGCTGTGAAGAATAAAAAGGAATGGATGCTTTTTGTTCCGTCAGAAGATCCCCCCGATTTTATTGCGGTTGACATCGTGCAAATCTGGAAACAATCCATGGGGCATTTCAATATCTTGCACATGCTGAATATACTTTGGCATGCCCTTCTGTTTATGGGCAAGGCTTGCGTGTTCTGCATATTTTTTATCCGGGAGGAATTTTTTTATGAGCAGAAAAGTAACCGTTATTGGAGCCGGAAATGTGGGGGCAACCATCGCCTACACCTTGTCCCTTGGGGACATCGCTTCCCAGATCGTTGTAGTCGATATCAACAGGGAGAAGGTAGAGGGCGAGGTCATGGACATCGTTCAGGGAACCAGCTTCCGCGAGCCGATCTCTGTCATTGCCGGTGATTACGCTGACGCGGCAGACTCCGACATCGTCATTATCACCTCCGGCATCGGGCGCAAAGCCGGTCAGAGCCGCATCGATCTGGCGCAGACCAACGTCAACATCATGAAGGATATTGCGCCAAAGATCGCGGCGGTCGCCCCCAACGCCCTGTATGTCATCGTCAGCAATCCTGTGGACATCATGACTTACGTGTTTACCAGAGTCTCCGGCATTCCGGAAAGCCAGATCATCGGCTCCGGCACCATTCTGGACACCGCCCGGCTCCGCTACGACCTGTCCCACCGCTATCACATCGCCCAGAAGAACATTCATGCCTACGTCTACGGTGAGCATGGGGATACCTCCTTCATTCCG
This sequence comes from Firmicutes bacterium CAG:110, assembly GCA_000434635.1. Lineage (GTDB taxonomy): Bacteria > Bacillota > Clostridia > Oscillospirales > Oscillospiraceae > Faecousia. The sequence continues at coordinate 418 of HF987984.1, read as the reverse complement.
TGGTCTCTGGCGCAGATCTCCGGCTGCCCCCTCAGCGAATACGAAGATATGATGGTCAAGCGGAATGTCACGAAGAACCGCCTAGACCCGGAGCAGACGCTGAAATACGTCCAGAAATCCGGCGGCGAGATCATTGCCAAGAAGGGCGCTACCTTCTACGCCGTATCCGCTTCCGTGAATAAAATTCTGGGTGCGCTGGTAGCCGCCTATGACAGCGTGGCCACCGTGTCCTCCATGATGCACGGAGAGTACGGGATCGAGGACGTGTGCATCAGCACCATGACGATCATCGGTCCCAACGGCGTGAAGGGAAAGGTTCCCGTGGAGCTGACCTACGACGAGCAGGCAAAGCTCCGCGCCAGCGCCGACGCGCTGAAGGAGGTCATCGCAAGTCTGGATATATAAACCGTTAAGTTGT
>HF987983.1 GCA_000434635.1 Firmicutes bacterium CAG:110 | reverse complement strand
CTGGATGAGGATGATGAGGACGAGCTTCCTGCTCTTAGAAAGTCCATTATTTGCAAAGGCGCATCGAACGGGCTTATTCTTTGTCCTCAAATTCAAAACCACAATCAGGCTGACTTCAATGTCGTAATGTACGAGAATGGTCTGCTCAAAAGTGCGAAGCGCGAAAAGAATTGGGGCAATCGTAAAATCGCGAAGTGCTATAAATACTTCCTACAAAGATTAGATCAGGATATTGAAGAGTCCGGTGATGCAGTCAAGACCCTGCTTGAAATCAAGAGCAAGGTATCGAAAGCGGTACTCGTCAAGATAGAGGTTGGAAGTCACGCGGAGGCTTACACTCTTTTTGAGTCCCTGAATAACAGAGGTACGCCATTGACAGCTATTGACCTCATGAAAAACCTTATTTTGGCGAGAGCCGAGCGTTCGGGTATGACTTGTGATGACTGCTTTGAGGATTGGCAGACACTCCTCGGTTATTTGACGGATGACTACTCTACACAAGAGCGTTTCTTCCGGCAGTATTACAATGCGTTCAAAAATCGCTTAAACGAGCCGTTCAGAACGGATGGGCAGCGCAAGAAAGATCCTCTCGGCTATATTGCCACCCGTTCCAATTTGTTGTCCATTTTTGAGGAACTGATAAGCAGAGATTTGTCCGGCTTTATGAGCGACATTTTGGTATGCGGTGAGATTTAAAAAAGCACTCAAGAAGCCTTGCCACCAGCCGCTTTTCTATCCCTTAAATGCGTGAGTGAAAGCGCTTATTGCATGAGAGGAAGTGCCGCCAAACTGGCGGCACCCTGTGTAATTTTTCTCTTACACTTCCCCTCCCTTTCTTTCCGTCTGTCCCGCTTCATGCTGAGCCTGCCATTCCCGGAACTCCCGCTGACCTTCTTCGCTTTCGTAGTGGGCGAGAATGTCGGGGAGGATGCACCGGGCGATGTGTTCGATTTCGTGCTGCGGAATACCGGAATTGTTGATGAGCTTTTTCCTGCGGCTCAAGCTGGTTGTTCCCTCCGGTTTAATGTTAAATTTTAAGGTGCAGTTGTGGGTGGGCGGACGATTTGTACTGGCAGCATGGCTCCCTTCTGAAAATGGAAAATGCAGGCGCTTGTCAAGCTGCGGCTTGATCGGCGTCTGCATTTTGTTTGGTTGTATTATAGCATATTGAGGGCATATGTCAATAGATAGTGGGCAGCACATCCATCGAAATGCGAGTGCTTTTCGAGTCCTGTTCAGGCGTGAATGTAGAGACACATACGAAATAAGTAATTGCAGCGATTTGGAAAAATCGCGTAGCCGCAATCTGAAAGATTGCGTTCAACATGGGGCTTGGGGCGGGGCCTCAACAAGCAGAAACCCATTCGTTCCGCAGAAGCGAAATGGATGGGGTTTTTCGCATTTGTAATACAAATGCATTGCTTGCTACTATTGTACCAAACTAATTTATTCGATATGGATGCAGGAAAAATGCACAATTTCATCATTTGTCGCTTCGCGGTGTCCCTTTGCCAGAGCCTCTCCATCACCCTGTTGCATTCACTAAGCCTTTGTAAGCCGTGTGCCCTGTGGATGCCTGAATTATTTTGTTTTATACACATAAAAGTTTTTGTAATATGCTAAAACGAGGTTGACATTATATGCGAAACAAGATATACTCATAGCATAAGGATAGGAGGCGATGTGTATGAATATCATCGGTACACGTCTGCGGGAATTACGGCAGAGTGCAAAACTGTCTCAGGTGAAAATTGCGGAAGTTGTTGGTTCCCGGCAGTCGGCTATCGCTCGGTTTGAAAGTGGGGAAGCCCATGTCCCGGCAGAGGTGATGATTCGCTATGCGGATTATTTCGATGTATCGCTGGATTACATTTTCGGCCGTACGGACAAGCCTCAAGGGCAGCTGTATGAAGGGAAAATGAAAATTGAGAAGGTATATCCTGACATGGATAAATTCATCGAGATGTGCTTTGACCCTGGTTCCCCCATCAATGAACGACTGAAAGAAACGCTCCGGGAAATGCTGAAGGAGGAAGAAAAATGAAGGCTGTGATCTACGCCCGCTATTCCTCCGACAACCAGCGGGAAGAATCCATTGATGGCCAGATTCGAGAATGTACTGCTTTTGCGGAGAAAAACGGTATCACGATTCTGCGCCACTACATTGACCGGGCTTGTTCTGCCAAAACAGACAACCGTCCAGCTTTTCAAGAGATGGTTGAAGACAGCGTCAAGAAGCTGTTTGACATGGTCATCGTCTGGAAATTGGACAGATTTGCACGGAACCGTTATGACAGCGCCCGGTATAAGGCACAGCTAAAAAAGAATGGCGTTAAAGTCGTTTCTGCTACCGAAGTCATTTCGGAAGGCGCTGAGGGTATCATTCTGGAATCTGTTTTGGAAGGCTACGCAGAATACTACTCCGCCGATTTGTCAGAAAAGGTCATCCGTGGAAGGACGGATAACGCACTAAAATGTATGTATAACGGCGGCACGCTCCCCATTGGTTTTGTTATTGATGAGGAACAGCATTTTCAAATTGATCCGCTGACCGCTCCTTTTGTACTGGAAGTATTCAAGCGATATGATGAAGGTGCCACCATGAAGGAGCTGCGGGACTGGCTGAATGAGAACGGTATCCGCAACAAGCTGGGGAAGCCGCTGAACTACAACAGCATCCAGCATATGCTGAAGAATCGTCGATACATTGGAGAATACCAGTATCGGGACGTTCTGATTCCAGATGGTATTCCGGCTATTGTCCCCAAGGAACTCTTTGACCGGGTGCAGGAGAAAATCGAGAAGAACAAAAAAGCCCCGGCCCGTCACAAGGCTGAGGACGATTATCTGCTGACCACCAAATTGTTCTGCGGCTACTGTGGTGCCTACCTCTGCGGCGAGAGCGGCAAGAGCCGGAACGGAACCATTCACCACTACTACAAATGCGTGTCCGTAAAAAAGAAGCGGACGGACTGCAAGAAAAAGCCTGTGCGCAAGCAATGGCTGGAAGATCTGGTGGTCAATGAGGTAATGAAGGTGGTCATGGACGATCAGGCCATTGAAGCCATCGTATCCATGGTGATGGATTTGCAGGACAGAGAGAACACCAACCTTCCCCTGTACGAACAACAGCTTCAGGAAGCCCAGCGAGGCATTGACAATCTTTTAAACGCTATCCAGCAGGGCATCCTCACCAAATCCACCAAGACCCGCTTGGAGGAATTGGAAGCCACGAAAGAAGATTTGGAAATCAAGATCGCCAATGAGAAGATTGCCAAGCCCAGAATCAGCCTGGAGTTCGTCACCTTCTGGCTTCACAAATTCCGCAAGCTGGATGTCCGCCAGCAGTCCCACCGCAAAATGCTGATCGATGCCTTTGTAAATGCCATCTATCTGTACGATGATAAAATGGTCATCACCTTCAACTACAAAGACGGCACCAGAACCATCGCACTGGACGACGTAAAGAAAGCCGTAAAGAAGAATACCGGTTCGGATTTGGATTGCCTTGCTGCACCATTTTTTCAACGGACACTCGGAGAT
>HF987982.1 GCA_000434635.1 Firmicutes bacterium CAG:110 | reverse complement strand
GCTTTCTTGGCGGCGTACTGTCCGCTTTTGCTCAGCTTCTTTACCTGTGAAGGACGACGGTTGATTTTATACTTGATTTTGTGACCCGACTTGTTCCTGACGACAGCATCTTCTCTCTTACCGGCTCCCAGATAGCCGCTGTCGCCGTAGACAGCCTCTTCTTCTCCGGTCAGTAATTTCGATGTTTCCGAAACGTCGTGTACATTTGCCGCTGTGGCTTTCACTGTGTGTACCAGTCCGCTGTCCTTGTCCACGCCGATATGTGCCTTATATCCAAAGTGCCATGTGTTACCCTTCTTGACCTGATGGGCATCCGGGTCTCGTTTCTTCTCCTTATTCTTGGTAGAAGATGGGGCAGAAATGATGGTGGAATCTACGATGGTACCCTTTTTCAGAATGAGGCCACGCTCCATGAGCGCTGCTACCACCTGAGCAAACAGCTTCTCCTGCAGTCCGTTCCGGATCAGCAGATTCCGAAAACGGCCGAGAGTATCCCCGTCCGGAACCTGATTGCTGGAATCAACGCCGCAGAACTCCGAAAATGCGCGGCTGTCGATTGCCTCTGCCACTGTTGCCTCGTCACTCAGGTCATAGAGGTTTTGCAGCAGATACAGTCGGAGCATGATCTCCAGCGGATAGGGTTTGTTGCCGCGCTCTCCTTTGTAATAGCACGGCTGAATCATGGCAAGCCATTC
>HF987981.1 GCA_000434635.1 Firmicutes bacterium CAG:110 | reverse complement strand
GGATGCTTTTGCATCCGGGGGTTTACCATATCAGCTTACAGATACTTGGAAGTGGAAACCTTCACGCCGGGGCCCATGGTGGAAACCACGGTGCAGGAGCGGATATACTGACCCTTCGCAGCGGCGGGCTTCGCCTTCACGACGGCCTTCAGCAGCGTGTCCATGTTCTCGGACAGCTTCTCGGTGCCGAAGGACACCTTGCCGATGGGGCAGTGGATGATGTTGGTCTTGTCCAGACGGTACTCGACCTTACCGGCTTTGATTTCCTTGACGGCAGCGGCCACATTGGGGGTCACGGTGCCGGCCTTGGGGGAGGGCATCAAGCCCTTGGGGCCCAGAACCTTACCGAGACGGCCAACAATGCCCATCATGTCGGGGGAAGCGACGACCACGTCAAACTCGAACCAGTTCTCCTTGGTGATCTTCTCCACCAGATCCATGCCGCCGACATAGTCGGCGCCGGCTTCCTTGGCTTCCTCAGCCTTGGCGTCCTTGGCGAAGACCAGAACGCGGCGGGTCTTACCGGTGCCGTTGGGCAGAACCACGGCGCCGCGGACCTGCTGGTCGGCGTGACGGGAGTCAACGCCCAGCTTGATGTGCAGCTCAACGGTCTCGTCGAACTTGGCGGAAGCACCCTTCACGACCAGATCCAGGGCTTCGGTGGGATCATACTGAACAGAGCGGTCGATCAGTTTGGCGCTCTGCTGATACTTTTTACCTCTAAACAATGTAATTATCCTCCTTAAAGTGGTGATGCGGAAAAATCCTCCCACATTTCCGGGTCAGACTGCCCGGACAAGCAAATATCAATCGACGACGGTAACGCCCATGGAGCGGCAGGTACCGGCAACCTGGCTTTCGGCAGCCTCAAGAGTGGGGCAGTTCAGGTCAGGCATCTTGGTCTTGGCGATCTCGGCGATCTGCGCCTTGGTAATCGTGCCAACCTTGGTCTTGTTGGGAACGCCGGAACCCTTCTCCAGACCGATGGCCTTCATGATCAGCATGGGGGTCGGAGGAGTTTTGGTGATAAAGGTAAAGCTGCGGTCAGCGTAAACGGTGATGACGACGGGAATCTTGTAGCCCTCCATATCCTTGGTGCGGGCGTTGAATTCCTTGATGAAAGCAGCGATGTTGACGCCGTGCTGACCCAGAGCGGGGCCGACAGGGGGGGATGCGGTCGCCTTAGCGGCGTTGATCTGCAGTTTGATAATGCCAGTGACTTTCTGTGCCATAATAAGCACCTCCTGAATAAAATGTGGTAGTATGCGCTTGGGCGCATTTTTTGCGGGGCGCGTTCGCCCCTCCCACGTTCCGATCGAGAAATCGATCCGATGCGTTTACTGGGAAACGACCTCCACCTGGTCAAGCTCAAACTCGACGGAGGTCTCGCGGCCGAACATGGACACGACCACGTTCACCGCGTTGTTGTCAACGTCCACACTCTCGACCGTGCCGGTGAAGGAGGACAGGGGGCCGTCCAGAATCCGGACGGTATCGCCGACTGCGTAGTTCACGATAATCTCCTTCTTTTCCACGCCCATGGCGTAGACCTCTTCTTCGGTCAGAGGGGTGGGGTCGTTGCTGGAAGTGCCCACGAAGCCTGTTACTCCGCGGACGTTCCGGATGACATGCCAGGTGTCGTCACTGTAAACCATCTTCACCAGCACGTAGCCGGGGAAGACTTTGCGGTCATAGGTCTTGCTGGCGCCGGACTCGGTGATCTCGGTGACGGTCTCCAGAGGAATGGAGACGGCGAGGATCTGATCCTGCAGCGAGCGGGACTCCACGGTCTTCTCGATGGTGGCTTTTACAGTGTTTTCATAACCGGAATAGGTATGCACAACATACCATTTTGCAGTCTCTGCCATAACTTCGTACCTTAGTGGAACAGTCCGATCAGGGCGTCAATGCCGACCTGGGCAACGAAGTCGAACAGCCAGATGAACACGCCGACTGCCACGACGCAGCAGGCGACGATGGCGGTGTTCTTCAGCACCTGCTGGGGGGTGGGCCAAACGACCTTCTTCAGCTCGCTGCGCAGCTCGCGGAAGTACTTCTTGACCTTGCCCCAGGTTCTTTTGAACCAGTTTTCCTTTTTGACTTCAGCCATGATTCGGGCCTCCTTACTTGGTCTCGTTGTGAACGGTGTGCTTCTTGCAGAATCTGCAATACTTCTTCATCTCGAGACGGTCAGGGTCGTTCTTCTTGTTCTTCATGGTGTTGTAGTTTCTCTGCTTGCACTCAGAGCATCTCAAAGTGACTTTTACGCGCATAACGGCACCTCCTTAAATACTGCCTCCCTGTATCACCCCGCCCAGAGAAAATTTAGGAAACGGTCAACTACAAATTACCGCCCGGGGCTGAAAAAGGCGCACAAAAAAAGCCCTTTTTCACAGGTAAGGACATTCTATCATGGGGGGAGGGCAAAGTCAACTATTTTTTCTTCCATTTTTGGGAAAATTGTAGTATGATAGAGGCAAAACAGTCAGGAGGAAATGAAAAATGAAAATTATGGGAATTGACTACGGCGACGCCCGCACCGGCGTTGCGATTTCTGACCTATTATGTACGCTGGTCGGTTCCGCCACGGTGGTGCCCAGCCGCAATACGGAGAAGGCCATCGCTGACATCGTCCGTCTGGCACAGGAAAATCAAGTGGGGGAGATCGTGGTCGGTCTGCCCAAGAACATGGACGGCACCGAGGGCGTCCGGGCGGAGCTGTGCCGGGAATTTGCGGACAAGCTCAGGGCGGCCACCGGCCTGAGCGTGAGCATGTGGGACGAGCGCCGAACCACGGTGGAAGCCCACAATATCCTGTCCCAGCACAATTATCACGGGAAAAAGCGGAAGGACACGGTGGACGCCGTGGCGGCGTCGCTGATTCTGGAGGGGTATCTGGCGTATAAGAAGCGGAATGGCTGAGCTATGACTTTGGCCGGTAGCACAGCTCCCGGATTCCCGTTGCAAGGAGCAGAACGCCGAACAGTTTTTTGAGGATGTCCAAGTCCATCCGGGTGCTGATAAGAGAAAAGACCGCCGCGGCGGCACAGCCGGTGAGAATGGCGGGCAGGACTTTTCTGAGCGTTACCGCCCCCTGCTTCCAGCGGAGATAACAGGCAATCATGGCGGAGGGCAGGAAAAACAGCAGATTGATACCCCGTGCGGCGGCCTGGGGCATTTCCAGCACCAGCGTCAGCCACAGGATCAGCAGACTTCCGCCGCCGACCCCCAATCCGGTGAGAAATCCCAGCACGGTGCCGACGATCAGCGCGACAGGCAGGCTTTCTAGCAACATAAATACCGGTATCCTCCCCACAAAATCAGAATGCCCAGACCCCGGTGAAGCCATTTGACCGGGATTTTCCGCCCCCACATGCCCGCCGCCCAGCCCCCGGCGGCGCTGCCGAAGAGGTATGGAAGGGCGTCCTGCCATGGAACCGCCCCCACGGCGGCGGAAACGGCCAGCGTCACCAGACAGATGGGCAGAATGATGGTGATGGAGGAGGGGAACACCTCGGATTCCTCCAGCGGCGTCAGAAGGGTCAGCAGGGGAACCAGCACCATGCCCCCGCCCGCACCGAACAGTCCGGCCACGGCGCCCGCCGCCAGACCGGAAAGCGCCATGCCCAGCCAGCTTTTCTTTTTCATAGCGAACACCACCCCTTGGAAGTTTTTCCATGGCGTGCGGTTTTATGCAGCTTCCGGAGAATGTGCGCTGGAGTGGCGAAAAAATGCCAATTTATAGTAGAAAAATTCATATCTTTCTGTTAGAATGATTTCAAGAGGTGAGATGAATGGCAACTGTTTTTGATTATCTGAAATGGCGCGGCGACCTGTCCTTCGCGCAGGACCCACTGAACCCGGTGGACGGGCTGATTTTCAGCGTCCTTTCGTACATCCCCTTCGTCGGTCAGGCGGCGGAGACGCCCAATGAGCCAATCGCGCTGCGGGATGCCGCGGCGGATTTCCTGTCACTGGACGACTATGAAAGCCGCGTCCGGGCAAAAAACGACGCGATGATGCTCCGCGCTGCCGCCGAGACGGCGCGGTTCGGCGGGTGCAAAATGGTGCTGTACCGGGATCAGTTTGCCCCGGAGGAGGAGACACAGTTTGCGGCCATGACGTTTCTGCTTCCCGACGGTACGGCCTTCGTGGCCTTCCGGGGAACGGACCGGTCGCTGGTGGGCTGGAAGGAAGATTTCAACATGGCCTTTCAGGAGGCCGTCCCCGCCCAGCTGCTGGCGCAGGACTATGTCCGGGAGGTGGCGGCGGAGTACGTGATGCCGCTGCGCCTGGGCGGCCACTCCAAGGGCGGGAATCTGGCGGTTTTTGCCGCCGCAAGAAGCACGCCGGACATTCAGCAGCGGATTCTGGAGGTTTACAACAATGACGGCCCCGGCTTCACCGATTATCTCATGGGCGACCCCGGATATCTCGCCATGGTTCCGCGGATCAAGACCTACGTGCCCCAGTCTTCGGTGATCGGGATGCTGCTGGAGCATGAGGAACCCTACACCATTATCAAGAGCAATCAGGTGAGCGTATTGCAGCACGACCCATACTCGTGGGAAGTCATGGGGCCGAACTTTGTGCCGATGCAGTCCATCACGGCGGATTCCCAGTTCGTAAACCAGACCATCAAGGCATGGATCGCCTCCATGGATACGCAGGAGCGCAACCGTCTGGTGGACGCGCTGTTCGGGCTGCTGGGCACGGGTGGTATTGACAAGGCGCTGGACATTTTCCATCCCCGGAACATCCGCACCTATATCAAGACGCTGGGCAACGACCCGGAGACCCGTCAGATTCTCTCCGCCGAATTCCAGAATCTGATGGAAGCGGCGAAGCGGACCCGGATGCAGCCGGGGGACGCAAAGACGCTCCCGGAGGGAAAATAAGGGAAATATTGCGGTAAAAACCCGCTCTGGGCAAATGGGGCGGATCACATCACACAGTTAACAGGCACAG
>HF987980.1 GCA_000434635.1 Firmicutes bacterium CAG:110 | reverse complement strand
GTAGCCGTAAATATCACGGGCTATGGCGCCGTAGTTCCGTGCCAGGTCGCCCTTGGTGTCCAGCGCCAGAAAGCTCATGCCGCTGGCACAGGCATATTCCAGATTGGGGTACAGGAAATAGGCGGTTTTGCCCACGCCGGACGCGCCAATCATTAGCACATGGACATCATCCGAATCCACCAGCGCCGTTGTTTTTCTGCCGCCCTGACATCCCAGGACGATGCCCTGTGGCAGCGGCTTTCCACTGGCTGTGGGCTGTTTTCCCTCTTTTGCGGCCTGCCGCCATTGGTTCGGTGTGTATGGAACATGGTGGTAGGTTTGCTTTACCTCCTGCCGGGTAGCCCAGCGAGCAGTGCCGTGCTGACCGTTACCCACGGTTTTGTCTTTGATACCGTTGAGATCATGCTTTTGGGCAGCATAAGTCACAAAAAACAGCACCGCAATGATGCCGCCCACAGATAAAATCAGCATGGAGATTCCATTCATTTTCTGTCCTCCTTCCGCAGAAACAACAAATCCTCGTTCCAGTCCTTTCGGGTGGGAACGAGGATTTGATTTCGTATGTTCTTTTCCGTTAATGCCTTGGAAATTCTCTGTGCCGCCTTTTGACCGGTTTCATCGTTGTCCATGCAGATGCACACATTGCGGATGAATTGTCTGCCTTCCATTGTCTTCCACAGCACCTTGTCCGAAACACCACAGGCCGCGGCATAGCTGCTGGATTTCCAGTGCTGTTTGTGCATGGAAATAAACGACAGCATGTCAATCGGAGCTTCAAACAGGAACAGGGTGTCCCCGCCGCCGACCCAGTGAAAGCTGTACTCCGGGTCACTTCCGGGAGCGTTTCCCTTGAAGCTGCCCTGTGCGGCGGTACTGTGCTTGTGAATGTGCCGTGGTTTTCCCTCCCGGTCTATGCCCACGAATACGGCGTTGTGGTAATCCGCGGATTCGTAGACAAGCCCCCGGTAGGAAAAAGCATCCAGCACCTCTTTGTCGATGCCCCGGTGCCGAAGCAGGTATCCATAGACCCGGCGCATGTTCTCATGTTTTTGGGGAATCTCCAATGGTTTCTGAGAAAAAGGTTCTACCGGTTCCCGGATGGTACCGGCATCCATGGCGAGCATAAGCTGCACCGCCTCCGGGTACTCCATGTTGTAGAACCGGCAGGCAAAGTCGATAGCGTCCCCGCCCACCTGTTCGTACTGGTGGAACCACAGATTGCCCCGGATGGTCACTTTCCGGCCATGATCCAGCCACATATTCTCCGAGCCGGATCGTTTCACCTCCTCCCCGCATTGCCGCAGAAATGCCGCCAGATCTGTTCGTCTGGCCTGTTCCCGCTGCTGCTCCGTAAACGGTATATAGCTCATTTTACCTCCAAATCATTTCTTCAAGTGAGGGATATTTGCAAATAGGCGAGACCACTTCCACCGCGTACAGGCGGCTGGCGGTTC
>HF987979.1 GCA_000434635.1 Firmicutes bacterium CAG:110 | reverse complement strand
GGATTCTTTCACCGTAACTCTTCTTTTTATAATATCCGAAAAAGAGCTGTAGAAACTCGAACAAACCCTTTAAATGAATTGCAGACGCAGCTGGTATTGGATTTTATTCTTCCATATATTGGAGCTTGCTTTGAAAGTGAGGATATTTTCTCTGTCAACGCTGGCAACTTCGGGCACATGATATTGAAATCAGTAGAAGCGGTTCGAGAACTTTTCTTAGATGCTGGGAGCAACCCTTTTGTGGATTTTCATTATTCCAAGAATTGCTTGCAATCCACACTGGATTCTTTAGTTGAAGGAGATATTGTCAAGACCACTGATGTTATTAAGTGTGTATTTGATTACCTTGGAATTATCTATCAGTATCAGATCAATGAAGGCAGTTACGTTGAACGAGTAAGATACGCTTTCTGTCATCACAGTTTCAGGGATTATTTCTCTGCAATATGGACTGTGCAGTTACTCAGAATGCTTCCGCAAGTGAATCCAAGCAAATTTATAATAAAATCTGAAGAATCGGATGCATCTTACGGTAAAACACTGAATACCAGCTTCTGGTCTTTGGAAAAGGTCGCACTGATTAGTGAAATCCTCATGGAGCATCGAAACAAGCCCTACTTAGAGAAACAGATTGGCAATTGGTATACACCCAAACCGGATAATGATGAGCAGGCTGTTTTGGCAGAGGCTTTAGATGCGTGCCGCAAGCTTTGCGAGAAGACAGACATTCATTATTTGCAGGAGAATTTGCTGTCGTCCATACTCTATGGAAGAAAGGAACTAACATATGTAGATTTGCATGGCCTGGATCTGTCTCATAGCAATTTCTTTAATGTGATTTGCAGCAGAAAGAGCTGCTTTGGTAAAGTAGGCACGAATTTTAGTGGGGCAGTACTGCACGAAGATTGCTTCCATCCTCAGAATCATCAGGACAATATCATCGAGTATATCTATTATGAAAAAAGTGCCTTACTCTAGATGATTCCGGACTGATTAAATGCTGGGATATTGTTTCCGGTAAATTTGAATATGAAATCTATTCAGGGGATCCGGTTGGTAACAGGGATAACTCAACCAGAGGATATATGAAAATTTCTCGAAACAAAAGATGGTTGGGGGTGAAAGTGCAGGAATCATTAAGTAGTGGAATGTCGATTAAACTAAATATATTTGATTTGGATTATCCACAGAAACCTCCCATTTGCATTATTCCTGAAGGGATACACAGCGTTCTGTCTTTTTTTGCTTTTTCCGATGATAGTAAATCTATTGCCCTAATTTGTGATGCAAACCAAGCATTTTGTTATGAGCTGTCCGGAAATTTGCTCTATAAGAAGGTTTTTCACGGTATCTATAGGAATAATGAAGTGTATTTTTCGACAGCGGGGGCACTTGCTTTTATCTTCTCCTATGAATTTGACCCATGTGCGGACTTGGATTTTGACGATGAGGAGTATGACGGAGGTGCAGACGAGGACTGCGATGACATAGCAGCTAATCTTGGGGTTCCATGTTCAATTTGGAAATGGAATATGGAAACAGGTGAACTTGCAGTACTTTATTGTTTTCTCGGTGCAGCTCATATGCATCCGACTGCTACATATCTGACCGGAAAAGGCGCTTTTTTGATACATGATGGTGACAATAATCAAATTAAATACTTGAATTGCAACACTTTAATGGAAAAAGCGGTTTTTGTGCCAATTACAAGAGAGAACCAAGATCCGCCTGCAGCATTTCATCATTATGCGGAGATGCCAGCGATGTGTATGATTATGTATTCAGATTGTTGCTACTTAGTAAACATTGAATCAGAGATCAACGGGAATAACGGTGTTCTGAAGTGTTTTACTATTAAAGGCATAGAAAAAAAGCTGAAAGAAAAGGGCGTGGATACGCAGCTTCATTTTTCAACAAATGTAGCGCCGTCTAGCACACAGTTTCTTGCGTTCGATAACAATGCAAAAACTTATGAGTGGGATTCAGAAAATGACACAATACGTGCTAAGTACAATGAAGCCTATTATGACACGGCCTATTTGTATGTAAGCTCTGACAGATCCAATGCTTTCCTCGTACACGCCTATAATGGTATTTCACAGTTTTCAAGTGAGCCGCTTAAACTGGAATATCAGTATTGCTATCAGGAGCACGACTATACTGTCAACGTTACTGCTTCTGATGAAACGAACAACCGGATAGCACTTGCGTTTGCTGACCTTGGACATGAAAAAGTTATCGTAATGAATCTGGAGACCTATGAAGAGAAAACTATTTTTTCTACAATCATGCCTTCAGAAACAGTAGTTGACTTGTCTTTTAGCCACAATGGGGATTACGTCCTTATTACAACGCAGTATAAGTGCGTAGAATTCAACCTGATTACAGGTGAAGAAATGATTGTAGCTCGGTCAGCTGGGCAGGAACGCTTTTTGTACGGTAACTACTCGGGAAAATGGATTGAAGTAACAGTTACTGAAGGATCAGAGGAAGGACTGCCAACCCGGTGTGAGTTCTATTCCAAGGTAGCGAAATATGCAGGTTTCGAGTTCAGCAAGGAATGGTACTACATTGTTCCATATTTACCGGAAGAGCTGTATACATATTATGTGCACGGAAATGGCGATATCGGTAAAGAGGGACCCCATGACGAAAATGGGATTCAGAGGTACAGACTCACGCGCGGTTTCTTTTTGGAAGACAGGCCTGAATTTGCACGGATATTGAACCCTGAATGTTATCAGGTGGACGGTGACTCCGTTACACCATTATGTTTTCACTTTGGCAAACTTGAGATGATATGTGTACGACACAAGAAGGCATTGGCTTTACAAAAAGGAATGGAGAATCTCATAACCTATATGTATCTGGATGAAAAAATGGGAGAGGCAATTCTGGCTCGTGATAGTGCTGACCTTGCATGGGTATCTAATTTGAGTAGTGCGACTTACGAAATACTATGGGGAGTGTTTGATCGTCATATTGGGAACGACAAGGGGTATTATAGTTGGAACTATGTTGCACCGTGGCAAAACAATAAGATGATTGGATGCTTTGAAACATTCCATGTCACGCTGATAGACCGGGATATAGGAGAGCTATCGGTTCCGGTTGAATATGAGCCTGGACTGGCATTGGCTGGCTGCGATTTCTCAAATATCAGAGCTAATGATAGTGTTAAAGAACTGATAAAAAATACCGGCGGTGTGATATAATTGACATAATGAGCTGATGTAGACTCAAAATTATGAACAAATAGCAGTATATTCCTGTTTGAAAATGTGCTAGCACTTAATAACTACCCATATGCAAAATAGCCAAACCCGAAATCATAGGCTTGCATGTTGGTCGAGATAGTTATGCACATTCCTTTCTAAAAATATTCTAGCTAGAACAAAACGGACTAAGGGGCAGTCTCGTTGGGAGGCTGCCTCGAAAAATACAAGACATGGTTCTTACGTGAACCGGGTCTTGGCTTATGCGTGCATGGTGAGGGTGCATTCTCAAGGGCAAAAGTTCTGAGTTGGACTGGTGACGAGAATGGGAAGGTAGGCTGAAGTTCACTTTCTTTGTTTTACTGTTCAAGCGAGTGCCTTGAAAACCTTGGATAATAATTTCTGGGGTGTCCCGTTAGCAAATCCAAAAAGATGCCATCAAATCCAAAATTATGGTATATACAAGTTAAGGACCTCTTTGATACAATATGAATGTGCAAAACGCACAAAAAATTGAAGGAGGATTTACAAAATGCATACCAGATTTACAAGGGCCCTTGTTGCAGTCATCTGCTGCATTGTACTTGTTGCAAGCTGTGCACGACTTGAAGTGTTTGCAACAAGTACATCAAACACAAAATACAGCAACTTGGACAGTTCCAAATGGAACTTGGTTTGGTCAGATGAGTTTCCTGGGGATTCCGTCGACACAAACAAATGGAGTTTTACAATTGGTGGCGGTGGATTTGGAAACAACGAGCAGCAGTACTACACAGATTCAACGGAAAATGCGTATATCGAAAATGGCTGCCTTGTCCTGAATGCGATCCAGGAATCCAACGGAGAGGAAAATTACACATCTGCAAAGCTGTCCTCTACCTCAAGTTGGACATATGGACGGTATGAATTCCGCGCAAAGCTGCCCGGTGGCACGGGCCTGTGGCCGGCAATCTGGATGCTGCCGAAGAATATCAATGTCTATGGCGGCGAGTGGCCAATTTGTGGAGAAATTGACATCATGGAGTATATGGGCAGCGATCGGGATACTGTCCTTGGAACTTTGCATTATGGAAATCCCTGGGTTTACAATACCGGATACTATGACATAAACGGATCGTTTGAGGACGATTTCCATGATTTCGTTCTGGAGTGGCTTCCGGGTGAATTCCGCTGGTATGTAGATGGAAATCTTTACCAGATTCAACAGGACTGGTACAGTGCTGATTCGAGTGGAACGTATAGTTATCCTGCACCATTTGATCAGGAATTCTATTTAATGCTGAACTTAGCCGTTGGCGGGTTCTTCCCGGGAGATCCGAATCCGGCAGATTGGACATCAACCAAATTCTACATTGACTATGTTCGGGTGTACGAGTATGGTGGCGATTTGACGCCTGATTCTGGAAGCTCTTCTACGCAAACGCCCAATGTGAATCTGCTTCAAAACTCCGACTTTACGACGGACTATGCAGGCTGGACGACATGGAGTGAAAATGGCGCTGTCTTTTCTGTTGCTGATTCTACTTTGAAGGCAGATATTTACACGACG
>HF987978.1 GCA_000434635.1 Firmicutes bacterium CAG:110 | reverse complement strand
AATTTGCGCAATTTATTGTACATTATCTTTATTGTACATTATCTTCTCGACCTAGGTTTTATGTTGGTAACAATGCAGTATTTCCCAACATAGAGAATGCAAGTACCATCAAGTTCTAAAACTTTGTCGGTACTTGCATTTCAACTTTTATTGGAATATTAGCGTGTGGATTTACTCAAACATTGCGGAAATATTCATTACGGGCAATACATATGGTGCAATATTTGCGTTAGCAGTAATCATAGAAACAAGCGTTCGCAAATAAGGAAATAAGATTGCTACTGAATTTGAGCGGATTAGTGGGAATAAATCTGGCTGTTCCCAGTTCTCGAGATAAAACATACCCTCAATATTTACCTCCATTGAAAAGGGCATATCTCCCTTTTTGTTGTCAATGCGAAAAATCAAATTAACTGCAACATTATCATTATCAATTTTAGTTATATTACGAGTAAACTCTGGAGATAGAGAGATGGTTGCAGTTGAATTAAAATTAAAACTTTCATTTAGTGAGAACATCATCGTTTTCACAACATAGTTCTTCAGAGATAAACAGCTTTTAGCCTGCATCAGAAAAATCTCCTTGAATAAGAAACAAATTTGGCAAAGTCGAATAATATTTTGAGGAAGCCTTATATGTTGAGTGGATTCGTGCCTTATAATATGCGTTTAGCCTAGAATCGATTTCAATCTGTTCTCTTTGTGAAAGACAACCTTTCCGTTCCTTCCAAATTAAAGAAAATGAATCAATCGACTCCATAAGCCTAATCATATTATCATGGCAAACATCCTGGATTGCTCCATTTTCGTATCTTGTGATAGTTTTTTCACCAAATCCTAAAAGTTTTGCAAATGAAGATTGAGACAAATTGTATTTTTGCCTGATAGCTCTTATCTCGTCCGGTAAGAGTAGATTTTCTAGTTTTCTATATTCATTATAGAAGCGCCTTAGCGTTGCCATGTCCATTTCTTCATCAAGGATTTCTTCGCCACAAGTAGTACACTCTCTGACAGGTGCCATCAATGTGATTTCTCGACCTTTTATTGTTAATGTCTGTTTTTTGTCGATTATTGTTGTATTACACAACGATTGACATTCACAACAATAAAACAGTTCCTCCATGATAATTCTCCTTAAATTTTTAGATGTTACATACCATCTATATGATAGCTCATAACTAATAATTGACCCTGTGGTGATGATTGAATCTTAAGTTTTATATAGATACATTGATTGTGTAACATTTTTTTGCACTGCCAGACATCGCCTGGATAAACAGGATTGTTATCTGGTTCTTTAACCCAGTTTTCATTAACTGATAGATTCAATAGATCGTCTAATACATCCTGTTCAATTAAGCTCAGCTGCGCCAAAGTGGACGTATACTTCCATCTTTTATCTAATATCTTGTAATTATTAGATGCCAATGCTGCTTTAGCTTGGGCTAAAAAGGAGTTGATTTCAGCGAACGTTGCCATACATCCTCCTGTAGTGTTGGTATCATATGATACTATTATACAATTATGCACTTCCTTTGTCAATTTAATTTTTTATATAATTACTGTATTATTGCCTCGGGGCCGAAAAAGCAAGCGGTACATTTCAAAGTAAAAGTGCCGCTTGTTTTCCGGCGATAAACGAAGCAGCTAAGCCTTAAAATCCATAGCAGATTTCTTTATCAATTCATCGTTCAATACAATGAGTTTTTCTTCCGTCATGGGATTCTTTCTCCGGCGCTTCATCCAGCAGTGCAGTATCCTTCTGATCCATATTCAGCAGGATATTCAGTTCTTTCAGCCGTGCGGATTTTTCAGCCAGTTCCGCTTCTTTGGCGAAGGGCGTTTCCATTTCTGCTTTTGCATTGGCAAGCTGGGTGTGGGTGTCCTGCAACGCTGTCCGGTATCGTTCCAGCTCTTTTGCCACGCCGTCCACCAGATTGTCCATGCGGGTGATGTTGCCGAAAATGTCCGCACCCAGGCTGATGGTGTGGGACATGGCCCCCTTCATGGTCAGCTTATAGTCTGTGTGGGCGGCATCGTACTGGAGGGACATAGAAAAGCCCCGGTACTGCCCCAGCGGAACAGAATCAGAACCTTGAAGTGTGGTGCAGGCGTTGATGACCGCCTTGCCAGCTGCTTCTTTTTCGGAATAGTGGGTTCCCATAATCTCCATTACATTGTTAAATGATACTATCAGGATTTGCGAAGAAACCATGGGCGAAAAAGTTCTATAATCCGCTATCCGGTTCTTTACCATACGACGAAAAGACACGCTCTGCCGTGCTGGCAGGGCGTGTCTTCTTATATTGTAGGAAGAAATTTCAATGAACCTGTACATCTATGCCAGACCGTCCCGGGCGTTCTGGGCGCCTTGCAGGAAATTCCGGGTTTTTTCGCTTCTGGGATTGCCGAAAACCTCCTCCGGAGTGCCGAATTCCTCGATCACGCCGTCGGCCATGTAGATCACCACGTCCGCCACGGAACGGGCGAACTCCATCTCGTGGGTCACCACCACCATGGTGTTGTCCCTGCCCTTCAGACTCCGGATGACCTTCAGCACCTCGCCCGTCAGCTCCGGGTCGAGAGCGCTGGTCGGCTCGTCAAAGCACAGCACCTCCGGCTGCAAGGCCAGCGCACGGGCAATGGCAACCCGCTGCTGCTGACCGCCGGACAGCTGGTAGGGGTAAGAATCCGCCTTGTGAGACAGTCCCACCCGGCCCAGCAGGGACATGGCAGTCTCCCGAATCTGCGCCGGGGTCCCCTTTTTCAGGAGGCTTGGCGCAAGCATGATATTTTCCAGCGCCGTATATTGGGGAAACAGGTTGAAATTCTGGAAAACCAGTCCAAAGTGGAGCCTGTTCTGACGAATCTGATCGTCAGACAGGTTCTCCCCCGTCAGCAGCTTTCCGTTTACCCAGATCTCCCCCTCGTCCGGGGTCTCCAGAAAATTCAGGCACCGCAGCAGCGTGGTTTTTCCGCTTCCCGAGGAGCCGATGATGGCTAGTACCTGCCCCCGCTCCATGGAAAAGCTGACACCCTTGAGCACATCGGTGTCGCCGAAGCCTTTTTTGATATTTTTTACTTCCAGAATCGGCATACTCTCAACCCCTGAAATAGTTCAGTTTCTTTTCCAGCTTCGCAAACAGCACCGTCAGGACGCCGTTGAACACCAGATAGAACGCCGCGGTGTAGAACAGAGGCCAGAACAACCCCTTTTTAATGTA
>HF987977.1 GCA_000434635.1 Firmicutes bacterium CAG:110 | reverse complement strand
GCCTATGGCGGATGAAGTTCTGGAGTACAAGGGAGAATACTGGACCCTTTCCGGCCAGCGTCTTCCATATCGCCGGGATAAGACCCGGGATGAAAGTTTCTTCATTCTCACCCTGTTTGCTATCGCAAAAGAGCTTTCCTATGCCGGTCCTCTGCCCGCAGCGGAGAAAATTGAGCTGGCGGTAGGTCTGCCCCCGGAACACTACAGCATTCTGAAGGACAAGTTCAGAGCCTACTTCAAGCGCAGTGAGTCCGTCCAATTCTCTTACAATGACAAGCCTATGACCATTCTGATTCGGGATGTCTTTGTATATCCGCAGGCATTTGCTGCCATCGCACCTCAGAAAAGCCAGCTCAAGCATCATCTGCGCTTGTTTCTGATCGACATTGGCGGCTACACCACCGATGTTCTGCTCCTGCGCAGCGGTAAGCCCGACATGCAATTCTGCCGCAGTCTGGAAACCGGCGTCATTACCATGAACAATGACATCATCCGCAGGGTCGGCGCCCTGCATGATATGCAGATTGAGGATGAACATATCAGCGCCGTGCTGTGCGGCAAGGAAACCATTCTCCCCGCGGATGTAAAGGATACCATCCGCAAGTCCGCGGAACAGCACGCGAAGGATATTCTGGATCAGCTGCGTGAACTGAAGGTAGATCTGCGTTCTAACCCGGCAGTCTTCATTGGTGGTGGCTCTGTCCTGTTCCGGGATTATCTGGAGCGTTCCCCTCTGGTAGCCTCAGCCAGTTTCGTAGAAAATGTGAACGCCAATGCTATCGGCTATCGGACAATGGCAGAAGGGCAGCTTTCTCTTCTGAGAACTTAGCCATAAACGGGGGTGAACCGCGTTGATTCAAGATGGAAAGTACCGTTACACCCTTCAATTTGGTATGAACACTGCCGAAGGACGACAGGCAGGCCAGTTCCTTGAGCAGCTGGGCAACAAGAAAAGCCCGATCATTGTAGCTGCTCTGAACAAATATCTGGAGGATAACCCGGGGCTGCTGGATGGTCGGGTACGCATTCAGGTTCATGTTTCCGATCTAAATACCCGGATGCTGGAAGAAAAAATCCGGCAGCTGATCGAAGAACGGCTCAGCTCCGGTGTTCCGCTTCCTGCACCACCAGCTGCCAATCCCCATGAGAATGTGGAACAGGTCAGCGCAGACATCTTGGAAATGCTGAACGATCTGGACAGCTTTGGATAATCAAAAAATCCCGGAGTTGGGTGATACCAATTCCGGGATTCTTCAATTTTAGGAAATTATCCGGATGTCATTGGAGAAGGATAATTCCTTACGTGATCAAAGACGTCTTGCTATGCTGGCAGCCATCCATGAACGGATGGCTGAGGC
>HF987976.1 GCA_000434635.1 Firmicutes bacterium CAG:110 | reverse complement strand
AAGATTTTAATCAGGAAATAGTATCAGACAGCTGCTTCAAAAAGATACTCATACAGGCAGTATTGCAATAAGGCACGACAAGAAAGTACCCATTACCCGTCAGCGGTTCCTCTGCTCCGTAGGCGTAACGATACTCACGAATATGGTGGCAGGGCACACTGGGACGGATCCCTTTCCTGCACCAGCAGTATTTTGGCTTGTTGATCCTGCCAAATCCGGCTTCATCCTGGAACATAAGGCGGATTTTCCTGGAGTTGTGGATAAATTGAAGTTCCTTTACTGTGGTGTTAATTTTTTTGAGGCCGCGATTTCTTCATCGCTGGCCTTTCTGGGGTGCTTGCTTCGGGGCATTACCTTTCGCCATCCATGCCGATGCAGAACAAAGTAGATTTGACCATTGCTGACCAGATGGTCTACTGCTGCCTGGTATGCCTTTGCGATCTCACTGACCTCGACCAATTCACCTTTTTCTGCTCGTTCCTTAAAAGGCGCAAGAATGGCTGCTTCTTCCTCTACGCTCATATTGCGGTGGTTTCCACCGTAGTGATTGCCGGAAATTGCATCCAGTCCATGATCTCTATATTTTGCGACAAGCTGTGTAACATAGGCAGCATGAAATCCGGTTGCTGCAGAAACTTCCCCGGAGCTTGCTCCTTTTGCCCGCACCTCAAGTGCTTTCAACCGTCATTCTGCTCGCTTATCTTTGTTTTCTTTGCGAGCCTGCTCAATTCCTTCGATTTCTTTTTCACTGAATTTATATCTGGAAGCCATATTCATCACCCAGATATAGTATATCACATCGTTGCGAATAGTTAAATAGGCTTATTAAGAATTAGTATCAGTCACCTTCGGTGACAGCTCTCC
>HF987975.1 GCA_000434635.1 Firmicutes bacterium CAG:110 | reverse complement strand
ATGGGCGTGCTTGCCACCGGCTGGCAGTCCATTGCAGACGCAGACGGCAACTCCTTCTTCTACTACTTCGATAAAGAGAACGGCACGATGCTGACAGGCTATACCGAAGCGGACGTGAAGGGATTGTTCTACACTTTCGATGAAGATGGCAAGCTGGTAAGAGGCGCTTTCCGTACAGATGAACAAGGCACCAAGTATTTTGTCGCTGGCGAATCCTGGTTCCGCCGGTTCGTGACCCTGGAAGAGGGCACATACTGGATTGAGCGGAACGGCTATATTGCCTATGGAAACGCCCCAACGGTTCTCGACAATGTCATGGATTATACCTGGTATCACTTTGACGAGAAAACCGGTCTGATGACCGGCCTGTGCAACGGCTTTGTGACCTATGACGGCACCATGGACACCTTTGAACCCGGAAAACTTTATTACTGCGACGAGAACGGTAAGCCATTCTATGGTGCAATCCAGTTAGAGGGCGGTATCATCTTCACTGCCACTGCCGGACTTGTCTACCAAAATAGGAGCTGCTACATCGACAACAATACGGCGCAGCAGGGCTGTGAGCTTAGCGCGGGCAAGTATTGGTGCGATGAGAACGGCTATTTGGTAGGGGACGGTTTCGTAGACATTGAAGGTGAAACCTACTATTTCAGCGACTATGCCAGAGCAAAGGGCTTTACCAAGGTAGGCGATGATTACTATCTGTTTAACAATGGCAACGGTAAGATGGCAAAGGATGCCACAATGTGGGTTCCTGCCAACAGCTATGGCGTAGAGCCGGGCAT
>HF987974.1 GCA_000434635.1 Firmicutes bacterium CAG:110 | reverse complement strand
TCTCGGATGCGAACCGAACGCTCTCCCAGCTGAGCTACAGGCCCATAGGTTACTTGCACATTATAGCGCGGTGGGAAAAGATTGTCAAGAAAAAACTTGCGGGATTTTCAAATCCGTGGTATACTTCCCGGGATAGAATTTCCGATTATCTCTTTCACACCACCCAACGATCGCAAAGGAGCAGTAAACATGAAATCGATCCCCGAAATTCTGGCCGAGGAATTGGGTCAGAAGCTGGAATATGTTCAGAATGTGGTGAACCTCATGGACGAGGGCAACACCATTCCCTTTATCGCCCGCTACCGCAAGGAAATGCACGGCGCCATGGACGACACGACGCTGCGGAATCTGGAGACCCGCCTGACCTACCTGCGCAATCTTCAGGAGCGCCGGGACGAAGTGAAAAAGTCCATCGAAAATCAGGGCAAGCTGACGCAGGAGCTGTCCGACGCCATCGACAGCGCCGCCACCATGGCGGAGGTGGAAGACCTGTACCGCCCCTACAAGCAGAAACGCCGCACCCGCGGCTCCATCGCCCGGGAAAAAGGGCTTGCGCCTCTGGCCGAGGCCATTTTCGCTCAGGACGGACAAGACCCCGCCGTGCTGGCCGAGGGCTATATCGACCCGGAAAAGGGCGTCAATTCCGTGGAAGAAGCCTTACAGGGTGCCAATGACATCATTGCCGAAGATCTTTCCGACGACGCCGACATCCGCAAGTCTCTGCGGGAGCTGGTGATGCGCCGGGGAATGCTGACCTGCACCGCCGCCGAGGACGCGGAGGCCGACGGCGTTTACAAGCTCTATTACGATTTCTCCCAGCCCATCTCCCGGGTGCTGGATCACCAGATCCTCGCCATGAACCGGGGCGAAAAAGAGGGCGTTCTCAAGCCCAACGTCATTCTCGCGGGCAATGAGGGCGCAGCGCTGGTGTGCCGCGCCGCTTTGAAGCCCACCATGCAGGTCTCCGCCTTCGTCCGCGCCGCCGCTGAGGACGCCTATGAGCGGCTGATCTTCCCCTCCATCCAGCGGGAGGTGCGCAGCGACCTGTCCGACCGGGCGTACGCGGGCGCTATCCGCAATTTTGCCCTGAATCTGAAGCCGCTGCTGATGCAGCCCCCCGTCAAGGGCTTCGTCACCATGGGTCTTGACCCCGGATACCGCAACGGCTGCAAGGTCGCCGTGGTGGACGCCACCGGTAAGGTTCTGGCCACCACCGTGGTCTATCCCACTTTCAGCGAGCGGAAAAAGCAGGAAGCCATTTCCTCCCTGTCCGTCCTCATGCGCAAATACGGCGTCAAGCACATCGCCATCGGCAACGGCACCGCTTCCCGTGAAACCGAGGCCATGACCGTAGAGCTGCTGAAATCCTTCCCGGAGGCCAGCTACATGATCGTCAGCGAGGCTGGCGCTTCCGTCTACTCCGCCTCTCCCCTTGCGGCGGAGGAATTCCCCGACTACGACGTCAATCTCCGCTCCGCCGTGTCCATCGCCCGGCGGCTGCAGGACCCCCTTGCCGAGCTGGTGAAGATCGACCCCAAGGCCATCGGCGTGGGACAGTACCAGCACGACTGCCCCCAGAAGGAGCTGGACGCCGCCCTTGGCGCTGTGGTGGAGGACTGCGTCAACGCCGTGGGCGTGGACGCCAACACCGCTTCCCGGAGCCTTTTGCAGCAGGTTTCCGGTCTGACCTCAACCACGGCGAAGAATATCGTCGCCTATCGGGAGGAAAACGGCCCCTTCACCAGCCGCGCCCAGCTGAAAAAGGTTCCCAAGCTCGGCCCGAAAGCCTTTGAGCAGTGCGCCGGTTTCCTCCGTATCCCCGAAAGCAAGGAGATTCTGGACAACACCGGCGTCCATCCGGAGTCCTACGCCGCCGCAAAGGCGCTGCTGAACCTTCTGGGCTGCAAAAAGGGCGACGATTTCTCCACCCTGACGGAAAAGCTGAACGCCTACGGCCTGAGCAAGGCCGCCGCGGAATGCGCCGTGGGCGAGCCGACGCTGCTTGACATTGCGAAGGAGCTGAGCAAGCCCGGCCGCGACCCCCGTGACGAGCTGCCCGCCCCCATTCTGCGCAAGGACGTGCTGGAAATGAAGGACTTAAAGCCCGGCATGGAGCTGACCGGCACGGTGCGCAACGTCATTGACTTCGGCGTTTTCGTGGACATCGGCGTCCATCAGGACGGTCTGGTGCATATTTCCGAGGTCTGCGACCGGCGTCTGCGCCATCCCAGCGAGGTGGTCAAGGTCGGCGACGTTGTGAAGGTGGTCGTCCTGAACGTAGACGAAAAGCGCCACCGTATCGGCCTTTCCATGAAACAGGCAAAATGACACAAATCGGCTGCCGCGGGTTTCCCGCAGCCG
>HF987973.1 GCA_000434635.1 Firmicutes bacterium CAG:110 | reverse complement strand
GGGTCATAGGCCAGATTGCGGATGGCGGACAGATTGGTCGTCCCGCCGTTGTAGCTCACCGGCACGGTGCTGGTCAGATATTCCTGCAGGTCGCTCCACGCGCTGGAGCCGGACATGGACAGCTTGGCGCTGATCTGCTCGCCCAGACTTCCCAGCAGATGGGAGCTGTTTCGCAGCAGGCTTTCAAACAGGAAGGTGTAGTCCTTCAGCGTCTCGTCCCCGGCCACCAATACCATTAAATCGGGGATTTTCGACACCCACTCCCGCCACTGCGCCTGCGCGCCGGCAGCGCCGGTGAGGACCTGCATCACCTGTCCCAGTCGGGAGCCGGCTTCCGCGTCCCGGGTGTTGCCCGACTGGCGCAGAAAAGCGTATTCCACCAGCTTCCCGGAAAGCTCCGACAGGGATTCTTCCAGGGCGACGCCCTTTTTCAGGCCGTCCAAGGGCGTCTGCTTATCCAGTTCCCCGGCAAAGGCCACATAATCCTGTACAAGCTTCTCCAGCTTTTCCATGTCCGCGGCAAAGGCGGGGTCGTCAAAGCCGCGGTAAATAACGTCCAGATTCCATACTTCGTTCATGATTTGTCCCTCCTGACAGTATTCACGGCCATTTTACACCAGTCTTCCCCTTCCGTCAACTGTCCGCACGGACTGCCGCATTTTGTCGAAAAATGTAGAAAAGTTCTCGATATCCGTCGAAATTGTCGAAAACGCGCTGTTTTTGACGAGCGATTATTTTTGTTTTTCCTTGCAAAACTGCGTGCTTCATGGTATTCTTTATTTGTCGCACACGGGTTTTCGTGATTCGTGGCATTGGGGAGCAAAATCTAATCTTTTACATGACAGGAGAGGACTGTATATGGAACATGTAACAACCGTATTGATCGCGGACAGCGCGGACGACTTCTGCACCGCCCTGACCGCCGCATTGCAGCACGCCGACGGTTTCCAGGTCGTTGGAACGGCCAACGACGGGGAACAGGCCATTCGCATGGTCGAGGAGCGGAAGCCCGACGTTCTGGTGCTGGATCTGATGCTGAGCAAAAAGGACGGCATCAGCGTTCTGAAAGCCGTATCCGGCATGGAGCGCCGCCCCATCACGCTGGCGACCTCCGTCTTTGTGACGCAGTACGTGTCCGCGGCAGCGGCCAATCTGGGGGTGCGGTATCTGATGCTGAAGCCCTGCGATATGACCGCGCTGGTGGAGCGGCTTGAGGAGATCCGGGGCGGCGACGGTCAGAAATCCGCGGAGAAGCGCCGTCCGGACAAGACCAGCATCGAGTCCATGGTTACGGGCATCATCCACGAGATCGGCGTTCCCGCCCACATCAAGGGCTACCAGTACCTGCGGGAGGCCATCATCATCGCGGTAAACGACATGGACGTGATCAACGCCATCACGAAGGTGCTGTATCCCCAGGTAGCAAAAACCTTCGGGACAACCCCCAGCCGGGTGGAGCGGGCGATCCGCCACGCCATCGAGGTGGCATGGGATCGGGGCGATCTGGATACCCTGCAAAGGTTCTTTGGGTATACGGTGAGCAATACCAAGGGGAAGCCTACCAATAGTGAGTTCATCGCGCTGATTGCGGATCGGCTTCAATTGCAGCTCAAGAGCGCCGAGGCGGCGCAGTATTAACAAACGCAAATCCCCCGGATTTTCCGCTTCAAAAGCGTGAAAAT
>HF987972.1 GCA_000434635.1 Firmicutes bacterium CAG:110 | reverse complement strand
AAATCAGCTTACGTAATCATGAGACAGGAATATATTCGTAGACCGGAATGGTAGGCTTTCCAGCAGGATCCTTTTCCCAGCCGCTCTGGAAGGCCAACGCTTCAACCTGAGACAGATCAATAATTTCATTAAAGTTTCGGTATTCCACAACATACACCAGATTATCCCGGTCTTTGTAGTATAAACTGCTTTCAGCTACCTGAACAAAACTGCCATCTTTCATTCTGATTCCAGCTAAGCTGGGATTTAATCCTTCGTTACTTTCATAGCCTGCATAATAGGCTGTCAGCTGAAGCTCTATCTGACCGGACATCTGGCCGATAGTAGCCTTTAGTAGAGTCATTCCGTCTTCGTTTAGAGGTGCATTGGGAGCTATTTCAATAGCCCGTTCGGTTCCATTTAGTGGAATAGAGAGTTTCCAGCTTCCAGAAACCAACCGTTCTGTCTCGGTCGTTGCTTTCCCAAGGTCTGTTTCCTTGCCAAATCCTGTAAAAGAAAGATTTAATATCTTTCCAAGGTTCGCACCGCTGGAATCGATAAAATTGTAGCTCAAAGTCAACTCCATGCTCCCATCCGGCAGGTAGTATCTGCCTACAACATAGCTGTAGTCACTAAACTCTTCCATGGGGTAATGTTCTTCTTTGACAGGTTCGCCATTCTTATAAACAGATTCTCCGGATTCGTTTGTGACGATTCCGTCATAGAAATGATAACCGGCAGAACCACAAAACTCAGCATTTCCGTCAAGAGTGGGTCTTTCTCCATAAAAGCAGGGCCGTACCCCATCTGGTAATTCAAAACCTTCAATCTTCAAAACAATACTAGCACGCCACTGATCTACAATAGTCTGCTTAACGGAAACGGTTATACCCTGATCGGTAGCCGACAAGCCGTCTTCTTGAATCTGATCCTGCGGATAAATCACAGATAGACCACTCTGTTCAGCCTGTTGACGGATCGTGTTGCTGGGACGAAACCAATCTTCCAATCCAGAAGACCATCTCGCATATATAATCGCACATCCAACCAGCAGCAGAGTCAGCGCAATCACGGCGGCGATCAGCCATATTTTCTTTGTGGACAGGCATTTTAATTGTGCTTTATTCTGGTTTATGGTAGTAGTGATTGCGTTTCTGACAGGCATATCCTGTTCGGATTCCTCAATGTACTTTCGGTCAATATAACTCAAACCGATTAACAGTTTTTTCCCATTCATACTTGGATTCCCTCCTGTTCCAGATATGTACACAGTTTTGCGCGGGTGCGGCTGAGCTGCATTTTGACTTTGCTATCTG
>HF987971.1 GCA_000434635.1 Firmicutes bacterium CAG:110 | reverse complement strand
CCTGTTGAAGGCGGGGAAGTAAAAGAATTGTCCTTGGAATCTGAGACTACCGTCGAGACGGTATGTCTCTTAGTTCTGAGAAACCCGGTAACACATATCAACATTGATGTGGATGTGGAAGAAATGGTGCAGGATAAAAGAGGACTGGCAACCTATGGGCAAATCAAGGATTATGTTTTGGAACACAGTGGCTTGAATGTCAGCAGTCTTTATATCGCTCAGGTAAAGCAGAAACACGGCATTATCGAGCGCGAGAACTATAATAAACCGAAATCCGAGGATGCCAGGCAGCCACAATGCCCACTGGAAAAGGAAAGAGCCATTACGGAGGCATTGAAACATTTTGGAATGCTATAAAATAAAGGAGGTGCTTCATGTATAACCCACAGCTTGAAACTTTTCTGCGCGTGGCGGATGCAGGCAGCTTCAACAAAGCCGCCGAAGAAAGCTACATCACGCCCACGGCTGTCATCAAGCAGATCAATCTTTTAGAAGAATCCCTCGGCGTGAAGCTATTCGACCGCAGTCACCGTGGGCTGACATTGACAAAAGCTGGACGCTCCATGTATCAGGACGCCAGATACATCATCCAATATTGCCGCGACTCTGTGACGCGGGCGAAGAACGCCATGCAGGAGGACGAAAACATCCTCCGCATCGGCTCGTCTCCCATGACGCCCGCACAGCTTTTGATGGATCTCTGGTCGAGAGTGCAAGCATTGCACCCCGATATTAAATTCCAGATCGTGCCCTTTGAGAACACGCCGGAAAATGCGCGGGAAATTCTTGCCAATCTCGGCAAAAACATTGATATTGTAGGCGGTATTTTTGATGAGACCATGCTGCACCTGCGGGGCTGTGCCGGGTTGGAGCTGACGCGGGGGCGCTTCTGCTGTGCAGTCTCCATCCACCACCGGCTGGCGGACAAAGACAAGCTGCAAGTTTCTGACCTCTATGGGGAGAATCTGCTGCTGATGCGCCGCGGCTGGAGCCACTATGTCGATCAGCTTCGGGACGATCTGTGGCAGCACCACCCGCAAATTCACATTGTGGATTTTGATTTTTACAGCATGGACGTGTTCAACCGCTGCGAGAACACCAACGATGTGCTGCTGGCGATTCCCGGCTGGGCGAATGTCCATCCGCTTCTAAAGGTCATTCCTGTCGAATGGGAACACAACATCCCCTACGGCATCCTCCATTCCCCGGAGCCGACGCCTACGGTACGGCGGTTTCTGGATGCGGCGAAGGCCGTCAGAAAAGAACTGTACGGCTGATTATAACCCAAAGGTATATACTGAT
>HF987970.1 GCA_000434635.1 Firmicutes bacterium CAG:110 | reverse complement strand
GACTCGAACAGGCGACCTTCTCATTACGAGCGCAGGATAAAACATTTGGTTTTGTCTCGTAACATGCGAAAAGTGCTGGTATTGCAAGCACTTTTTCGTCTCCACGGTTTTGTGTCATCCCGTCTTATGGGGTATCTTTAGGCCATTTTTGAGAAAAAATAACGCCAAATTAACGCCAAGTTTCCGTCAAGTGCTGTTTCCGAAAAAGTTTCCGGTACTGACAGGCTTGACATCCCCAACTTTTAAGGGTAGATTCGAGCTTGATTTTCTCAAGTTCAAAAATCGTCTTAACAAACAGGAATCAGGCATTTCCGGAATGTTGGATATGCCTGGTTTTCGAATTCTTATATTACAAAAGCATTGCCCGCAGTATACGGAATCATAGAAACCATTTATACATACCTTGTGACGATTATGGTTTTTATGTTTTAATTAAGAACGCAAAGAAACATTGACATCCATGTTTTCGTGCTGTATAATAATTCTTACATCCGTAAGAATTGGAGAGATGATATGAAAAACTTGCCGCAGATTTCGGATGCCGAGTTTGAAGTGATGGACATTATTTGGAAGTATGCCCCCATCAGCACCAACGAGATCACGGACCGTTTGGCTAAGACAAAGGATTGGAGTCCGAAAACAATCTACACAATGCTATCCCGCCTGGAAAAGAAGGGCGTGATCGTACACGAAAAGGAAAGCCGTGTTTTTGTCTATACGCCCTGCGTGAAGAAAGATGATTATCTGGCGGCGGAGAGTCGCACACTGGCAGACCGTTTCTTTGACGGAGCCATGAAACAGATGGTCGTCAGTTTCCTGGATCAGAAGGATTTGACCCCTGAAGACCTGGATGAATTGCAGAGTATCCTGGACAAAAAGCGCCGGCAATGAGGCGATTATGATGTTCTTAGAACAATTCTTGATAGGGAACCTGTGGAACGCTTGCCTCATTTGCGTAATGCTTGGCCTGAAATGGCTGCTTCGCAATCGGTTATCCCTACGTTTCCAGTATCACAGCTGGTTTGTCCTGCTTGGTTCTCTTTTTCTGTCATTGCTCCCAAGTGGGATATGGCCTACGTTACGACCCGCGAAATCCGTTGGACAGCAGGCATTTGCGATTTCCAATGCTTCCAGCAATACTGCTGTAACTGCTACGGGAACAGGATGGCTTCAGGATACAACAGAACTGATCGCCAGTCCTGGAAACAGCCATTTTGCTTTTGTCGTTTTGATAATTTGGTTGGCAGGTGTTCTGGTACTGACCGGTGTGTATTGGGGCGGAAACTGGCGGCTTCATACAGTCAAGCAATTTGCAACGGACCCATCCCATCAAATCCGCAAGCGGTTTGACGAGTGCCAACGCAGGCTGGGACTAAAACAAAATATCGAACTGCGGCAGTCCAGATTCATTACCGCTCCGGTCAACTTCGGGTGGCAGAAGCCATTCGTGGTTCTTCCCAAAGACGGCATCGACAGATTATCGAAATCCGAGTTGAATCATGTTCTGCTCCATGAGTTGACACACATCAAACATGGAGATATTATCATCAATTACCTGATCTGCGTTGTCCAGACGCTCTTTTGGTACAATCCGCTGGTATACACGAGGGCACAGCCGGGTGGATGACACCGGCATCCAGTATCAGGTTGGTGATTACACGCTGACCAGAACCATGCCGGAACAGCTCAGAGTTCTTTTCAATCTGGCTGTCTTCTCCGGTCTGCGGAAAGGAGAAATGCTGGCGCTGCAATGGTCTGATATTGACTTTGAGAACAGCACCGTCAGCGTCACCAAAGCCGCAGCAGTAGTGGACGGCAAGCAGGTCTGCAAAGCACCGAAAACGAAAAACTCCCGCCGAGAGGTCAGCATCCCCAGATTCCTGACAGATCGGCTCCACAGCATGATGGTCGAGCAGACCAAAACAAAGGAATCGCTGGGTGCCTACTGGAAGGGCAACAACTGGCTCTTTACCCAGTCTGATGGCTCCATGATGAGCTACTCCACACCCTACGCCACCTTCCAGGATGCCATAGATCGCTACAATGCAAACAAGGAGCCATCCGATCAGCTTCCGCACATTCCGTTCCACGGACTGCGTCATACCTCAGCTACCCTGCTGATCGCTGCGCATCAGGATGTCCGTACCGTGTCCAACCGTTTGGGTCATGCACAGGCTTCCACGACCATGAACATCTACGCCCACGCCCTGAAAGAGAATGATCGCACAGCATCCAACGCCCTTGAAAATATGCTCTGCAAAACCGGAGCATAAATACTCAGGTATAAAACAAAGCAGGTCGGATTTCATGTCCTACCTGCTTTGTTTTATGGTTGAGGCACTGAAACCGGCTTTCCATCATAGAAAATAACGCCAAATCATGGTGCGCGCAGCAACTTTTGGTATCTTCTGAAAAGTTGTGGTTTCATCCAAAATTGTCATGATATTATTGATTCAAAAGAAGACCCAAAAGTTAAGTATTTCCCGAGTTTGCGGAATAATCAATTTTCCCTGCCCTGTTGCGTCTATTTTTCACCAAAAATAAATGACCTCAAAAAAGTTCGGAAAATCCGGTTTTTCAAAATCCCGATTTTTCAAAAATTTGAATCCTTCAAAAAAATAACGCCAAATTAACGCCAAGCCAATTTCAGGGTCTTTCAAACCACCCTAAAAAGTTAGAAAAACCGCCGTTTTCGTGGTGAAAACGGCGG
>HF987969.1 GCA_000434635.1 Firmicutes bacterium CAG:110 | reverse complement strand
AATTATTATAATCAGCAGCATATCGTGGTCTTCCATTCCCTCACCTCCTTGTTCATGCAATGCAAAATCTTTTGCTTGTGGTTGTTTTCGTGAACGCCTCGGCCAGATCGGGCATAGCTTTCTTAAATGCCGTGCTGTCAAACCTGGCGCTAGTCACGGCCTTGTATGTCCCCTTCCAGTCCGTGCCGCTGATGGTGTCCACGCCCTCCGCGTCCATGTACCGCTTGACTTCATCGACCAGCGCGTCAAGCTCTGCCGCAAGTTCTTCTTGCATCCGCTTCAATTCACGAATTTCCTTGATCTTGGTGTCCATTGTGTTGACCTCCTGATTATTGATTATGTGAAACGTCTGTTAGACGATTTCGACCATTTGGGCGGCGGGCATGAAAGCATCCGTAAAGAACTCTTTCATACCGTCGACAGCTTTGACCATGATGTTGACATTTTTGCCGAACATGTTAACACAAATCACGGTCGCGGGTGCAGTAACCATTTCCCGCCAGAGATTGGAATAGGTCGTAACCATAATTTTGTCTCCGTTCTGGAGATTAGCAGCCTTGACATAGGTTTCAGACCATGCCCGCTTGAAAGCAGCAGAGCGGTTCATACCGGACTTGATGTAAGCATTGGCTTTCTTGCAAACCTTAG
>HF987968.1 GCA_000434635.1 Firmicutes bacterium CAG:110 | reverse complement strand
CCGCATGAATACTGGATTTTTGCTTACTTTTTGTACCTTTCCTGAACAACTAATGTTCAATGAAATGTACGCCCGTGACATCAGCCGCAAGGTCAGAAGCTCCCACCGTCTGCGGGGCAACGCCGGAGAACCTCTGGCTCAGCCGCCCTATGGGTACAAGAAATCCCCGGAGAATAAAAAATGGTGGATCATCGACCCGGAAGCGGCGGCTGTGGTGCGGGACATTTTCGCCATGGCGATGGAGGGCAAGGGAAACGAAACCATTGCCGGTATCCTACAGGCGAGAAAAGTCTTGATTCCCATGGCCTATTGGCGGGAGAAGGGGCTTCCCAGAGGCGGCAAGGTGTCCCAGCCTGATCCCTACAAATGGTGCAAGTCCACCGTTGAAAAGATTCTGCGGCAGCAGGAGTATTGTGGGGATATTGTGAATTTCAAAACCTATTCCAAGTCCTTCAAGAATAAGGTCCGCATTCCGAATCCGGAGGAAAACTGGGCCGTGTTCAAGAATGTCCATGAGCCGATTATCGAGCGGGAGGTCTGGGAGCAGGTGCAGCAGCATATGCAGAGGATGCCTGCCCACATGCAGATGTGGCTGCCGCCG